>CAYLTX010000123.1:0-329 GCA_964386725.1 uncultured Bradymonadales bacterium | reverse complement strand
CTCCGGGCGCGCAAACAGCCAGTCGCGCAGGCTCGACGCGCCGTCGAGCAGGGCGTCGGGTTGGGCCCAAAGCACCACCGGCGAATTCGCCGGCAGCTCCATCGCATGATCCTCCCAGCGCTCGGCGCCGGGTCGGACCTCGGCCGCCGGCACCTCCGCGGGCGCCTCGTCAGCGGCCGGTGCCGCACTCTTGCAGCCACCGAGCGCCGCGGCCCAGGCCACCACACACGCCACCGCCACCATGCCAACCCACCGCTTCCTGTCCATCCAGCCCATCGCACACACCACGTCGAAACCCGAAACCCGAAACCCAAAACCCAAAACCCGAA
>CAYLTX010000122.1:0-19566 GCA_964386725.1 uncultured Bradymonadales bacterium | reverse complement strand
CGGACTTCTCGGACTTCTCGGACTTCTCGGACTTCTCGGACTTCTCGGACTTCTCTGTGTCTGCGGCCGGCTCGGCGGCGGGGGCACCTTTCTTTCTCGGGTCTGCCACGCCAACCTGCATGCCATCGGCCCGACGGACGACAATCTGGACACTGCTCCACAAGGGTCGAACCTCGAGTTCGTGGCCGAGCTCTTCAAGTACGTCGTGGCCGACCATGGCCTCCTCGATGAAGAGCTTCTCGGGTCGCCACTGATGGTGGATGCGGGGCGCTGCGATCGCCTCCGGGGGGGACATCGCGAAGTCGACCAGGTTCAAGATACTCAGCAGCGTACCGGTGATGATCGCCGGCCCGCCGCTGGCGCCGCTGGACAGGAACGGCTCGCCGTCGCGAAGCACGAGCGTGGGGCTCATCGAGCTGAGCGGGCGCTTTTGGGGCTCGACGGCGTTCTGGCCGGTGCCGACCAGTCCAAAGACGTTGGTCTTGCCGCGCATGGGCGTAAAATCCCCCATCTCGTTATTGAGGATCAGGCCGTAGTCGTCGACATAGACCATCGAGCCGAAGCTCGTGTTGATGGTCGAGGTGCACGCGAGCATATTGCCGTCGGCGTCGATGACGCTCACATGGGTGGTGCCGCTGTCGTCGGGCGGCGAGGGATGGGTGCCGTACTCCTCCAGCGGCAGCACGCCCTCGGGGTCGATCTTCTCGCGAAGCGTGTCCGCGTAATCCTCGGAGATGAGCCGCTCGACGGGCACCTCGACGAAGTCGGTGTCACCCAACCAGCGTGCGCGGTCGGCGAAGGCGTGCTTGAGCGCTTCGATGACCAGATGCAGCGTTTGACCATTGAGCCCTCTTTCGCCGAGGTCGTACCCCTCCAGGATATTGAGCGTGGCCAGCAGCGTCGTGCCGCCCGATGAAGGCGGGGGCATGCTATAGAGCTCGAAGCCGCGGTAGCTACCCTCCAGCGGCTGGCGGTGGGCGATCTCGTAGGTGCGAAAATCCTCGACGCTGAATACTCCGCCGGCGGCGTTGACCGCCTCGACGATCGCTTTGCCGACCTGGCCGCGATAAAAGACGATCGGCCCCTCGTCGCGGTACATGGCGAGTAATTTGGCCAAGTTTGGGTTCTCGAGGGTATCGCCCTCATTGGCCCAGTCGCCGTCGATTTTGAAGCTTTCAGCGAGTTCGGGCCGTTCTTCGAGCGATTCGGCGCGTTGTTCGAGGCGCTCGGCGAGCAACTCGCCGACCTCGAAGCTCTCGGCGAGGCCGACGGCCGGCTCGACGACCGCCTTCCACTCCAGCGTGCCGTGCAGATTCTGCAGCGCCCACAGCCCGGCGGGCTCACCGGGGACGGCGACCGCGAGTCCTCCGCGCATCTGCAGTTTGCGAACCGGCTCGCCGTCGACGACGAACATTTCCTCGGTGGCCTCCAGAGGGGCGGTCTCGCGGAAGTCGATGACCTTGACCTCGCCGGTCTCGATCGGTCGGTACAGGCAAAAGCCGCCGCCGCCCAGCCCCGAGGCGAAGGGGTTGAGCACCCCGTTTGCGAGCAGCGCGGCGGTGCCCGCGTCGGCCGCGTTGCCGCCTGCGGCAAGGATGTCGGCGCCGATCTGCGATGTCTGCGGATGATCAGAGGCGACCACGCCCAGCCGCGATTCGACCGCCGGCGCCGCGAGCCCGTCGGCCTGCTCTTGCGCCCACGCCGAAGAGGGCAGGGCAACCAGCGAAGATACCGCCATGAGCGCGGCGATCAGGCTCGATGACCAAAAATGTCCACACATGTTTTTTTCGTCCATAATATCCCCGTTCGAGCTTCTCGGCGCGGATTGGGAGAGCTCGTGACGATCGTCGGTAGAAATTCAGTCGCCGAGATTGTTGTAATGACAATCATGCGTCGAGCGCAAGAAGCGGGCGTGTTTATTCTCAGCTTTGTTCGGTCAGCCTTGTTCGGTCAGCCTTGTTCGGTCAGCCTTGTTCGGTCAGCCTTGTTCGGACAACCAGGCGTCGACCTTGGCCTGGTCCCAGGGGACGAGGCCGCGGTTGGCCAGGTTGCGCTGTAGTGCGCTTTCAAACACCTCGAATCGGTGGCGCTTTTTCTGCTTCTGGACTTCCGCCTTATACTCCCGGGAGTCGAAGTACGAGGTGAAGGGCTCGCCAATTGGCCAGAGCATGGCTTCATGAAACCACTCGAAGGGCTTGGTGTGCTCGCTTTTGCGGTCGGTGACCATATTCCAGTGCATCGCCCAGGAGGCTGCCGGCAGCGAGAGGCCGGCATCATCGAGCAGTTGGTCGCTGAGCGCGCGGAAGGTGCCCTCGCTATCCGGGTTGATATATTTGAAGCTCACCCCGTAGAGCAGGGCGTTGTGAAAGTGTGCCGGGATGGTGACTAGCCCGGCCAGGTTGAGCCTGCGGCAGGCGTTGGCCAAGATCGTCATGACCTGGGCTCCCACGCCCAGACCCGGATGGCTCTGGCTGGGCAGCGGCGGGCGCTTCTCGTCGAAGCTCGCCATCGGGTTTTGCATCAAGATCCACTGTACGGTGAGCACGGGCGCGTAGGTCGACTCGAGCTCATCGCTCAGGCCCTCCTCGAAGTGCAGCGTCCCGCGCGAGACGACCAGCTCGAGCAGGGGATCCTTGCAGCTGGGCAGCTTGCTCCAGATGCGCAGCATATGCTCGTCGGGGTCGTCCATGCGCAGCTCGATTTCGAGCTTTTTGAAGCCGCGATCGCGGATATCACTGAGCACGCCGTAGCGGTTCAGGGCAGTCTCGATGCCCTCTTTGGTATAAAAACCCAGCCACAGATCGCTGCCCGAGTCGAAGAGATCGCCCACATCGAGCTCATCGAGATCCGACATCCCCCGCTGCAGTTCGACGCGGCTCAACGATCGGTAGACCTGCTCGTATTGCTTGCGGAGCTTCGAGATTGTTCGCTTCCACCCGCTCATAGGCCCACCTTATCGGTTGCGATTGGCTGAGACTCGGCAACACTCGCTCCATCAGGGTGCGTCTGTGTCGCGTGTGGCCGGTGTCGCGGCCACCGTGACGTAAATCTCTTCGGACGGTGGTCCGTACTGTATCAGCCCGGCACGGTCGAGGAACAGTGCCACCCGATAAGCATAGACGCCACCGGGGTCGAGATCACGATCGATAAAGAGGCCGCGTGCACCGGCGTCGGGCCGGCTGATGCGCTCGGTCCCGGCGTTTGGGTCGAGCACGTCGCGCCGAAAAACCAGGGCGCCGTCGAGGTGGACCGGCGCCCAGGCGAGCTCGACACTGCCGGCAATGCGGCTGTCTGCGCGAACCTCTTCGGGCTTGGGCGGCGGCTTGTGCCAGGTCATCCACAGCGGCGACGACGTGGCGAGGATCGCCGAGGATTCGTCGGCGTCGGCGCTGCGAAGTCGCAGACGGTAACCCACACGCTGGCCGGCCTCGACTGCGCGATCCATAAACTCGATGCCGTCGCCTCGGACCGCAGCCCGCAGGCGCCCTCGGAGACGAACGCGGCGGAATACCTCGACCTTCCCATCTTGCTGGCCGCGCATCAATTCGAGCCATCCGTCGTCGGGCAATTCGCAATCACACGACAGCCGCAGCACCAGCCCTTGGGGGCGCCCCTCGACGGCCTCGATCGACAGCGCCGTCTCCTCCGGGGCCTGCTCCTCGGCGGGCGCATCGAAGGCCACAGGCGCCCGTAAAGCAGCGCAGCCGCCCCCCAACAGGAGGGCAGCTGCGATGATCGCTAGTCGTTTAGTGGAAGGAAGCATATCGATTCACGATGGGAGAAATCTGGCCCCGCGAATCAAAATGACCAGTAGAGGTTGCCCTGGACGGTCCAGGCAATCTCCGCGTCGATGTCTTGGCCGTAGGTGGGGGATGTGTCGCGGCCGGCCTGGATGAGGCGCCGGCCGTCGAGCTGAGCGTCGAGTCCGGAGAAGGGGAAGAGCACGCCGCCTTCGACCTCGGCGGTGAATCGGTCGAACTCCAGATAGCGAAGGGCCGCGTCGATCTCCAGGCCCAACCAGCGGTTGCCGTCGATCGCCTGGCCGTCGTCGATGACCGCCGAGGGCGTGCCGTCGGGGTCGAAGGCGGCCGAGAAGATCGTGTCGAGCTGCAGCTCCATGCGGCTGTCCGGGGTCTCGAAGAACCGGAGCTGCGCCCACGGATTTCCATAATAGGCGTTGGTGACGGTGCCGATGACCTGGCGAAACAGAATCTGGTCGACGTGGTAATTGGGGTGGAAGCGATAGAAGTCCAGCCCGGCGGTGTCCGGGGAGAAGACGTTTCCGTCGGCGTCTCCCTCGAAGCCCCAATTGGCCTGGGGGCCGCCGGTGGCCAGACCACCGTTGAGGCCGAAGCGAAGCGGGCCGCCAAAGTACAACTCACTCTCCAGGGCGACACCGAATTCAGTGACGTCGCGCGAGACGCTCTCGCGGTCGGCGCCCAGGCCCTGGGTGGTGCATGCCTGTTGATTGGACTCGCGGGCGCTCTCATTAAAGCAGTTGACCGAGTCGTCGCCGGCCTCGGTGGTGCCCACCGGTTCGGTGGTGGCGTTGTCGATATTGCCGAAGATGCCGACGGCCTCGAGCGCCACGCGCACCAGCGTGTCGCTGTCGGGGTTGTAGAGCATCTCGAACCACAGGTCGGGGATATAGAGCTCCATGCCGCGGTAGACCAGGTCGCCCTGGTCGATCGCGCCGATCTCGCCCTGGTCCGCAGCAGCACCGGGCTCGCTGAAGAAGCCGGTCTGATTGCGATAGGTGAAATACAGGCCGCCGTCGAAAACCGGCCGCTTCTCGGAGCGCAGTCTGTGTGCGCGGACCTCGCGCTCCTCACGGGTCGTCGGCGTGTGGAAGACCGCCAGGGTGAATTGGTCGGCGTCGTCGGTCTGACTGACGTCGTAGGGGCGCCCCGAGAAGGTCAGCGGGTCGGTGGTAGCGCCTTCGCTGGGAAAGTCGACGCTCAGCCGGGCGTATAGCTCCCAGACATGGGTCGTAAACGAGATGCGGTCGATGGGGTTTTCGACGTCGCAGTCGGGGCAGTCGCCGTTGTCGGCGAAGATGCCCAGGCCCCAGTCGTCGTCCATGCGCCCGGCGCGAAGCGTGCCGAAGAAAGTCTCGATCTCGCCCCAACCCTCGTTGATGCGAATCATGGGCGCGCCGCGGTCGGGGCTGTTGATGACGCCGGTGAAGCTGGGGTCGTCATACCGGGTCCCCAACACGAGGTTGTCGAAGAGGTCGGCCTCGATGTGGAGTCTGAGCGATTCGGTGATGTTGATGGTCGGCTCGAGTCGAAGCCGGATGTCGCTCGACCAGAGGCTGTCGGCCTCCGAGTCGACCGGGTCGGTGGTCTGGTCGGAGGCGGGGATGAACGCCTCGGCCGGCGCAGGCACCGCCGAGGTGCCCGTGGTGCCCAGATCGAAGCCGACGTTGTACTGGTTGCGCAGCCGAAAATAGCCACTCCAGTCCACGTAAGGGTAGACTTCGGCCGGGGTGATGCTGTCGAGGACCCCTTCTTCGAGCTCCTCGAGCGGGACGAAGTCCTCGTCCTGGCTCTCGTCGGCCAGATCGGAGATGGGGCTTTCGGCGCCCTCATCTGGCTCGGCCGGCGGCGCCTCGATAGGCTCCTCTTCGACCTCGGGCGTCGTTTCCCGGGGCGCCTCGAGCTCCTCGACGTCTTCCTCGTCGGTCGGCTCTTCGTCAGCCTCTTCATCGGCCGGCTGTTCATCGGCCGGCTGTTCATCGGCCGGCTGTTCATCGGCTGGCTGTTCATCGGCCGGCTGTTGTTCTTGATCGGCCGGCTGTTCATCGGCCGGCTCTTGTTCGTCGGTCGGCTCTTCGTCGGCCGCCGGCTCTTCCTGGTCGTCTTCCTCGACCGCCTCTTCCTCGTCGGCGGTATCGGGTTGAGCGGGTTGCTCGACGGCCGGCTGCTCGTCAGGTGCCTGCTGGTCAGGCTCCTGTTGGGCGAGGGCCGGGTGGGCGCCGACACACACCAGGAATGCAGTGAGCAGCGAGCGGAATATCAGTGACCTATTCATTCAAAATCCGTTCGAAGGCGTCCAAATTTGCGCCAGATCAGCGGCAATTATCGCTGCACATCAAGCATGGTCTTCAAGCAATAAGGTTCTGCGGTCTAGGCCGCAGCATCCGTCCCTGCACGAGGGTGTGGGTGCAGTAGCACGGTGATTTTTTCAGTGTCAAGCTGTCGCCCCGCCCAGCACGCGGCTGAGTAGCGCTCCAGGGTTGTCTTTCGGGGAGGCTTTTCCCCGCCGGCCATATCGGCTAAATGACATATTAGACCCCGCTGGATGCGCTTGTCTGCCAGACATCGTCTTCACAAACCACATCGGAGCCCACAGATGCTCGACAAGATCGATCATATCGGTATCGCCGTCCACTCCATCGACGAGAAAATGGAGCTCTATCAAGATGCCCTCGGCCTGGAGTTCGAAGGCACGGACGTCGTCGAAGACCAGGGGGTACGCGTGGCATTTTTCCGCCTGGGTGACTCCAAAATCGAGCTGCTCGAGCCGCTCGACGACACCGGGCCGATCGCGCGGTTTCTGGAGCGCCATGGCGAAGGAATCCACCACATCGCTGCCGGCTGCCAGGACATCGACGGGGCGCGGGCACATGTGGCCGGCCACGACATTCGCCTGCTCAGCGACGAGCCTCTCGACGGCGCCCACGGAAAGCTGATCAGCTTTCTGCACCCCAAGGATACCGGCGGAGTCCTCTTCGAGCTGACTCAGCGAGTCGACTCGCAGGAGTGAGCCGAAGGACAGATATCGGCGATCGGGCAGCGCTCACACTCGGGTCGGCGTGCGTGGCAGATGTCTCGACCGTGGCGCACCAGCACCATATGGGCCGAATAATGTTGGTCGGCCGGAATCAGCGCCTCCATCTGTCGATGGGCCTGCTTGCTGGAGGTCGACGCGTCGATAAGCCCGAGTCGCTGGCAGATGCGCAGGATATGAGTATCCATGGGGAAGGCCGCCATGCCGGCGGCGTACATCAGCGAGAAGGCGGCGGTCTTGGGCCCCACGCCTTTAAAGCGGGTCAGGTAAGCGCGCGCCTGGTCGACTTCCCGCTGCTTTAGAAACTCGAGGCTATATTCGCCGCGCTCGTCGTCGAGCCGAGCCAGCAGCGCCTGGATCCGCTGGGCCTTCTGGTTGGCCAGGCCGGCCACCGAAATCGTCTCGACCAGTTCATCGGAGTCCGCCCGCTCGATACGACGCCAATCACCGCCGTAGGTGTCCAGCAGCGCGCCAAAGGCGCGTCGGCAATTGGCCCGGGTGGTCTGCTGGCTCAGGATCGTGCGCACGAGGACACCGAGCAGGTCATCGGGTCCGTCGTAGCGCATGCGTCCGTGGTGCTCGTACAGCGCGTCGAGGATGGCACAAATCATGGCGAGTCGTGGGCGGTGCGTGGAATAAGTAGGGCTGTCCGACAGCTTTGGCTATGTATGAGTGCGTCGAATACGACGGCGCCTTTCACACCGCCTAATCCAGGCCGCCGATTTCACTCTCGGGGCGACTTTTCGTACCATGTATCTCTAGGGGCGATATAGGTCTTTATTCGTGTTGACTTCACCAGGGTCGTGAAGATGTTCAACGACCCCAATCATCATTCGCAGGAATGAATGCCTCTGCGGGATACGTTGGATGCACTGAAGAGGCGGTCGCATACCGAACGCCAAATTCTTTGCTTTCGACGCGACACATCATACGGTAGTTGATGGAGTATGTCGTACGAGTAACACAAGTAGCTCCACGATGAGCGGTCCACGCGCCGTCCACCTCGCCGAGGCGAGGCAGGTCGCCGGGCCGTAGAAGCGGTGGCGCCAGAATGCGCCGCCCACATAGACAGAAATTCAGAAGCCGCGTTCGTCACCGGGATTGGCCCACGGCGGCCGCCCGCTCCGCCAGCAGAAGGTGTCAGGAGAGACGTTTTATGAGCCCGAAAGAGACTCTGCTTCACAAAATTGGAAGCCATCAAGATGTCGAGGAGTACCAGCACCTCCATTGGGAGGGCGACTTTGAGGACTACCTCGATCTCATTCGCGAAGACCCTAATATTGTACGCACTGCCTACCAGCGCCTGTACGATATGGTGCTGTCCTACGGCACCGAAGAGTACATCGATAACAAGAAGAAGATCGTCAAGTACAAATTCTTCGAGGACCCGATTAACGACGGGCAAGACGCCATCTTCGGGTTGGATATCCCGCTGATGCGTCTGGTCAACGTCTTTAAATCGGCGGCCAACGAGTACGGGACCGAAAAACGTATCGTGCTGTTGCACGGCCCTGTGGGGAGCTCGAAGTCGACGATCGTTCGCCTCCTCAAGCGCGGCATCGAGGATTACTCCAAGACCGACGCCGGTCGCCTCTATACGTTCAGTTGGGTGATGCCCGAAGAGTTGCAGCACCTGACCGGCGGCCAAGAGGAACTCGAAGACCCGATGAACGATGAGCCCCTCAAGCTCATCCCGGCCGAGTGGCGAAATGAGGCCATCGATGAGCTGGGCCTGGACGGAGGGCGTTATCCCATCAAGATCCGCGGCGAGCTCAATCCGGCCAGCCGCTTCATCTTCAAAGAGTTGATGAAGCATTATAATGGCGATTGGACCCGGGTCATGGAGCACGTCAAGGTGCGCCGTCTGCGCTTCAGCGAGAAGGACCGCGTGGGCGTGGGTACATTCCAGCCCAAAGACGAGAAAAACCAGGACTCCACCGAGCTGACCGGCGATATCAACTATCGTAAGATCGCCATTTACGGGTCGGACTCGGACCCGCGTGCGTTCAACTTCGACGGTGAGTTCTGCGTGGCCAACCGCGGGCTGATCGAATTCGTCGAGATTCTCAAGCTCGACGTGGCCTTCTTGTATGACCTTCTGGGAGCCACCCAGGAGCGCAAGATCAAGCCCAAAAAATTCGCCCAGACCGACATCGATGAGGTCATCCTCGGTCACACCAACGAGCCGGAGTACCGCAAGCTTCTCAATAACGAGTATATGGAGGCGCTGCGCGACCGTACGGTCAAGATCGACATTCCGTACATCACCAAGTACTCCGAAGAGATCAGGATCTACACCAAGGACTTCAACAACGAGAAGGTCAAGGGCAAGCATATTGCCCCGCACACCATCGAGATGGCCGCGATGTGGGGGGTGTTGACTCGACTTGAAGACCCCAAGAAGCACGATCTGACGCTTCTGCAAAAGCTCAAGCTCTATGACGGCAAGACCCTGACCGGTTATACCCAGGACAACGTCAAAGAGCTGCGCAAAGAGACCGAGCGCGAAGGCCTCGAGGGGATCAGCCCGCGCTACGTTCAGGACAAGCTGTCCAACGCGCTGGTCTCCGACAAGACCGACAGCTCGATCAACCCGTTTTTGGTCCTCAACGAGCTCGAAGGTGGGCTCAAAAACCACGGGCTGATCAACTCCGAGGACGAGCGAAACCGCTACCGAGAGCTCCTCGGGGTGGTCAAGCAAGAGTATGAGGACATCGTCAAAAACGAGGTCCAGCGGGCTATCTCGGCCGACGAAGAGGCCATTGGCAAGCTGTGCGCCAATTATATCGACAACGTCAAGGCCTATACCCAGAAGGAAAAGGTCCGCAATAAGTACACCGGTCAGTACGAAGAGCCCGACGAGCGTCTGATGCGCTCGATCGAGGAGAAGATCGATATCCCCGAGAGCCGAAAAGATGATTTCCGTCGCGAGATCATGAATTATATCGGCGCCTTGGCCATCGAAGGCAATCAGTTCCAATTCGACACCAACGAGCGGCTTCACAAGGCCCTGGAACTCAAGCTCTTCGAAGACCAGAAGGACTCGATCAAATTGGCGAGCGTGGTCTCCAACGTGGTCGATAAAGAGACCCAGGAGAAGATCGACATCGTCAAGCAACGCCTCATCAAGCACTACGGCTACAACGAAGAGTCGGCCACCGACGTGCTCAACTTCGTGGCCAGCATCTTCGCCCGCGGCGACTCCAAGAAGGAGGGCTAATCGCCCGGGCCGGCCGTCGCGGCGCAGCATGGAGCCCATCTGGGTCCACGCTGCGCCGCCCCGTTTTCGACATCCGAAGCGCGCCCCGAAAGGTAGACCAGACACGCATGACTGAACTCAATAAAATCAAGCAGGACCACCGGCGCTTCAAAAAGATCGTGCGCGGCAAGATCAAGCGCAACCTGCGCAAATATATGAGCAAAGGGGAGCTGACCGGAAAGCAGGGCAAGGATGAGGTCAAAATCCCCATCCCGCGCATCGACATCCCTCGGTTTCGCTACGGCAGCAAGAATACCGGCGGCGTCGGCCAGGGAGAAGGTGAGCCCGGCGACGTCCTCGGCGAAGGCGAGGAGGGTCCGGGCCAGCCCGGCGAAGCCGGCAGCGAAGAGGGCGAGCACGGCCTCGATGTCGACGTCTCGCTCGACGAACTCGCCGAGATCATGGGCGAGGAGCTCGAGCTGCCCAATATCGAGCCGCGCGGCAAGAAGCAGATCGAGACGGTCCGCGAGAAGTTCAGCGGGCTGCGACGCACCGGCCCCGAGAGCCTTCGCCACTTCAAAAGCTCGTATAAAGAGGCCCTCAAACGCCAGATCGCCCTGGGCGATTATGACCCCGAAAATCCGGTGATCATCCCCACCAAAGACGATCTGCGCTACCGCTCGTGGAAGGTCACCGAGCTGCCCGAGTCCAACGCGGTCATCGTGTATATGATGGACGTGTCCGGATCGATGGGTGACGAGCAAAAAGAGATCGTGCGCATCGAGTCCTTCTGGATCGATACCTGGCTCAGGAGCCAGTACAAGGGCATCGAGAGCCGCTACATCATCCATGATGCCACGGCCAAAGAGGTCGACCGAGATACTTTCTTTCACACCCGTGAGTCGGGTGGAACGATGATCTCGAGCGCCTATAAATTGTGCAATAAGATCCTCGAGAAGGATTATCCGGCCGAAGAGTGGAACGTCTACCCGTTCCACTTCTCCGATGGCGACAACTGGTCGGTCGATGACACCGCCGAGTGCATGAAGATTCTCAACGGCGGGATTTTGCCGCGCTCCAATATGTTCTGTTACGGCCAGGTCGAGTCGCCCTACGGCTCGGGCCAATTCATCAAAGACCTCGGCGAGAACTTCGAGGACGAAGATGAAGTGACCCTCTCCGAGATCAAGAACCGCAACGCCATCTACGACTCGATCAAAGAATTTTTGGGCAAGGGCCTCTAAACCTATTTGAGTCCACCCGATTGAGAAGACCCGAGCGACGGCCCCGCGCGATTACGCCAGCGGGCACGCCCCTTAAGGATGTCTCCACCAGCGATACCACTCGATGCGAACCATTAAGACCATTCCGCTTCATCTTCGCGAGATCATTGAAGAGATCCGCGAGGTCGCCATTGAAGAGTACGGCCTCGACTTCTTCGAGACCATCTTCGAGATGGTCGACTATAGCCAGATGAACGAGATCGCGGCTTTCGGCGGCTTCCCCACGCGTTATCCGCACTGGCGCTTCGGTATGGAGTACGAGCAGCTCTCCAAGAGCAGCGAGTACGGCCTGTCGAAGATCTACGAGATGGTCATCAACAATGACCCCTCGTACGCCTATCTGCTCGAGGGCAATAACCTGGTCGACCAGAAGACGGTCATCGCCCACGTCTATGCCCACGTCGACTTCTTCAAGAATAATTATTATTTCTCCAAGACCAATCGCAAGATGGTCGACGAGATGGCCAACCACGGCGCGCGCATCCGCCGTTATGTCGACCGCCAGGGCATCGAGAAGGTCGAGGATTTCGTCGACACCTGCCTGTCGCTGGACAACCTCATCGACTACTACAGCCCGTTCATCGAGCGGCGGCGCACCGAGGACAAAGAGGGTGATGAGGACTCGTCGCGGACTCGGGGAGAGATCCCCAAGTTCCAGGCCAAAGACTATATGGACGAGTACATCAACCCCCACGAGTTCATCGAGGAGCAAAAGCGCAAGCTCGACGAGGAGGCCAAGCGGCTCAAAAACTTCCCGCCCGAGCCCCGCAAAGACGTCATGCTCTTCTTGCTCGAGCACGCCCCGCTCGAGGGCTGGGAGGCCGACATCCTCTCGATCATCCGCGAGGAGGCCTATTACTTCGCCCCGCAGGGTCAGACGAAGATAATGAACGAGGGTTGGGCCTGCCTTAGCTCGGATGCGCTAGCCTTCACCGAACGTGGACTCATTCCGATGCAGGAGGTCGTTGACGGCCGCGTATCAAGGATCTCGGACGGAGATACCAGTCGAGAAGTTTACGACTATAACATCATTCCGGATCACCCAACGGTGACAGTTCGAACACGCCGGGGGATGAAGCTGACCGGCTCCAATAACCACCGCGTCCTGCTTGCTGATGGTGAGTCGTGGCGGCGACTGGATGAGTTGAAGATCGGCGATAAAGTGCGTGTGGCTGGTGGGGCTAATCTGTGGCCCGAGTCGCTCGTTGAACTGGACTGGGAAATTCCACAGCGTACCAATCTCTCCGACGTCGCCGAGCAAGCTGGAGTTTGTACGTATACAGTATGGCGTCACCGTTCCGGACACCGCGTTGAGCGGGCAGGTGCTATCGATACGGCGCTTGAAGCCTATGAATCTTCCGACAATCAGGCGATCTCTCGGTGCGTCTCGCGGCGTGTGCCAGTCGAGATTCCCCAAAAAGTGACGCATGAAATGGGTCTGTTTTTGGGCCTACTAACCGGTGATGGGCACATTAGCCGTGCCAAGCGTCACTTCAGCTTTACGACTGGCGACGAAGGTCAGGTCGACCGTTTCGCTGGCCTCGTTCAAGACCTTTTCGACGTCCGCCCGCTTGTTAAGAAAGACGGCAATCGGTGGCGTGTGTTGGCACACTCCGAGACCGTCTCTGACTTTCTCGAAGACGGGCTCGGCCTCGGAACGGGGCCGTGTGCGTCCGAGAAGCAAGTTCCGCAGGCGATTTTGCGTTCGCCCAAGCACGTGGTCTCCGCGTTTTTGCAGGGCTTATTCGATGCCGACGGATACGCCGGCAAACAGGGCGTCATCTTGAGCTCGTCGAGTGAGAAGATGAGCGAGCAGGTTCAACTCCTTCTCATGAACTTCGAGATATTGAGCCGGCGCCGTCAGCAACAAGACGGTTGTTGGCATGTGCACGTGACGGGAAAGTCGGCGCAGCGTTTCCGCGATGAGATTGGCTTTGGGCTCGGGCGAAAGTGCGACGAGCTCGATAGCTATATTGACGACCGGCAGTGGTTCAAAGATGAGTCGTGGGCCGATGAGGTCGTCTCCCTCGAAGAGGGGCGCGAAGATGTCTATGACATCTCGGTCCGCACGACCCATCGGTATGCGGCAGCAGGCTTGATCAATCACAACTCGTTTTGGCATTCGAAGATCCTGACCGAGAAGGTGCTCAACGACGCCGAGATCATCGACTTTGCGGATATCAACTCCAAGGTGATGAGCTCGGCTCCCGGCCAGCTCAACCCCTATAAGCTGGGTGTGGCGCTGTACCGAGATATCGAGGAGCGCTGGAATAAGGGCAAGTTCGGCAAGGAGTGGGACGAAGTCGACGACCTGGAGCGGAAGGACAACTGGGACAAGCAGCTCGGCAAGGGCCGCAAGAAGATCTTCGAGGTCCGAAAGCTGTACAACGATGTGACCTTCATCGACGAGTTTTTGACCGAGGAATTCGCCCGCGAAAACAAGATGTTCACCTTCGGCTACAACCGGAAGTCGGGCAATTGGGAGATCGAGAGCCGCGAGTTCCAAGAGGTCAAAGAGAAGCTGCTCACTCAGTTGACAAACTTCGGTCAACCCTTCATTTACGTGAAGGACGGCAACTTCAAGAACCGCGGCGAATTGCTGTTGCATCATAAGTTCGACGGAACGCCGCTGCGTTTCGACTACGCCCAGGGCGTGCTCGAGGCGCTGCATCGAGTGTGGAAGCGGCCGGTCAACATCGAGACGATCGTCGACGACAAAGGCGTGCTGTTGTCCTTCGATGGTGACGACCACAGTGAATCGGCCTTCGATTACGAGCCTGTCTGAGCCAAACCCATGACCGAACGCGCAGACATCGACCCGGCCAGGCCGGGCCAAGCGAACCTGCTCGACACAGGGCTGGACCGGCTTCGCGATTCGGGATGTCGGCTGACTCCGCAGCGCAAGGCGATCTTGGAGGTCTTCGGCGGCGAGCCGGAGCATCTGACGCCTCAGCAAGTCTTCGCGAAGCTCGAAGACGCGGTCCCCAGCCTGTCGCTGGCCACCGTCTACAACACGCTCGAGCTATTCGAAGAGGTCGGCCTGGTCCAGCGTATCAACGCCCACGACGGGCAGACCTACTTCGACCCCACCGTCGATGACCACCATCATGCGGTCTGCGATACGTGCGGCGATATATTCGACGTGCATATCGAGCCGGATTCCCTCGACCAGTTGATCTCCGCTACGCGGACCCTCCACGGCGCCGAAAGTCAATTTAAAGTCGAGCAGGCCAGTGTCTGGCTGCGCGGCGTATGCGCCCCTTGTCGAGGCTAGCCCGTCCGGTGGTCGCTCCCCGAGGCCTGTGTTGTATAAAAAACTCCTGCGTCCCATTCTGTTTCGGTTCGACCCCGAGTCCGTGCATCGCTTCGCGACGGGTATGCTCGGGCTCCTCTTGGCCCTCCCGTTTATTCGGGCGCTGGTCGAGTGGCGCTATCGAGTGCGCGATCCCGCGCTCGAGCAGACGCTGTGGGGGATCGAGTTCGAAAACCCGGTGGGATTGGCGGCCGGCTTCGACAAGAACGCCGAGCATTTCAACGATCTGGCCGCGCTCGGGTTCGGCTATGTCGAGATCGGCACGGTGACCGGGGAGGGCCAGCCCGGAAACGAGCGCCCCAGGATGTTCCGCCTGCCCGCCGACCACGGGCTTTTGAACCGCATGGGCTTTAACAACCACGGCAGCGCAGCGGTGGCGGGCCGGTTGGCCAAAAAACGCATCGACACTGTGCTCGGCGTCAATATCGGCAAGACCAAAGCCGTGGCGCTGGACGAGGCCGCTACGGACTACGAGAAGAGCTTTCGCAGGCTCTTTGATTTCGCGCGCTACTTCGTGGTCAACGTCAGCTCGCCGAATACGCCGGGTCTGCGCGAGTTGCAGAATAAGGAGCCGCTCACCGAACTCCTCGAGCGTCTGCAGCGTCTAAATGCCGAGATAGCCGCGCAAAAGAGCGTCCGACGCCGTCCCCTCCTGCTCAAAATTGCCCCTGACATCACCGACGGCCAGCTCGATGACATCTTGGACGTGGTCGAGCGTTGCGATCTCGACGGCATCATCGCCACGAATACCACCATCGAGCGCGACGAGCTGACCACCCCCGGCCAAGAGCAGCTCGGGGGCGGCGGCGTCTCGGGGGCTCCCGTGCGGGAGCGCTCGCTCGAGCTGATCCGGCAGATTTACGCGCGCACCGGCGGCGAGCTGCCGATCATCGGTGTGGGCGGCATTTTTACGGCCGAGGACGCGCTCGAGACCATCGAGGCCGGCGCCAGCCTCGTGCAGCTGTGGACGGGTTTTGTCTACGAAGGCCCGGCGGCGGTGCGCCGTATCAATAGCGGCCTCGTGGAGGCCTGCGAGGAGCGCGGCTGGAGCAATATCTCCCAGGCTGTCGGTGTGGGCGTGGACGCAGACAATAAATAGACGAAGCCGCGGGTCTGCACCCTGCGTTCGTAACGCGTCGGCTAAACCGCTATACTGCAGGTGAACCTCGCCGTTGACTCACGCACTGCCGCTTGCCGACGAGACCACCGATGGCTGCTCTCCCTCAGACTCCGCGCTCGTCGAGCTGGCCATCAGCCTGGATTTGGGCGGCGCTGAGCTTTGCTTTGGCGGGGCTATTGGCACCGAGCGTGCTCGAAGCCAACAGCCGCGACTCCGACGGCAGCCGCATGCAGGCCAGAAAGATCGCGTTTCCCTCCAGCCACACCGACAGCCTCGATCCCCCCGACGATCGCGCCGACTGGCGCTACTTCAAGCTCACCGAGCAGACCGACGTCAAAGTGACGGCGACATTCGCCGGCGCCGCGGCCGGCGCGACGCTTCGCCTGATGGATGCCGGCGGCGACGAACTCGCCGGCGCGTCGGCGCAGGGCGGCGAGGCGGCGTTGTCGAAGCAGGTCGACGCCGGCGTCTATTATATCAGCGTCGAGGCGTCGTCGGAGACCGACTATTCGCTGTCATTGCGATAGCGACGATCTCGGAGTCGGCCTTGCTTTCTGGGCGTTCCAGCCCTATTTCAAATCCATCGAAAAACCTCAGCTTGCAAGCCGTAAGTGAGGCAGCGAGCGCCGGCGCGAAGCTTGGCACGCAGCGATCTGTGACTAGTTTGCTGCGCACTCATGCCTCAGCGGTATCACGGCAGACCGACACAAGATTCACACGATACCTGACAATTGGAACACAGACATATGAGCAAAGCGAATATGGACGCAGAAGGGCTCTGGGCGCAGATTTCTGACGAGCAGAAGCGGGTCCTCGAGCGAAATAACTTCGACGCCGACCAATTTTTGGAGCTCAGGCGCGCCTATCTGGCCGGTGAACTCAGCGAGCAGGCCAATCGGCTCGAGGCAGAGGTCAGCGTGCCGGCTGGCGATGATGTGCGCGTTCTGCCCAACCGGGACACCGAGCAGGCCCGCAAGTTCATCGCCCTGGGCAAAGAGGCCATCGACAACGGCGAGGTTGGCGTGGTCGTGCTCAACGGTGGGATGGCGACGCGTTTTGGTGGCGTGGTCAAAGGATGCGTGACGGTCTTCGACGACCTGTCTTTTCTGGGCATCAAGGCGCTCGACGTGCGCCGATACGGCTCGGGCACCAAGCTGCTGGTGATGAATAGTTTTGCCACCGATGACAAGACCGAAGAGCATCTGGCCGAGCACGACAACTTCGGGCTCGCCGACGACCAACTCATCAACTTCAACCAGAACGTCAGCATCCGGCTGACCCCCGAGGGTGAGCTGTTCCGACAAGAGGAGGGCGGCGACGTGTCGCTGTACGCGCCCGGCCACGGTGACCTTCCGTCGGCGATTGGCCGCGGCGCGATCCAGAAGTTTCGCGAGGCGGGCGGCAAATACCTGCTGATGTCGAATGTGGATAATATCCTGGCGACCATCGACCCGCTCGTGGTCGGCATGCACGTCGACGCGGCATCGCACGGCGCCCAGATGACCGTCGAGGCGGTTCAGAAAAAGCCCGGCCAGGTCGGCGGCTTCGTCGCCCGTGTCGGCGGGGACCCGCAGGTCGTCGAGCACTTCCGGGTGCCCGACGAGTCCATCAAAGACGAGCTGCAGTTGTTGAACACCAACACATTTATGTTCAACGCCGACGCCCTCGACGACGACTTCGACCTGACCTGGTTTGTGGTCGACAAAAACGTCGACGGCGACACCGCCATCCAATTCGAGCGGCTGGCAGGAGAGCTGTCTGCCTTTTTGGAGACGACGTTTGTCGAGGTGCCCGCCAGCGGCGAAGAGGCCAGATTCCAGCCCATCAAGCGTCGCGAAGATCTCGAGGAGAATCGCCAGCGTCTCGAGCGTCTGGTGCGTCAGCGCGGCCTTCTCTGAGTTTGGCTGGTCAGTTCGTGATCTCGATGTGGTGTTGAAAACAAAACGCCCCGGCTCGACAGACCTCGAGCCGGGGCGTTTTGTGTATGAGCCGGCGCATTTGCACCGGCTCCGGCAGGGTTACTCGGTCAGATCGATGGCGGTGCCGTCGACCGCAAAGGCAGTGACGCCGAAGTCGGCGTCGTCATCGGCGTCTACGGTGCCACGGGCGACTGCGGTTGCGTATTGGCCGTCGAGCGCCGACAGCGGTGCGCTGAAGCTGGCCAGCTCAGAGCCATCGGCACTGGCCGAGACGACAATGTCGGTGTTGGCGGCGTCGGCCGAAAGCAGCCCGGAGTACTCTCCGAAGGGCAGGTCAGTGGCTAATTCGACAGCCCCACCTCCGGCGGTGACGTCGACGTTGGGCGCGTCGGGCACGCCGTGGAAGATATTGAGGGCGACCTCGCCGGCGGGGGCAGATTCTGCTGCCTCACCCGGGCGAATCGCGAAGTTGTCGCCGACGATGCCGCTGGCAATGGCCACCCAGGTCGAGCCGGGGGTGATCACATCGCCCTCGATGGTCTGCGAGTAGACCGGGTCGCTGTTGTCATCGGCGTCTGCGGCGGTGATATCGGCGTCCAAATCGGCGCCCGAGGGGATGGTCACAAACGGTGAGGCGCTCAGATAGCTGAAGTCGTCGAGCAGCAACTGATCATTGGCCCAGACGTCGACTGTGGCGGCGTTGGGATCCGGGCTGGCGTGGATGACCTGCAGGCGCGCGGCCATGTCGAGTGCGATGGCCTCACCGCCATCAGCAGGGAAGGCGTACAGGCCTGCAGCCGGTCCATCCTGGTTGCTCGCCGGGTCGAAGAATCCGGAGGCGGCCACCGTAAAGGCCGAGCCGCCGGGCAGATCGGGGGTCTGGAAGTACAGCGGCGAGACACCTTCGGGCGCGACGTCGATGGTGTGAACGCCCGGATCGATGGACAGGTAGCCGGCGAAGTTGCCGTAGGTCAGGCCTTCGACCTGCGGGTCGGCCGCGTTATCGAGGGTGATGTCGATGTTGGGGATATCGGTGGCACCGTGCAGCACGAGCACGTCGGAGGTGTCGTCGCTTTCGGCAGACTCCCTGGCGTCCTCGAAGACGTTCAGGTCCAGCGCGATGTCCTCGCCGTCGGGATTGGCCGCGAAGTCGTCGGGCGCGGCCACCCCGGAGGCGGCCACGATATAGTTGGTGTCGGCAGCGAATTGCACGCCTTCGAACTCGGCGAAGACCGTGTCGTCGTCGTCGAGGGTGGTGTCGGAGTCGCCGTCGGCCGCGTCGGGCGCGGCGATGGCGATGGTCAGGTCGACTCCGGCAGGTACGTCGACAAAGGGAGTGGCCGTGCGGAACTCGAAATCATCGACGAGCAGCTCGCCGTTGGCGAAGACGTCGACGGTGCTGGCCGCCGGATCGGCGGCGTTGTGCAGTACCTGGACGCGCGCGAATTCGTCTCCGGGCTCGGCGTCGGGCTCGGCGTCGGGCTCGGCGTCGGGCTCGGCGTCGGGCTCGGCATCAGGGCCGGCGTCGTCGGTGACATCGGGTCCGGCGTCGGCGGCGTTGTTTGCGTTGTTATCGTCGGGCTCCTCGGGATCGTCGCCACATCCCGCCACAGCCAGACCGAGCGCGCCGAGCAACACAACTAACTTCATCCGAGTATTCAACCACTTCGATGACATCATCATGAGCCTCTCTTCAAGAGAAGATGGTTAGTGAGTCCGGGCCTCCCCCAAACGGTTGGCCCTCGGACGCGACGGGTGGCGTAGTCGTGCCACCCAATCAATACGATGCGTAAAGTGCTTGTGTGGTTACTGACGAATATATGCAGCAATTGGCGTTTGGCGAGCGATTGCCGTCCAACGAGAATTGATCTTCGGCTAAGTCCTGCTAGTCCTTGAATAAGCGCTTCTGAAGAGGATTTGACATGAAAAAGCCCGAAAAG
>CAYLTX010000121.1:18780-19938 GCA_964386725.1 uncultured Bradymonadales bacterium | reverse complement strand
GTCGACCGGGTGGTTGACCAGGATAAACTCGAGCACGGCCTTTCGCGCGCGGATAACCCGCTCGCTCTCGGTGTGCACGACCATCCCGTCGGTGGCCTGGGTGTAGCAGCCGGGCTGCAACTTGGGCATATCTTCGACTTCCACCAGGCACATCCGGCAGTTGGCCGGGATGGACAGAGCCGGGTGGTAGCAAAAGTGCGGCACCTCGTAGCCGGCCTGGGCGGCCGCCTGCAAGATGGTCGTGCCCTTGTCGACCTCGATTTGTGTTCCGTTGACAGTGACTTTTGGCATGGTCGCACTACTCCAAGTGGCGCGTGACTTCGAATCAGCCTGACAGCCAGCGTGGCCGGCCGGGCAGGCGCTATTTGTCGCACTCGCCGCCGATCATATTAATGGTATCGAAGGTCGGGATAATGTCGGCGAGCAGTCCGCCCTCAAAGAGTCGGTGAATGCCGCCCATCATGATGAAGCTGGGTGAGCGGACCCCGAGTTTGTAGGGCTTTCCGGTGCCGTCGGACACGATATAAAAGCCAAGCTCGCCGTTGCCGGCTTCCGAGTACGAGTAGACCTCGCCCGGGGGCACCTGGATGCCCTCGAAGATGAGCTTGAAGTGGTTGATCATGCCCTCGATGGTGTTGTAGACCTGCTCCTTTTCGGGGAGCACGACTCGCGGGTCGTCGGCGTTGACCGGGCCCGGCTCCATCTTGTCGAGGCATTGGTCGATGATGCGAATCGACTGGAGCATCTCCTCCATGCGGACGAGATAGCGGTCGTAATTGTCGCCGTGCTCGCCCAGGGGCACATCGAAGTCGACTTCGTCGTATTTGAAATACGGGTGGTCCTTGCGGATGTCGTAGTCGAAGCCCGCCGAGCGGCCCACCGGCCCGCTGTAGCCGTAGCTGATCGCGTCCTCGAGGGTGAGCACGCCGGTGCCCTGCATGCGGTCCAAGAAGATGCGGTTTCGGGTCAGAAGCGTGTGGGTCTGCTCGTGGATTTCGAGCAGGCGCGGTCGCACTTGCTCCCAGCGCTCCTTGAAATCGGCGGTCAGATCCTCTTTGAGCCCGCCGATACGCCCGTAGCTGACCGTCAGGCGGGCGCCGGTGACCTCTTCGATGAGGGTCTGGGGCGTGACGCTCGACCGGACCGGCTGACCGTCGC
>CAYLTX010000121.1:0-18770 GCA_964386725.1 uncultured Bradymonadales bacterium | reverse complement strand
CCCACACCAACTCACGCGCCTCAATGCAATACAAAAACGCGCTCATCGCCCCCAGCTCCAGCGCACCTGCGCCGGTGGCCGTGAGGTGGTCGCTGATGCGGCTGACTTCGCCCATCAGCGTGCGAATCCATTGGGCGCGCTCGGGCACTTCGATGTCGAGAAGCTTCTCGACGGCCATCGCGTACCCGAAGTTATTGAGCAGCGGGCTGACGTAGTTGAGCCGGTCGGTATATGGAAAGACCTGCGTCCACGTCGAGTGCTCGCACTCCTTTTCGAAGCCGCGGTGCAGATAGCCCACCTCGGTGTCCGACTTGACGACGGTCTCGCCGTCGAGCGTCAGGGTAAAGCGCACCGTGCCGTGGGTGGCCGGGTGGCTGGGACCCATCTGCAGGATCATCGGCTCGGTGTGGATGTCCTGGTCGATGGTCTCGAGCCGTTCGGTCGGCTTGTGATAGATGTCTTCAGCCATGGTGTATCCTTACAGATCCCGCGAACCTGCCGCCGGATTCTTCTTGATATAGGTCTCGAATTCCTCGACCGAGTCGCGCTCGCGATCGAGCAGTTCCATGCGCGGCTGACCCTGTTGTTTGGGATAGTCCTTGCGCAGCGGATGGCCCTCGAACTCTTCGTAGTTGAGGACTCGGCGCATGTCGGGGTGGCCGTCGAACTCCACGCCGTACATATCCCAGGTGTCGCGCTCCATCCAATGGGCGCTGCCGTACAGGTGCTCGATGGTCGGCACGACCGCGTCGTCTTCGTCCAGCGGCACGCGCACGGTGAGCATATGCTTTTTAGGCACGCTATACAGCACGTAGATGACCTCGAAACGAGGGTCGCGCTTCATATAGTCGACGGCGTTGATGTAGCGCAGATAATTCATCTGCGTGGCGTCGTTGTCGCGCAAATACTCGATGATCTCGGCCAAGCGCTCACGCTTGACGGTCACCGTGTCTTGGCCGTGGCGCGAGTGGGAGTCGAGCACTTCGTCGCTAAACTCCCGCTCGACGATGTCGATGAGCTCTTTTGCCATGGGTTCGCTACTCGGTTGATGGAATCGGCACGATGTCGAGGTGTCACAGGCACTAAGTCAGGCCAACAGGTCCTTGGCGGGCCGGTTATTCACCGGGCTCGAAAGCCGGCCGGGGCGCCTCGATGCCCTGTTCTTCACGCTCGCGCACCTTCTCTTCGTAGGCGTATTTCTTCCACGGCTCGTTCTGAATATTCTCTTGGAGCTTCATCAGCCCGTCGATGACCTGCTCGGGTCTGGGCGGGCAGCCGGGGATGTACACGTCGACGGGGATGATTTTGTCGATCCCCTGGACGGTGGCGTAGTTGTCGTAGAAGCCACCGGTCGAGGCACACACACCAAAAGCCATGACCCACTTGGGCTCGGCCATCTGCTCATAGATGCGCCGAAGATAGGGGGCGAGCTTGTGATTGACGGTACCCACGACCCATAACAGGTCGGCCTGGCGCGGGGAGAACCGCGGGATCTCGGCGCCGAAGCGCGCGATATCATAGCGCGCGGTCGCCGTGGCCATATACTCCATGCCGCAGCATGCCGTGACGAAGGGGTACTGGAAGAGCGAATATTTCCGAGCCCAACCGACCGCGCTTTCCAGCCGGGTCGTCAGGACTTCGGGTAGTTGATGTTCTAGTCCCATTCGAGACCTCCTTGTTTCCACTCGTAGACGAGGCCGATGGTCAGAATGGCCACGAAGATGAACATGACGCCGAATGAGAACAGCCCGTGGCCGAGTGCTTCACTCTGGCGCCACGAAATCGCCCAGGGAACGACGAATACCGTCTCCAGGTCGAATAAGATAAAGCTGATGGCGATCATGTAGAACTTGACGCTGAAGCGCGTTTTACGAGGGCTCCCGATCGGATTGGAGCCCGACTCGTACGGCATACGCTTTTCGCGGGTGGGATTCTTGGGGCCGAGAAAATGGCCCGCAAACGTGACACCCGCGGCGGCGCCGCCCGCCAGCAGCAACAATAATAATAGAGCGGTATATTCTGCGACTTCCATGACGTCTCTTCCTGCGTCGTGTAGTACCCTCCTACGGAGGCGCGAATTGACCTATCACGGTGATTCGACGGGTGTCAAACTCAGCCCGCTATTGTTGCGGGACAACCTCCCTGACACTTCGAGGAACGACGTCGGCGAAGTCAGCGTCCGACTCTCGTACAAAAGCGACGAGCGCCCCGGGAGATTCCCGGCGCGCTCGTAAAGAAAGCGGGGCGAATGAGCGGTTTTTCAGAGCTTGCGAAAGACGGCGACGACCTTGCCGAGGATGCCCGCCTCGCGGCCATCGGTGGCGTGTACGTAGATCGGCTCCATCGAGGAGTTCGCCGGCTGCAGCCGGATGCGGTCGCCCTCATTGTAGAAGCGCTTGACGGTGGCCTCACCGTCGACCATGGCGGCGACGATCTGGCCGTTGCGCGCCTGCTGCTGGCGCTTGACGAAGATATAATCGCCGTCGTGGATGCCGTCTTCGATCATCGATTCGCCGGTGACGCGAAGCCCGAAGACGTCGTCGCTGCCGCGGCCGAGCAGGCTCTCGCCGACGTTCAAAAATTCCTCGGTATTCTCGATGGCCTGGGCGGGAAGCCCCGCGGCGATGCGGCCGACCACCGGCACGCTGCGGATCTGCTCGTCGTAGGCCCGGGTGTCGTCGATGCTCGAGATCGCCTCGCGCCCGTACGGGGACCCGTCCGGGTTGAATAGCGGCTTGAGCGCGCGGGATTTGGCGTCCTCCCGCTCCAGATAACCCTTTCGCTCGATCGCCTTGAGGTGATCGTTGACCCCGTTGGTCGATTTGATCCCCAGGTGATCGCCGATCTCGCGGATCGTCGGCGGGTAACCCTCGTCGTCGATGCAGTCGATGATGAAGTCGAGGACCGCCGTCTGGCGCTTGGTCAATTTGTCGAGTTTGTCGGACATAAGTGGTTCCAATTACGTGAGATATTCGGTCTGAACATCCGTTACGTTACTGAACATCCGTAGGGGCGTCAAGATACGGCAGGGGTTCGGGGTACGGCAGGGGTTCAGGGGTCCAGGGAAGGGGTTCGGGGGGCCAGGGACGGCGAGCGCCGTGAACGTGAACGTGATCGTAAACGTAAACGGCCGTTTGCCGTTCCCCAATTCATCTAAAACGGCAGCACAATCTTTCCCTGAGCGATCAACGAGAACACATCCATCGAGACCGCCACGCTGACGTGAATCGCCACGCCCAGCCAGATGCTGCGGGTGAACAGCGCCAGGATCCCCAGCGCGATGCCGGCGAAGATGGCCCCGAGGGTCTCGGGCATGGGCTTGCCGAAATGGATCATCGTGTAGGGCACCGTCGATAGCAGCACCGCGTAGACGCCGAAGCGGTGCTTGAGGCCGTGGACGAGGAAACCTCGGAAGAAGAACTCCAAGCTCAGAAACTGCAGGGCGTAGGTGAGCTCCCACAGCAGGAACTCCTGCCAGCTATCCGCCGCTTGCTTATAGAAGGGGTAGGTGCGCTGGAAGCTGTCGGTCAGCGCCATTGCGAAGACGAACGGCGAGACCACCGCGAAGAGGCCGACATAGATCCAGCTATATTTGAGGGCGCCGCCCAGCTTGAGGCCGAAGTCGCGAAGCGGCCGGCCCATCACGAAGATCGCGTAGAGCATCGGCAAGAGCATATAGCCGACAAACGTGCAGCCCGACCAATACATCAGCCGGAAGAGCCGGGCATAATCGTGATCCCGGAAGGTGTACCGGATCCGGTCGGCGGCGTCGTCGTGAAACAAGCTCAGCGGCGTCTCCAGCCAGCCGAAGTTCGTCGAGCCGCCGAAATACTCCAAGAAGGTGACCACGCAGCAGGCCAGGACGACCAGACCGATCAGCTCCCAGTCAATGCTGCGCGTGTTGTTCGCCAGCCAGCGTTGGCTGTCCCGTTCGATGCTCTCGAAGGTGTCGAGAAAGTCAGTTTTCCACTTGCGTATTAACGCGCGCATGCGGCGGCCATCTGAAGCTTGGTGAGGTTGCGAAGCGCCAGCGCGGTTCGGCGGCGCGATGGCGCCACGATGTCCCACCCGTCCCGCTTTGTAAACCCCTGAGTTGTCGCTCCAGCTCTGCGCGTTATCACGCTCAAAGCAGTGTTTAACTTCATACATAATCAATCCGCACGAGGTGGCTCGAGGTGACGGATGAAATCCCTACCTAATTTCGGGAAGTAGTTTATCGAGCGGCCCTTGTTTGGCTTTTTTGTCCCCGAGCATCTGCGCGGACTCGAGAGTCTCGAGGAGCAGCGCGCCCGGGCGGTCGTTGCCACGACCTTCGTCGGACTGCTATTCGGCCCACCGTTTATCCTCACCTACGGCTTTCGGTTCGGCGCCACGGTGAATGTCTGGATCCTCGTTGTCGGCATCGTGCTTGCGATGGTGGCGCCGATACTTTTGCGCAAGACCGGTTCACTCTCGTACGCCAGCAACTGGTTGAGCGTCGTTCTCTTCGGCGTGATCATCGGCTTGTCGCTGCTCACCGGCGGGCTGCACGCCCCGGCGCTTCACTGGGTGGCCGCCGTTCCCATCTATGCGCTCATCTTCGGTGACCGGCGATCAGCCTACGTATGGGCCGGGGTTGCTACCGTGACGGTGGTTTTGATGTGGCGGTTCGCGGACTCGCCCGAGATCAGCAGCCAGTCCTTGAGCCCGGCGCAATTCGACCTGTTGCATATGTTCAGCGTCATCGGTCTGACGCTGCTTGTCTTTTTCTTCTTTACCGTCGGCCGCTGGCTCAACAGTTGGCTTATCGAGCGCTACAACGCATCGCAGCAAAAGCTGTTGGACGCCAACGAACGCCTCGAGGAACGCGTTCACAAGCGGACCCGCCGGCTCGAGTCGTCCTATGAGGAGTTACAAGAGGCCAAGGAGCAGGCCGAGTCGGCCAATCAGGCGAAGAGCTTGTTTCTGGCGAATATGAGCCACGATCTACGCACGCCGATGAATGGTATCGTCGGCTTCACCGAGCTGCTCCTGGATACACCGCTCGACGCCAAGCAGCACGAATACCTGCGTCTTGTCGATCAATCAGCGAACACACTGCTGCGCCTTCTGAACGATATTCTCGACTTTTCCAAAATCGAAGCCGGCGAGATACAGCTCGAAGAGCAGCCGCTGCTGCTGAGCGACGTGCTCGGAAGTTCTCTGCAAACACAGTCGATTCGTGCCGCTGAGAAGGGTCTGGAGTTGGGTTACCAGCTATCCACCGAAATCCTGGGGACGAGGTTATTGGGCGACCGGCTGCGGCTTCGCGAGATCATCGATAATCTGGCGGGAAATTCGATCAAATTTACCGACAGTGGTCATGTCTTCGTGGATGTCAGGATCGAAGAGCGATTCGACGACGAATTATGCCTCCACTTCGCGGTCGAGGATACCGGCCGCGGCATACCGCCCGAGGACCAGCAGGGCATCTTCGACGCCTTTCGTCAGAGTCCGCTCTTTGGGCCACGCCAGGACATCGGCACGGGCTTGGGGCTGACGATTGCGTCGAGTTTGGTCCGTCTCATGGGAGGACGGATCTGGTTGGAGAGCGAGGTGGATCGGGGCAGCACGTTTCACTTTACCGCCCGCTTTGGCGTCCACGATGAGATGGGCTCGTTTCGTGCGCAGAGGCTGCATTTGCGCGGAAAGAGGGCCCTTGTAGCCGAGAGTACTCAGCTCGGTCGGCGCATTCTCGAGGAGAGCCTGGCGGGTTGGCAGATGGACGTCGTCACGGTCGACGATGGCGAGCAGGCCATGGCAGCACTGCGCGCGGCTGAGGAGCGCGGCGAGCCCTTCGACATCGTCTTGCTCGATCAGGTGATGCCTCGCTTCGACGGGATCCGGGTCAGCGAGTGGCTGCGTGACGACCCGCGATTTGACGAACTTCCCATCCTCTTGCTGTCGTCGGTCGGCCGCCACCGGGTCCCCCAGGAGCGGCTCGAGGCGCTCGGCGAGGTGCGCTCGCTCGAAAAGCCCGTCAATCCTCTCGATCTCTTGGAGGTGCTCGCCGAGACGTTCGGCTCGGGCGTCGATAAGTCCGAGCGTGACGAGGTAGCAGGTGAGCCCACCGCCGCCACGCACCCGTTGCAGGTGCTCGTCGCCGAAGACTCGCCGGTCAGCCAGACGCTGATGGTCCGGCTGCTCGAAAAGGAAGGCCATTTTGTCGAGGTCGTCGACAATGGTCGCGAAGCCGTCGAAGCGGTGCGCCGCGACGGCTTCGATGCAGTCTTTATGGACGTGCAGATGCCCGAGGTCGACGGGCTGGAGGCGACCCGAAAGATCCGCCAACTCGAATATGGTACGGGCGAGCACCTCCCGATCATCGCCCTGACCGCCCACGCCATGAAGGGGGACCGGGAGCGTTGCATTTTGTCCGGTATGGATGGCTACATCTCCAAGCCCGCTCGCCGTGAGGCGCTCGCCCACGCCCTGGCGACCTTCGTCGAGCCGCCCGAGGCTCGCCGGCCACCTGCGCCCCCGTGAGCACTGCCCACCAGCGCCACTCCCCGTCGCCTTGTCAATGAATTGTTGGTGTGGTTCATGTAAAGTACGTTGTCGGCTCGGAACATCTGGACGGGATGCGGTGTTTCCCACGGGCTCGCCCGAGCCCTCTCACATATTGCTCGCCATACGACGAAAATATGAGTGAAACCTACCGAAATCCGGCGCAAGAACACGCGGCGACCGACCCGCGGAAGGTCGCCGTGTTGCCGCCCGAGCTCGCCAACCAGATCGCCGCCGGCGAGGTCGTCGAGCGGCCGGCCTCGGTGGTCAAAGAGCTGGTGGAAAATAGCCTGGACGCCGGCGCGCGCCGCATCGAGGTGACCATCCGCGACGGCGGCCGCGAGCTGATCCGCGTGGAGGACGACGGCTGCGGCATGCACCGAGACGACGTGTTGCGCGCCGTCGAGCGTCACGCGACCAGCAAGATTTCGAATATCGACGACCTGCACGCCATCGGCACGCTGGGGTTTCGCGGCGAGGCGCTGCCGTCGATCGGCTCGGTCTCGCGCACCGAGATTCGCACCAAGCCTCACGGCGAAGTCGAGGGAACCCGGGTAGCTATCGAGGGCGGAGAGACCAAAGAGGTCGAGGCCTGCGGCATGGCCGCCGGCACGTTGATCAGCGTCGAAGACCTCTTCTTCAACACGCCCGCGCGCCTGAAGTTCTTGAAGACCCCGGCCACCGAGAGCCGCCACATCACCGAGATGCTGGTGCGCATGGGGCTGAGCCGGCCAGATGTGCGATTTTTGCTCAAAAAGGACGGCAAGGTTCGCCTCGACCTGGCGCAAGCCGACGACCTCAAGGACCGCATCCTCGAGATCATGGGCCGTGAGGTCTACGACGACCTGTATCCGACCTACGAATACCCGGCCATCAACGGCGTGGTCGCTCGCGGCTACTTCACCAAGCCCGGCCACTCCCAGCGCACCTCGAAGAACGTCTACGCCTTCGTCAACGGCCGCTACGTCAGCGACTCGACGATTCGTGCGGCGATCAAAAACTCCTACGGCAAGATGCTCGAACGCGGCCGCTATCCGTCGGCTGTGCTCTTTGTGGACGTGCCCTTCGAGCTGGTCGACGTCAACGTCCACCCGGCCAAGACCGAGGTGCGCTTCCACGACACCCAGCCGATCTACCGCGCGGTCTACCACAGTATTGCCGACGCGCTCGCCGAGGCGCCGTGGCTGGACCGCGAGGGCAAGAAGGTCTATCAGCTCGATGGATCCGGCGAGCGCAACTGGCAGGGAAAAGGCGACGGAGCTAAGGACGGCGGCGATGGAAATGGCGAGAAGATGGTCAAGCCGTCGATGGCCAGCTTCGAGCCGCTGAATGCGCGCCACCGACGCATGTCCAAGCTAAAGGGCAGGGGCTTCGAGCCGACCGGCCGAGGCGAGATTCCATCGCCGTTCTTCTCGGGCGACGGGGACACGCCGCAGCGCGGCTTTTCGGCCCGCGGCGCCTCCCCGCTTCGCGAGCCGCCGCGCGCCAATTTGGGCGACACCGGCGTCGCGCCGCCGGATAGTGGTGAGGCAGGCGACTTCGACGACGGCGCATATTTCTCGACGCTCAAGGTCATCGGCCAGTTTCGGCGCGCCTATATCCTGTGCGAGGACGCCTCCGGGCTGGTCATCATCGACCAGCACGCCGCCCACGAGCGCATCGGCTACGAGCGGCTGCGCAAGCTGTACCAGACCGAGCACAAAGAATCGCAGCCGCTGCTCTTCCCGCTGCGCATGGAGCTCGACGCGCTGCGCGCCGACACCCTCGAGGAGAACCTGGACTTCTTCGAGCAGGCCGGCTTCGAGATGGAGCATTTCGGCGGGCAGTCCTACGCGCTCAAGTCCGTGCCGGCCATTTTGCAGAAGGCCAACCACGAGCAGATGGTCAAAGACGCCATCGACGACTTGTCCAACCTGGGCCGCTCCGAGCGCGTCGAAGAGGAGATGGACGCCATCTTGAGCCGCATGGCCTGCCACTCGGTGGTTCGCGGGCCGACCCCGCTGAGCCGCGAGGAGTGCGAGTCGCTGCTCGAGCAGATGGACGAGATCGACTTCAAGGCCAATTGCCCGCACGGGCGCCCGGTCTATTACCGGATCCCGTTGATGGAGTTGGAGGAGTGTTTTGATCGGCGGTGAAGCAAAGTGGCTGCTTGATGAGGTACCCCTCCGCCTCGCTTTGCTCGGCACCTCCCCATGGCGGCTGAACGCCGCCATGGGGAGGAACTTTCTGCTTGATCGCGCACTGGAGGGGTGTTGTTCAAAAAGCAACCAATGCGCGATCTAGCGGAAGGTTCCTCCCCAGGTCGAAGATCCTGGGGAGGTGCCGAGCGCGTAGTTCAGCGCGAGGCGGAGGGGTGCCACGCGAACCGACCATGCCCGCTAACGCGCGCGAGGCGGAGGGGTGCCACAACTAACAATTTCCTACGCAAAACCCGATCACCATGGACATCGCCCAAGCCCCCACAAAAGGCCTCCCCAAACTCCTCGTCGTCTGCGGGCCCACCGCGGTCGGCAAGACCAGCCTCGCCCTGGGCGTGGCCGAGGAACTCGGCGGCGAGATCATCAACGCCGACAGTGTACAACTATATCGGGGCCTCGATATCGGCACCGCCAAGCCCACGCCGGCCGAGCGTGCGCGCGTGCCGCATCACCTCTTCGACGTGCTCGACCCGGACCAGGAGAGCAACGTCGCCGACTATCTCGAGATGGCCCACGAGGCGGTCGCCGAGGTGCACGAGCGGGGCAAGATACCGGTGCTCGTGGGTGGCACGGGCATGTATGTCCGGATCCTCGTCCACGGCATCTTCGAGGCGCCGCCGCCCGACGAGGAGCTTCGCGAGGAGTTTCGTGCGCTGGCCGAGCGGGAGGGCAGGGCGCACCTGCACGAGATGCTCGCCGAGGTCGACCCCGAGCTGGCCGAGCGCGTCCATCCCAACGATATGGTGCGCACGATTCGGGGCCTCGAGATCTACGAGCAGACCGGAAAGCCGCTGAGTGTCCACCAACGCGAGCATCGCTTCCAGAAGCCCAATTACGACGCGCTCAAGATCGCCTTGTTGCGCCCCCGCGACGAGCTCTACGAGCGGATTAATCGCCGCGTGGACATCATGCTGGAGAAGGGGCTCGTCGACGAGTACCGCAGGCTTATCGCCGCGGGATATGATCGGCAGTTGAAACCGCTGCAGTCTCTGGGGTATCGCCAGATGGGCCAGCACGTCCTCGACGACATGCCGCTCGACGAAGCGGCGACCGAGATGAAGTCACAGACGCGCCGCTACGCCAAGCAACAGATCGGCTGGTTTCGAAACGAGCCGAATATTCACTGGGCGCTCGCGCCGCTTGAAAAAGAAGGCGAGCTGCCGGCGGAGGTGCTCGGCGACATCGCGGCCTTTTTTGATGGCGATGAGCCCAATTTGGAGTGGGCGCAGTTGGATCCGTACGATGTGTCGCGTAGTTAAGTAACCCGCAACGCTTCTCGAAGCCTGACTGAAATTGTCGTTCGCACGGTCAACACGCATAAACGCCGCAGTTCAGGCGCCTTAAATAGCGGGCGTCACAAACACTGAGTAGACACCACATATGAAACCACTCGTCCCAGACTACAAAAAAGCAGTCAAAACCTATGTGCCCGGCAAGCCCATCGAGGAGCTGCGCCGCGAGCTCGGCATCGATGACATCATCAAGCTGGCCAGCAACGAGAACCCGCTGGGCACCAGCGAGAAGGTGCGCGAGGTGGTGCGTCAGGCGGCCGAGCGGCTGCATATCTACCCGGACGGGGCGGCCTTCAACCTCAAGCGGGCCATCGCCGAATTTCACGGCGTCGAGATGGACGAGATCGCCACCGGCGCGGGCTCCGACGAGTTGTTAATGCTGGCCATCGACACCTTCATCAGCCCCGGCGACCAAGGTGTGGTCACCGAGTACTCGTTCGGCTCGTATCCGATCTCACTGATGGGTCACGGCGCCGATGTGGTGACCGTACCTGTGCGCGACGGTTTTTTGCCCGACGCCGAGGAGCTCGCGGCGGCCTGCGACGATGACACGAAGATGTTGTTTTTGGCCAACCCGAATAATCCCACGGGCACCTACGTGGGCGAGCAGGGGCTTCGCCACCTGTTGAGCGAGGTGCCCGAGCATGTGGTGGTCGTCATCGACGAGGCCTACCATGACTATATCCAGGCCGATGATTATACGACCGCGCTCGAGCTTCGCGATCTTCGCGAGCGACTCATCGTGACGCGCACGTTCAGCAAATGCTACGGGCTGGCGGGGCTGCGGGTCGGCTACGCGATCAGCACCCCCGAGATCATCGACTGCATCAACCGCATCCGAAAGCCGTTCAACGTCAACCTGGTCGCCCAAGAGGCTGCGCGCGCCGCGCTCGCCGATCGCGACTTCGTCGCGCGCTCGGTCGAGGTCAACGAGAATGGCCGCGCCCAGCTCGAGGCAGGCCTGCGCGAGCTGGCCCGATTCGGTGTTGACTGGACGCCCAGCCAGACGAACTTTTTGTTGGTGGCGATGCCGGTGGAGGGCCAGAAGATCTACGAGGCGATGCTTCGTCTCGGCGTGATTCTGCGCCCGATGGCCGGCTACGGACTGCCCAACCACCTGCGCATCTCCATCGGCACCCAGGCACAGAACGCACGCTGCCTGGAGGGATTGGCCGATGTACTCGAGACTTTCCACGCCGAGGAGGCGCCCGCATGATTGTCGCAATTGATGGACCGGCCGGAGCCGGCAAGTCGACTATCGCTCGCCGCGTCGCACAGGAGCTGGGCTACCAGCTCATCGACACCGGCGCCATTTACCGCGCGGTCGCCTACCGGGCGCTCGAAGACGGCGAGGATCTCGAGGATCCCGAGGACGTCTCGATGCTCGCCGCCTCGCTGCACTTTGATTTTCGCCGCGAGGGCGACGACAACGTCCTGTACGTCGACGGTGAGGCGATGCGCCAGCAAATCCGCACTCCACACGTCACCCGCGCATCGAGTCAGATCTCGGGCTTCTCGGCGGTCAGAAAGGCGCTGCTCGACATTCAGCGCGACCTCGGCCGCAGCGAGCCGAGCGTGCTCGAGGGCCGGGATATCGGCACGGTGGTTTTCCCCGACGCCGACGTCAAAATCTTCCTGACCGCCTCCAAAGAGGTGCGCGCTCACCGCCGCCTCGAGCAGATGCGAGAGCAGGGCATCGACGCCAATCTCGACGACGTCTACGACGAGATCGTCGCTCGCGACAAACGCGACACGGAACGCGATGTTGCGCCTCTCAAGAAGGCAGACGACGCCGTCGAAGTCGACACCACCGGCTTGGAGATCGACGAGGTTGTGGAGCGGATCCTGCAGATTGTCGAAGATAAGAAGAGTTAAGCCACGTTGTGGCGAGAAAGTAAGATAGTGAGAGAGTAAGATAGTGAGAGAGTAAGAGAGTTAGAAACAGCAACGGCTCTCAATCGGCCACATACGCCATCTTACTTTCTCACTTTCTCACTTTCTGACTCTCTCACTCTCTCCAAGCCAGTCACGCAGTGACGGGATTGGATGGTGTCAGCCAATTGCTCAGCTTTAGAAGTGCTGCGAGCGTGTGGACGTCTTGGCCGAGCAGTGGGATAGCCTGAAGCACGTGTTTTCCTACCTTGTCACCGAGCTTCTCGATGGAGCTTCGGTCTTTGACCGCGAGTTGTGCCAGCGCGCGGTAATGGTCCTCCATCTCGCCTCGCATCAACTCACGCTCGTCGCTGTCCGCGATGCCGTGCTCTTGCAGCAGCTCTTCGAGGTGTGCCTTGTCGAGGCTGTCGACGTCGACGTGGTTGAACTCGGGGGTGACGCGGTTGATGACGAAGGCCTGGGCCTTCTGGTCGAGGTTGGCGAGCTTTTCGTGGAAGTACAGCGCCTCGCGGATGCGCCGCGGGTCGGCGCTGGTGATGATCAAAAAGTAGGTGGCCGGGTCGCGAAGGATAAATTCGATCATATCGCCGCGCTCTTTGAGCACGTCGATGAGGTAGTGGAAGGTGTCGAAGAACTCGATGAGATCGCCAATGAACGACTCGCCGAAGATCTTGGACAGCAGCGATTGGATGACCGAGCCCGGGTTAAACACTCGGCTGAAGAATCCTCGGTTGGCCGATTTGTCCGGCAAAAACCACTTGATGATCCGCTCGTCGAAAAAGCGCGAAGCTCGCCGCGGAGTCTCCAGGAAATCCAGAGCATTTTTGGTCGGCGGGGTGTCCAGAACCACCAGGTCGAAGTAGCCGCCGGTGTACAGGTCGTGGAGCTTCTCCAGCGCCATATACTCCTGCATGCCGTGGAGCGCGGTCGACAGCAGCTTGTAAATATTATTGTCCTGCGCGCGCTCCAGGGCTCCGCTATCCGGGGCGTGGCGGGCGACGAGATCGGCGAGCGTCTGCTCCTGGTCGAGCATCATCGCCCACAGCTCGCCCCCGTCGGGAGCGGGCACTTCGTCGAGGTGCTCCTCGAGCGCGATATGCTGCGGGGTATTGGTCAATTCACTCAGCCCCAGGCTATTGGCGAGGCGTTTGGCGGGGTCGATCGTCAGCACGATCGCCTTTCGGCCCATCAGTGCCGCGCGTAGGCCGAGAGCGGCGGCCGTGGTCGTCTTGCCCACACCGCCCGGTCCGCTGCACACGATCAGTCGCGCGCTCGCCAGGCAGTCTCCGACCGGGTCGGTGATATCTTCGGATTGTCGGGGCGTTTCACTCACGTCGGACCTCATTGCCACACAATTATCGACCGGAAGTTGGGCTAGAGCAGCTAAGACGCCGCGGCACCTTCGCTGTCGTCGGTCGGCTCTTGGAGCCTCTTGGCCAGCGCGTCGACGATCACGGTGCTGTCCTCTTCGTAAATGACCGGGATTGGCTTTACGGGGGCGTCGATGCGACTGGTCAACAGGCCAAGGTAGTGCTGGTCTCGGTCGTGCCAGCCCATCGCCAGCGCGTTTCCTGCGACAACCTTATTCAAGGCCGGCCCATCTTCGTGCAGGGAGTCTTCGTCGATCTGACCCTCTTCACGGAGTTGACTCAGGAGGTTTTCGAAGACGTCGCGACGGACGGGGTCGACCGGGAGCGTGTGGACCATATTAAGGATAACGCCGGTCAGAGATCGGTCGAGCGACTCGTCGAGCTTTCGCGCCAGATCGAGCGTCTCGTTGACCGGCATCTCCTCGGGCAGACAGACCCCGATGATCGCGGTGAGCGATTCGTCTCGAACGTCGGCTGCGATGCGTTCAGCACGGCTGGCGATGGGCCCGACCTTCATCATACCGTGGAGGGTCTGCGGAACGCTCAGAAACGTCACTGCGTGGCCGCTGGCCGGTAGATCGACGATCACATTGTCGTAGACCGGGCGGCCGTCTTCCTCGCGGTCGAGTTGTTCGGTGACCTGGTCGAGGATGACGAATTCATTGACCGACGGGGCGGCCTTGAAGAAGACCCGCGCGACCTTGTTTTGGGCGACTGCGCGGGAGATGCGCTCGCTGGGCACAAAGCGGCGAAGTGCCTGCACGAAGCATTCGCTCGCCTCCAGGTTGATCGCCCAGAGGTTCTCACCGGCCGGGGTGGCCTCGTCGGTGTCGCCGCCGAGGCCGAGGAGGTCGGGCATGGCTGAGAATGCGTCGGTTTCGATGATGAGCGTGCGCTGGCCACGGGCGGCCAGGGCGCGGCCGAGTGCCGCGGTCACCGTGCTCTTTCCGACGCCACCTTTGCCCGTCACGTAGATGAGGCGTTTTTTTTCGAGTGCTTCAATCATCGAGTATTTAACAAGCCTTTGGGGGGCATCCTTCCATTATCGACCGTAAACATCAGGTATTCATTCAGCCCCAGATTTGCATTCAGGTAGGGTGGGCGCAAGGGGAAGCAGTAGAAAAATGATTCGTGTGTAAGAAGTCGGACCGAGGCTTGGCGAGATGATTTTTTCGGCATCGTAGCCGGCAAGCGCAGGCGATGCGGGTAGCATCGTCGAGCATTGACGGTGAAGAGGCCGATAAAATCAGCCGGCGATGCCGACGGGAGACTTTTTACTCACGAATCAAAAACAAAACCCCGGGCGAGTGACCGCCCGGGGTGTTCTCTCTAGCCGAGAGCAGTCGAAAGCTTACTCCTCTTCGGAGACCGCCGTCTTCTTCGAGTCAGCTTCTTCGGCCTCTTCCGCTTCTTCGGCCTCTTCAGCTTCTTCGGCCTCTTCGGCCTCTTCCGCTTCTTCGGCCTCTTCAGCTTCTTCGGCCTCTTCGGCTTCTTCAGCTTCTTCGGCTTCTTCAGCCTCTTCGGCTTCTTCAGCTTCTTCGGCCTCTTCAGCCTCTTCGGCTTCTTCAGCCTCTTCGGCTTCTTCAGCTTCTTCGGCCTCTTCGGCTTCTTCGGCCTCTTCAGCTTCGGCGGTTTCCTCGGCTTCGGGGGCCTCTTCGGCCTCTTCAGCTTCCGGAGCCGCGGCGGCCTCGACGACCTCTTCTTCTTCGTCGGAAGATATCGCTTCGGAACCCTCGGCGATATCGCCGAGCTTGCCTTTGAGGAGGTCGCCGAGCTGGGCGGTTGCGCCCGCATCCTCGGTGTACTCCTGCAGGCTTCCACGCTCGGAGCGACGGACGAAGTTTTTGACCGAAAGGGCGATTTTGCGCTCCTTGGGGTCGACGCTGATGACTTCGACTTTGTGCTCTTCGCCGACTTTGACCACTTCACGCACATCTTCGATGCGGCGCTCGGCCAGCTCCGAGATGTGAATCAGGCCCTCGATCCCCTCTTCGATTTCGGCAAACGCGCCGAAGTCGGTGATCTTGGTGATCTTGGCCGTGATGATCTTGCCCGGTGGATAGCGCTGCGGGATGGTCTCCCACGGATCCGGCTCGAGCTGCTTGATACCGAGCGAGAAACGCTCGTTATCGACGTCGATATTGAGCACGACGGCCTCGACCTCTTGGCCGGGCTCGTACAACTCGGAGGGGTGACGGATCTTCTGAGTCCAGCTGATGTCGCTGATGTGGACCAGGCCGTCGATGCCTTCTTCGATACCGATGAAGATACCGAAGTCGGTGATGTTGCGGATCTTGCCCAGGATACGAGTACCGATCGGGTACTTGTCCTCGAGCAACTCCCAGGGGTTCGGGTCGATCTGCTTGATGCCCAGCGAGACCTTCTTCTCGTCGGTGTCCAGGTTGAGAATGGCCACTTCGATGATCTCGTTCTCGCTGACGACGCGGTTGGGATGCTTGATGCGTCGCGTCCAGCTCATCTCGGAGATGTGGATCAGACCTTCGATCCCCTCCTCGAGCTCGACGAATGCGCCGTAGTCGATCAGGCTGACCACTTTGCCCAACACCTGCGATCCGTCCGGGTAGCGATCTTCGGCGCCTTCCCACGGGTCGGGAGTCAGCTGCTTGTAGCCCAGGCTGACGCGCTCGTTGTCCGGGTTGAACTTGAGCACTCGGACCTGAATCTCATCGCCGACGGTGAACATCTCGGTCGGGTGCGAGACCCGGCCCCAGCTCATGTCGGTGATGTGCAGAAGACCGTCGATGCCGCCCAAGTCAACGAACGCACCGTAGTCGGTGATGTTCTTGACGATACCGTCGATGGTCGCGCCGGCCTTGAGCTTCTGGAGGGTCTTCTCCTTGAGCTCTGCGCGCTCGTCTTCGAGCAGGGCGCGGCGGCTGAGGACGATGTTGTGGCGGTTCTGGTTGAACTTGATGATGCGGAAGGCGTATTCCTGACCGATATACTTGTCCAAATTGCGCGTGGGGCGCAATTCGACCTGGCTACCGGGGAGGAAGGCTTTGACGCCGATGTCGACCTGAAGACCGCCTTTGACGCGGTTGGTGATCACGCCGCGCACGAGCTGGTCGTCTTCGGCCTTCTCGGCAATCGCGTCCCAGACACGTCGTCGGTCGGCACGCTCTTTCGACAGCACGCACTGACCAGACTCGTCTTCGCGGGATTCGACGAGGACTTCAACCTCGTCTCCTTCCTCGAAGAGCAGCTGGCCCGAATCATCTTTGAACTCGTCGACAGCGATGCGTCCCTCGGACTTGAATCCGATGTCGATGAGCGCGTAGTCCTCGCCAATCTCGAGAATGCGACCCGTGGTGATCTCGTTCTCGTAGACGACTTCGATCTCTTGATCGAATTCGTCGAGAAGAGCCGCAAAATCATCTGTGGTGGGTTGTGTGGTTTCCTGGGTTGTCATGAACGACCTTGGGTGAACCGAATCAGTTGGAGTTTGAGTGAATGAACAAGTCGGCTAAACTGCCAAAGCCCGACCGTCCGACCAAAAGTTAGACCAGACGCCGAAATAACAAGGGGCTGCGTTCCACAACATCTGCTGGGACCGCACGCCCGTTCAGCTAATCTGGCAGCTCTGCACCAAGCATTGCGCATCTCTGCGCGCACTTATGCCCTGCGCGTAGCGTCGGCGAACTATATGGACGGGTTTGGTGGCTGTCAATGTTCATCGTCAATCCTCTGTTGACCGACTGTTCTTGGTGGTTGGTGGTTGGTTCTTGGTGATGCTATAGGAATCTTATGGGGCGGCACGCAAAAGTCCCCCTCATACCTTAAATAAGCCAAAACCAAGAACCCTAAACCAACAACCAGATTATGCATAAACCCGACCACGACTATCGCGAATTCGGCATCGGCACCCGCGCCATTCACGCCGGCCAGGAGCCCGAGCCGAATACCGGCGCGATCATGACGCCGATCTTTCAGACCTCGACCTATGTGCAGACCAGCCCCGGTGAGCACACCGGCTACGAGTATAGCCGCACGCAGAACCCGACGCGCCACGCGCTCGAAGATTGCGTGGCCAGCCTCGAGGGCGGACGACACGGCATCGCCTTTGGCTCCGGTTGTGCGGCGACGACCTCGATCCTGCACTTGCTCGAAACCGGCGATCACGTCGTCTCGGGCGATGATGTCTACGGCGGCACCTACCGTCTGTTCACCAAGGTCTTCGAGAAGATGGGCGTCGACTTCTCATTTGTCGACATGACCGATATGGACGCCTTCGAGGCGTCGCTGACCGACGAGACTCGCCTGGTCTGGCTGGAGTCGCCGACCAACCCGCTGTTGAAGATCTGTGATATCGAGCAGATCTGCGAGGTCGCCCACGCGCGCGGGATCCCGGTGGTCGTCGACAACACCTTTATGAGCCCGTATTTCCAAAACCCGCTCGCCCTCGGCGCCGACATGGTCGTCCACTCGACGACCAAATTCATCAACGGCCACTCCGACGTCGTCGGCGGCATGGTGGTCACCAACGACGACGAGACCGCCCAGCGGTTGCACTTTATCCAAAACTCCATCGGAGCAGTGCCCGGCCCGATGGATTGCTGGCTGGTGCTTCGCGGCCTCAAGACCCTCCACGTGCGCATGCGCCAGCATCAGGCCAACGCCAAGCGCATCGCCACATTCCTCGACGAGCACGCCGCCGTCGAGCGTGTGCTGTATCCGGGGCTGGAGTCGCACCCGCAATACGATATCGCCCAGAAGCAAATGTCCGGGCCGGGCGGGATGATCACGTTCTTCCTGGAGGAGGGGCTCGACAAGGCGCGTCGCATGCTCGAGTCGGTCAACGTCTTTGCGCTGGCCGAGAGCCTGGGTGGCGTCGAGAGCCTCATCGAGCATCCGGCGATCATGACGCATGCCTCGGTTCCCAAAGAGGTGCGCGAGGAACTCGGCATCACGGACGGGCTGGTGCGTCTATCGGTGGGGATCGAGGATGGCGACGATCTTCTGGCCGACCTCGAGCGAGCGCTGGAGGCTTGAGGGTGGCCGGCCGCGCGCCGGGGGCATTCGACCCCGCGCGCGGCCGCTAGTTAGCTCAACTTTGCTGGCTCGAGCCGGCCCGGCGGCGGACAAATTGACCGAAGGCAAGCAGCGTTAAGAGCACGGGGATGGCGGTCTGTTGGCGCGAGCGTTTCTGGCCGCTGGAACTCGCACAGGCTCCTGCAATCCCGCCCGGGTTCTTCTTTTCATTTTCAACCGCGTCTTCCTTGCCCTGATTGCCATCCGCGGCGAGTTCTTCTTTTTCTTCTTCCGGCTCCATTCGGTTGCGAGGCCCGGCGGCGGGCTCTTCCTCAACTTCTTCTGTTTCTTCTTCGGCGACTGCGGCCTCGTCGCTCTCTGCAGGTTCTTCGGTGGACTCGTCCTCGGCGGGCTCTTCGACCGCCTCAGCTTCAGCAGGCTCGTCCTCGGCAGGCTCTTCATCGGCAGGTTCTTCATCGGCAGGCTCTTCATCGGCAGGCTCT
>CAYLTX010000120.1:3653-20061 GCA_964386725.1 uncultured Bradymonadales bacterium | reverse complement strand
GGTCCAGGAACTGCTTAACTGCTAGGGGTCCGGGGGTCCAGGAACTGCTTAACTGCTAGGGGTCCGGGGGGCCAGGGGTCCAGGGGTCCAGGAGTTGCCGTGGTCGTGGTCGTGAACGTGATCGTGACGGTAGCCGTCAACGAACACGACCAACCACCACCATCAACACCGCCACAATTAACCATAATCTCCCCCCCGATAAAACCTTTTGTTTGCCTTAGCTTGTCTGCGGGGCCTGCCGTCGTTATCAAGAACTCAACCCATAACCCTGACTCGAGGAGATTTCCGATGGGCAAAACAACCCGACCCAAGAGCGTAACCCCGATCATGGAAGCCCGCTTTGGGCTCGATGGCGGCGCGATGTTCGGCATCATCCCCCGCCCGCTATGGCAACGCACCAACCCGCCCGACGACAATAACCGCATCGACATGGCCTGCCGCTGCCTGCTCGTCGAATACGCCAACCGCAACGTGCTGGTCGATGTCGGCATCGGCGACAAATGGAGCGACAAAGAACGCGACATCTACAAGATCCACAGCCAAGACGTCGCGCTGGCTGGGGCGCTGGAGTCGCGCGGGCTCGGCACCGCCGATATCGACGACGTCATCCTGACGCACCTGCACTTCGACCACGCCGGCGGCGTGAGCCGTTTTGCCGAGGATGGCGAGTCGGTCGAGGCGGTGTTTCCGGGCGCGCGCCACTGGGTGCAGCGACGCAACTGGTCCTGGGCCAACGCGCCGAGCGCGCGCGACGGCGGCAGCTACCGGAAGATCGACTTTAGCTTCTTCGAGACCTCCGACGACGCCCCCGAGCTCGAGCTGGTCGACGGCATCGACGAGATCATGCCCGGCATCGAGGTGCTGCCGGTGCACGGCCACACCTTCGGGATGCAGGTGGTCAAGATCACCACCGACGAGCACACCTTCGCGTATATGGCCGACCTGATCCCGACCAGCTCGCATATGCGCGACCCGTACGTGATGGGCTACGACCTGCAGCCGCTGGTCACGGTCGAAGAGAAGCGAGAATTGCTCTACGAGGCTGCGCGGCAGGATTGGATTCTGATCTTCGAGCACGACCCGAAGATGGGCTTTGCGCGCGTCGAGCACGACGAGCGCGGCCGGCCGACGGCGGTGCCTGTTTCGCTATAAGCGATGAAAACGACGCCGGGGACGGGCGTCGCTTGGGTTAGAGTTCTTCGATTTGGTACTCGCCGTCGTCGATCTGGATGTCGACGATCGGCGGGAACCCCTGCTGCTCTTCGCTGAATCGAAAGACGGTGGCGTGATCGGCGCCGTCCTCGCGCGTGGACACGACCAGATAGTCGACGCCGGGGTGGCTGGGCTCGAGCGGCTCGTCGTCGCTGTCGGTGGGCAGCGTCGCCGCAGCGACGTCCTCGTCGCTGAAGTAATCGCCCACGTCGGCGTGGCTGTGGAAGATGACCGCCACGCGCTCACCGCGGTCCTCGGCGCGCATAAACTCCATCGGATCGATAATATAGAACTCGCGCGCGGTGCGCGGGAACTGCTCCGGATCCATATCGTGGTATTTATCGGCCAGGTTCTCGCATTCGATGACGCGATACTCGCCGTCCTTCTCGACGATGAGGCCGCAGCCCTCGACCGGATAGGCCTCCTCGAGCCAGGAGACGACCGGGTCGAGGATGTCTTTGCTCCATAATTCGTCAGTCATATTTGATTCCCGCACGCATACCCCGGCTTCGCTCATCGAAACGGCTCATGGCGAACTCTCACTGCCCCAAATAACGGTCGGCGTGATCGCAGATAACCGTCACCACGACGCCTTCATCGAGATCTTCGGCCAACTTCAGCGCGGCCCATACATTGGCGCCCGCGGAGTTGCCGGCGGCGATGCCCTCTCTTCGGGCGAGGCTCTCGGCCATGTCCCAGCCGTCCTCGGTGTCCACGTATACCACCCCCGAAAGGATGTCCTCATCGTAGATCTCGGGGACGATCGCGGTGGGCATATGCTTGAGCCCCTCGAGGCCGTGGAAGGCATCTGAGGGCTGGGCGCCGTACGTGGCGATCTCCGGGTTGCGCTCCTGCAGTCCGCGAGTCACTCCCATAATCGTCCCGGAGGTACCCGTGGAGGCGACAAAATGGGTCACGCGGCCGCTGGTCTGCGCCCAGATCTCCGCGGCGGTCGTCTCGATATGCGCCCGCGGATTCGAGGGGTTTCCGTATTGGTTGGCGTAGAAATACTTCCCCTCGGTGTCGTTATCGACCAACTCCTTGCACAGACGCTGGGCGCCGTCGCTGCCCTCCATCGGATCCGAGTAGATGATCTCGGCGCCGTAGGTGGACACGATATGCTTTCGGGCCGGCGAGACGTTCTCGGGCATCACCAGCGCCACGTCAACGCCGACCGCGGCACCGATCATCGCGTAGGCGATGCCGGTGTTGCCGCTGGTCGAGTCGATGAGCGTCTTGTCCGGGGTGAGCTCACCGGAGTCGATGGCGTCCAAGATGATCTGGCGCGCCGGCCGGTCTTTGACCGACCCGCCCGGGTTGAGCATCTCGAGCTTGACCCACACCTCGACCGCGTCGGGCAGATGTGCGGTCAGCCGATTGAGCTTGACCATCGGGGTATTGCCGACCATCTCCAGAAGAGATGCCTTGGGCAACGGGGCCTTCACATCGGGCTGGTTCTGAAATTTGCGTGCGCGTTGAGCCACCTCACCCTCCCGCGATGGCAGGGACGATCGAGACCTGGTCGCCGTCGGACAACGGCGTCTCCAGCTTCTCCATAAATCGAATATCTTCGTCGTTGGCGAAGACGTTGACGAAGCGGCGAACCGTGCCGCTGTCGTCGAAGATTCGGCTGGCCAGCTCGGGATGGGCCGAGGCCAGATTATCCAGGGCCTCGCCGACGGTTTCTCCCTCGACGCTGACCTTGTCTTGGCCGTCAGTGAATTTGCGCAACGGGGTCGGGATTCTCACCTGCACACTCATGATTGCTCCGTATTGGTTTGGAAGGACAGTGGTGGATATCATGGACAACTGTGCCCACGCTCGGACGTGCAATTTTAGAGGCTAGACCGAGTCGGGGTGGAAAGTGACTTCGAATAAGGGGGTATCTTCCCAGCCGAGGTAGCGCTGGCCCGAATCGGGGTTCAGGGCGACGATGACCTCCTCGTCGGGGAGGTCGGCGCGCATCTCGACGGCCAGTAAGACGGCCGCGGCGCCCTTGGGGCCGAGCAACAGACCCTCTTCGCGAGCCAGACGGTCGCGCATCTGCCAGGCCTCTTTGAGGCTGACCTTGCGCAGCCGATTATAGGCATGGCCGCGCAGCGCCGGAAAATCGTAGTCAGTGAGCACCGCGCCGCCGACCTGCATCGCCGGGTGGGTCTCACGAAGCTCGCCGGCGACGTGGCGGAAGGTGCCGCCGGTGGTCACCGAGGTGATGAAGGCGCCGAGGATGCGGCCGTGGAGCGCCTCGAGGATCTCGTCGGCCATATCGGTATAGGCGTCTTTGACCGCCTGACGACGGTAGCCGTCGACATACATGCGGTCGGCCGCCTGACGGGCCCAGCCGGCCGCCTTATCGATGGCGCTGTCGAGCCCGCCGTCCTCGTCGGTCCACTCGATATCCGCGCCGTAACGCTCGATGAGCGGCACGAGCCTGCGGCTCGAATGCGTCGGCGCGAACACCCGCAGATCGAGCTCCAAGAGGTTGGTCAGCCAGGCAGCAGCCACCGACGAATCATCGATGCCCGCGATGGCCAACGAGTCGCCGGCCACGATATAACCGGCGTCGACCGCGCGGGTGACGATCTCGGTGATATACCGGTCCCGAATGCTTCCGCTGGGATTGGTATTCTCCATCTTGACGTAGACTTCGGGGCCGTCCTCATCGACGACCCGGCGAAGGCGCACCAAGGTGGTCCGGCCGACGAGCTCGTCGATGCGTTCCACCGCGCGCAGCTCGCTCGATGGCTCGGCCGGCGCGTCGGCCGCGTCGTGGCTATTGTCGACTCGAAATTGATTGGTCACTGCAGTCATCGTCCTATCGTCGGCCAAAGCGGCTCTCGGTCGCGAGGGAGTGGTTCCGATTCGTCGGCTTCATTTCTCCAACACGCGGCATTTACATTACGTTCCCGTCGACCAGAAATCCAGCGCGTCTGGCCGTCGAATCGGGGGTGGCATTTAAATCACCATAATACCCACCAGATTACTATGTTATAGATAACGCCGTATAGGGCAAACGTCAAACTGACCTGACAGGCTTGTTGACCTGACAGGCTATGGCGCATCTGATAGTCAGGCGTCGCCACGAAACGCCCTGCTCGCCGACGGAATTGCAGTCCCATGGGAGAACTCGCCGCACTTTCAGCTAGCGCCGTGTGGGCCACGGCCAGTCTGATCTTTGCTCGCCTCGGCCGCAGCGTCGGCCCGCTGGTCATGAACGCCCTCAAATGCGTCATCGCCGTGCTCTTGATGTTCATCGCCCTGCTGGTGCTCGACGGGCGGTTGTGGCCGAGCGAGCTGGGTCTGTTCGAGACCGGCGTTCTCGCCGTAAGCGGGGTGATCGGGCTGACCATCGGCGACACCGCCTACTTCAACGCCTTGAATCGCCTGGGAGCCCGACGCACGCTGCTGCTCTCGGCGCTGACGCCGCCGATGACCGCCCTTCTGGCCATCCCGGTGCTCGCAGAGCCGGTCACCGTCGAGTTGGTCGCCGGCATGGTCCTGACGCTGAGCGGCGTGGTGTGGGTCATCCTCGAGCGCCACACGGATTCGCCCACGGCGGCAGACACCTCATCTTCGGAGGCTTCATCCCCGCCAGACGCCCCCGGGCCCGGTCTGAGCCGCGCCGAGAAGATCGGTTTGGCGTTCGGAGTGGGCGCGGCGCTGTGCCAAGCGCTGGGCAACGTGCTCACCAAGCTCGGTGGTGCCGAGATCTCGGCGCTCGAGATCAGCATCGTGCGCCTGGCCTTCGGGATCGCCGGTCTGGGGGTGGTCCTGGGCGTGCTCGGGCGCCTCGGTCAGACCGCCGATCCGCTCAAAAATAGGCGCACCTTCGCCATGCTCTTCGCGGCGACCTTCTTGGGGACCTTCCTGGGGATCTGGCTGATGAACGCCGGCCTGCGATACACCTATACGGGCATCGCTGCGACGCTGTCGTCGACCAGCCCCATCTTCATTCTGCCGCTGGCCTACTTCATCGACAAGGAGAAGCTCACCGCGCGCTCGATCATCGGTGCCGGCGTAGCAGTAGTCGGCGTCGCAATTCTGTTTTTGGGATGACGGGCGTCGCTGCGTGTGTTGCTTTGGGCATATCGACGGCTCGATCACGACGCCACCGGTATTTGCTTTCGACACAGGCACCTCAATGAGCGACCCCTCAGATAGCGCAGTCGATTTTGGATTAGTCTTCCGCTCGACGCCGGCGCCTTACCTGATCCTCGACCCCGCCTTCAAGATTATCGCGGTCAATGAGGCCTATTTGGAGGCGACGATGACCGAGCGTGATGAGATCGTCGGCCGTCATATTTTCGAGGTCTTCCCCGACAACCCGGACGAGTCCGGGCCCACCGGCGTGAGTAACCTTCGCGCCTCGCTCGAGGCGGTGCGCCACGAGTTACAGCCCGACTCCATGGCCGTCCAAAAATACGATATCCCGCGCCCCGACGGTTCCTTCGAGGTGCGTTATTGGAGCCCCAGGAACACCCCGGTGATCGACAACCACGGCGAACTCTACGCGATCATTCACCGCGTCGAGGACGTCACCGACCTCATGCGCCTCGAGGCCCACGAGGGGGCACTGAAGTCGCACGTCACCGAGCTCGAGGCCGAGTTATACGAGCGCGGCCAGGAGATTCAGCGTAAAAAGAAGCGCATCGAGAAAGCCTACGAGCAACTCGCCAAGAAGGACGAGCAACTACGCCACGAGAACCGCCTCAAGGACGAGTTTCTCGCCATGCTCAGCCACGAACTTCGCAATCCGATGGCCGCGATCGCGATGGCGACTCAAGTGCTTCAAAGCGACGCCGAGGCCGCGGCCAGGGACGATGCTTTGGAGATCGTCACCCGGCAAGTCGAGCATATGCGCCGGATGAGTGACGACCTCCTCGATGTGTCGCGGTTGATGAACCATCAAGTTCAGATGCGCGACGAGCACGTCCCGCTCGCCGACATCATCGACGACGCGCTCGACGCCGTACGGGATAGAGTCAAACGCGAAAACCAGCATATCGAGCTATCGATGCCGGATGAATCTGTCGTGCTGCGGGGCGACTCGACACGGCTGGTACAGGTCTTCACCAATTTGCTCGACAACGCCTCGAAGTACAGCCCGGAGGGCAGCCGTATCTGGGTGGACGTGGCCGTCGAACAAGATGAGGCGGTCGTCGAGGTTCGAGACGAAGGCGTGGGCATCGCCCCCGATTTGCTGCCCCATATCTTCGATCTCTTCGAGCAGGCCGACGCGACGCTCGACCGCACACAGGGCGGCCTGGGGCTCGGCTTGACGATTGTCGATCGGTTGGTCGACTTACACGGTGGAACCGTCGAGGCTTACAGCGAAGGTCCCGATCGAGGGAGCCGGTTTGTCGTACGGCTACCCGCTCGCCGCTCGCCTGCGGACCTCGCCGACGACGACGTCGCCGACGGGTCGGCGTCGCCACCCCAACGTGTGCTGCTCGTCGACGACAACCGCGATTTCGCCAACTCCCTATCGCTACTCGTCGAGCAGGACGGCCACCAGGTCGAGTTAGCCTACGATGGGGAAACGGCCGTGGCGTCTGCGGCGAGCTTCGAGCCCGACGTGGTCCTCCTAGACATCGGGTTACCCGTCATGGACGGCTACGAGGTCGCCGGCCGACTGCGCGAGCTTCCACAGACGCGCGACGCCGTGATCATCGCGCTGAGCGGCTATGGCCGGCACGAGGATCTGCAAAACAGTCGTCGGGCCGGCATCGACCATCACCTGGTCAAGCCGGTCGACATCGCCGAGCTTCGCCGGCTGATTGGACAGCGTCGGCCGGGTCGAGCGCCTCGGTAAACGCGGGCCGAAGTTGGCCAAGCAGGGATCTTCCTTAGGTTTGAGGTTGCAAACTCGCCAACGGAGGTCGACGTGGAATCAACGACAAGGAAGATGCTGACCTGGAGTTTGGCCGCTGCCGGCGCCGCCGGCGTGGCCTACGGCCTGGTCGTTCGACCGTGGCATCGGCGTTGGGGTGCCGAACCGATCGACATCAAGCGGCCGATGCCCGGCGACGACATCGTCTCGCAGGCCAACCATGTGGCCAACCGCGCCATCACCGTCCACGCCAAACCCGCCGATATCTGGCCGTGGTTGGTCCGCGTGGGCCAACGTGACGGCGCCGAGCATATCTACGCCCGCATCCAAAATATCATCGGTTATATCGAGGGGCCCGGCGCAGACGATGTCCTCCCCGAGCGACAGCGGCTCAACGAGGGCGACATCCTCTCAGTAGGCGCCGCGGGTGACCTGCGGATCGCCGAGATGCAAAAAGAGCGGGCGCTGGTGCTCGTACCCCAATCTGTCGATCAGAAGGCCACCGGAGACACGGCGAGTTGGTCGATCATGCTCAATCAATTCGCGCCCGAGAAGACCCGCCTCGTGTACCGCGCGCGGCTAAAGCTCGGCTGGAGCCCGCGCGAATTGCTCTATCGCATGGTCACCGAGCCGGCCGCATTCTTGATGTTTCGCAAGTGGTTTTTGAGTGTCAAGGAGCGCGCCGAGTGCACCGCCGATATCCGGCGCGCCGATGAGCGCCTCGAGCAAAGCCAAAGGCCACGCCCCGAATATGGCCCGAGGCGCCAACTCCCACCCGAGTTCAACCAGTAGGCGGCCCATTCAGGCGCCCCAGCACATCATCACGTGGGGTATCTCTGCTTCCTCGAAGGGCTCGCCTGTGCGCGTCCAGCCCAGGCGGGCATACCAGGCCTCGAGGTGGGCCTGGGCGTGGAGCTCGGCGCTTCGAGCGCCCAGATACTCCTGGACCGCCTCCATAAGCACACTGCCCAGGCCCTGACGCTGGCGGTCGGGGTGGACGGCGACGCGGCCGACCACGACCGGCTCCTCGTCGACGAACAGCCGGGCCGTGCCCACCAATTCGCCGTCCTCCCAGAGCATGGCGTGCGCGCATTCGGGGTCGCGTCCGTCGACTTCTGGCTCGACGGTGATCCCCTGCCCCACCACGAAGACGAGGTTTCGAAGCACCACGATCCGGTATAGCTCGTCTTTGGTGAGCTGATCGTAATGCTTGATGATGACGTCTTCTGCACGCTCGACCATCGTTCAGCCTGCCGCGTCGGGTTGTTGGTCGGGGTGGGCCTGGTCGAAGACGCCCATCGCCTGGACATTCTGCTCGATACGAAGCAGCAGCTCCATATCGCTCATATCGACCTCGAAGCGGCGCGCGTTGTACATCTGCGGGATCAGGCACAGGTCGGCGAACGTCGGCTGGTCACCGACTGAAAACTCACCTGCGACCTGTTCGGCCAGCGCCTCATAGGCGCGAAGGCCGTCCGCAATGAACGGCGCGCACCACTGCTTGGCGTTGACGTCGAAGGAGCTGCCGAGCCGTTGCAGAAGCAAAAGATTCTGCAACGGCTGGATGCCGCTGTTGACCGTCTCGGCCAACTGCCGGCTGCGCCCCCGAAGAAAGGGGTCTTCGGGCAGCAGCGCCGGCTCGGGGAAGGACTCCTCGATGAACTCCAGGATCGCCATCGACTGCGCCAAGTGGCGCGTCTTACCGTCGATGTCGACCTCGAGCACCGGCACCTGCTCCATCGCGTTTCGCCGCCGATGCTCGTCGCTGTGTTGGATGCCGCCCTGCTCGAGCAGATGGATTGGCTCGTAGTCGTAGTCGACTCCTTTGAACGCCAACGCCATTCTGACTCGCCAGGACGACGACGAGCGCCAGTAGCTATAGAGCTTCATCTTCAAGCCTCGACGATTTTTTGAGAGATGGTGCCGAAGATGTTGTTGCCATCCTCGTCGAGCATCTTGATCTCGACGGTCGCACCGTCCTTCATATACGGCGTCTTGAACTCACCGGTCTCGATCTTCTCGATCATGCGCTTCTCGGACAGGCACGACGAACCCTTCGACTGGTCCTTATTGGAGACCGTGCCGCTTCCCAGGATGGTGCCCGCGGTGAACGAGCGCGTCTTGGTGACGTGCTCGATGAGGTCGAAAAACGAGAAGTGCATCTCCGGGCCGGCGTCCGGGTTGCCGAAGAACTCGCCGTTATAGTCGGTGAGCATCGGCAGGTGGACCCGCCCGTCCTTCCACTTATTGCCCAGCTCGTCGGGGGTGACGGCAAACGGAGCAAAGGTCGTGGCCGGCTTGGACTGGAAGAAGCCGAAGCTCTTGGCCAGCTCGCCGGGGATGAGGTTTCTGAAGGTATTGTCGTTGAGGCCCATCAGAAGCTTGACGTGCTCGCCGGCGTCCTCGGCTTTGACTCCGCGCGGGGTATCTCCCATGACCACGGCAATCTCGGCCTCGAAGTCCAGTCCCCATTCCTCGTCGGGAAGCGGGATATCCTGGGTCGGCGCCAAGAAGTGTCCGGAGCCGCCCTGATAGACCAGCGGATCGGTCTCGAGCGTCTCGGGCGGCTCGGCGTCGCGGGCTTTTCGGACCAGCACGATGTGATTGATATAGGCGGAGCCGTCGATCCACTCGTAAGCGCGCGGCAGCGGCGAGTGAAATTTATCGACGTCGACCGGCTCACCGGCGATATCACCGGACTGCAGCTTCTCGAAAAGTCCTTGCAGCTTGGGCTCGGCCTCGTCCCAATTGTCCAGCGCCTCTTGCATCGACTTCGCGATGCCGTCAGCGGGGGTGTACACCGAATTATCACGCTTGACGACCACCAGGCGGCCGTCGCGAGTTCCATCTTGGAGGGTTCCGAGCTTCATCGTTGCTCCTGTTGTTCGAGTCGTTGTTTGGGTTAGTGGTGCAGATATTTCGCGAATTCAGACGTAGTAGCCGACCGGCTGACTGTCAACGCAATGACCGCCGCGTTTCGACTTCGGTGCCTGGGTATCCTCCCCTCACGAGAAAACGAACCCGCCCCGTAAACGTGATCGTGATCGACACCGCAAACGAACTGCACGATTCTCAACCTCCAATGGCGCTTGCATGCCGCCCCAAAGCGTATCTACCGCCCGACGCGAGAGCTTCTCTACGCGGTCGCCGATCGAAAGAAGCTTCTGGGCGGCCCTGAACGCGTTGCAGGTCGACTACGTTTACGATCACGTTCACGATCACGTTTTGGGTCGACCCCAAAAAAAGCCCGGCGCTGCAATACGCAGGTACGTATTTAGCGCCCCGAGCCATGTGATTGGCTCGGGGCGCTACTTTTTGCAGTGCTGGTCGGCGAACAGGCCTCTCAAGGCGCCTTGAAAGCACAAAAACGCCCCGAGCTGATCTGTTTTAATCAACTCGGGGCGCTAAATACGTACATACGCAGCGCCGGGCTAATGTCGAAGAAGGTCACACCGGGTCAATCAGCCGGATCGGCATCACCGCCAGCATCAGGACCGGCATCGGGACCGGCATGGGCATCTGGGCCAACATCGGCGTCCGGCCCGGCATCAGCGTCGGCCGCGGCGTCCGCGCTGCGGCCGGGGCCTGGTTCATCACCAGTCTCGGTGCATGCGGCGGCCGCAAGTCCCACGAACAGAAATACGACCAGCAAATAATGTCTCATCGTCCCTTCCTGTTTTCCGATCACGACCAAAATCCCATCCAATGGCAACCGGCTCACTCCCCCGGCTCAGTAAAGGCAAACAGCGAATAATCGCCCTCGAAGCAGCCCTCGTCGTTACAGAATGGCTCGATGACGACGATATATTCACCGGCTTGGTCGGCGGTGATGAGGCCGGCGCTGAAGAAGTTGCCGGCCAACGGGTAGTCGTCGTTGAAGTAGATCTCGTTGCCGTCCGGATCGAGCACGAAGAGCACCGTGTCAGCGTCATCGATCTGATCGTCGAGGCCGGGGCCGGTGAAGAGGCCGAGCGACTGGCCGGCGTCGAGCGTCACCGAGAAGTAATCGGCGTCGAGGTCGTCGATATCGGTACCGGTGGCCGTCGCTTCGACAGCCACGGGGACATCACCGCTCAAGGACTGGGCGCTGCCGATCGCGTTATTGTCGGCGGCCTCCTCGATCTCATTGAAGGTCAGGTCCGCGAAGCTCGCCGACTCGATGCTCAGATCGTAGTCGTAGCCTGCTCCGCCTCGGAAAAACGAGTCGCGCACGCCGGCGACGGCCGACCCGTCATCGAAGATCGGCAGCGCCGTGTTGGCCGGGTTCGGGAAGGCGGTCCCGTCGTCTTGCAAGAAGGCCGAGAATGGCGAGAAGTCCTCCGCCTCGGTGGTGATTTCGACGCTGACCAGCGTGTCCGCGGTGACGTCGAATTGATACCAGTCGTAGACCCCGACATTGTCGAGGCTACCGGAGACTTCGACGGGCAGGGATTCGTCGGTGGGCGTCCACGTCGCCTCGGTGACCGTCAGCGTATAGCCGAACGTATCGCCTCCGACGTTGGCCGGATCCTCTTCGGCGTCGACCGGCTCGTTTCGCTCATCGGTGACGATCACGAAGAAGTCCACATCCTCGCCGGCGTCCTCGTCGAGGGTGAATTCGATCGCCGCCACGCCGTCGACGCTGCGCGCCTCGCCGACCGAAAAGATGGTCTCCTCGAACTGTTCCCCGACGAAGATAAACGGTTGGAGTTCATCATCGGCGGCGACCTCGACGCGTACGCGATCGCCGGGGGAAAGGGTCAACCGGAAGTAATCTTCGTCGAACGCGTCGGCGCCGCGGTCTTCGATTGTGCCGGTGATCTCGCCGCCCAACACCACGGCGTTGGCATCCTCGAGGCTGTCATTGGGCTCTTGCTCCTCGCCGTCCCCGTCGGCGTCCGGACCGACCTCGTCATCTGGCTGAGCATCTGGCTCGGCGTCAGGCTCGGCATCGGGTCGAGCGTCTGGCTGAGCATCCGGGCCGGCGTCCGCGTCGACGCCCACATCGGCCCCATTATTAGGCTCGTTATTGGAGGGCTCTTCGGGATCGTCGCCACAAGCCGCCACAAGTCCCGCACATAAAAATCCAACCAGCAGATAGCGTCTCATCATCTCTCTCCTATTTTTTCAAATTCACCACCCATACTTCTCGGTTTCGTTACAGCTCCCCCCTAACCAAACCACGGCTGCTTCTACATCAAATAGATCCCGGCCAAACAAACCCGATCTCCTACGAAAATCACTCTCCATCCTTTGAGCCAGCTGCTAAGACCTGCATAATTATAAATCGGGACTAATCGCCGATTGCCAAGCGTTTTGAGATCGACAGAGGGTTCTCGGTGCTCGTTCCCCCCGCTCGTCGCACGCAGCTTGTCGGCAGAGCGGTGGTGACCAGATTTGATTTAGCCCGCGGCATCGATTCACCAGCAGAGGCTGCGCCACATGAAGCCCCACGCGCGCAGAACACCCATCATGACGATCGGCACAATCAAAAGACGACTTCTCCAGTGGACGATCTGCGCAGCCTTTATGGGTGCGCTTGTTGCGCACCTTCCCGACGCCCACGCCCAGGACGACGAGCGCTCAGACGACGCACCCGAGGTCTGGGTCGAGGATTCCGAGCACAAGGGCATCGATCCGGACGAGCCGCTGCGTTTTTCGAGCCTATCGACCCTGGCCGAGCGGCTGAGCCCGTCAGTGGTCAACCTGATCGTCAGCTATGGGGCCGGCGACGAGATCGACCGCCTGCTCGGCCGCGGCGACTGGGACGACCAGCCCAATTCGATGGCCCAGGGCACCGGCTTCATCATCCACCCGGACGGCTATATCTTGACCAACAACCACGTCGTCGAGGGGGCAAGCGGCGTTAAAATCAAGATGCTCGACGACTCCGAATACGACGCCGAAGTGGTGGGCGTGGACCCGCAGACTGACGTCGCGCTGATCAAGATCGACGCCGACCGCAAACTGCCGGCCATGGCGCTCGGCGACAGCGACAAAGTACGCGTCGGCGAGCACGTCTTAGCCATCGGCAACCCGCTGGGGCTCAGCCACACGGTGACCACCGGCATCATCAGCGCGCTGGACCGACGCAACCTGGGCATCGAGGGCAAAGATATCTACGCCGAATTCCTGCAGACCGACGCCTCCATCAACCCGGGCAACTCCGGCGGCCCGCTGATCAGCATCGGCGGTGAGGTCATCGGCATGAACACCGCCATCAACCGCCACGGCCAGGGCATCGGCTTCGCCATCCCCATCAATATGGTCAAGAAGCTGCTGCCCCACTTGGCCGACCAGGGCTACGTGGTGCGCAGCTGGCTGGGCATCCGGGTCCAAGATCTGGACAAAAAGCTGGCCCACAGCTTCGGCCTCGACAAGACCACCGGCGCCCTGGTCACCGAAGTCATCGACGACAGCCCGGCGTCCAAAGCCGGCGTCGAGGCCGGCGACGTGGTCCTCGAATTCGACGGGACGATCGTCGACTCCAGCGACAACCTGCCCTGGCTGGCTTCGACCGCCGGCGCCGGCCGCACCGTCGAGCTCGAGCTGTTGCGCAATAAGGAGCCGCTGACGGTCGACGTCACCATGGAGAAGCTTCCCGACCAGAATAAGCCGGACATCCCCGATCTGAGCGTCACCCGCGCAAAGAATAGCCCGGCCAGCGCCGAGCTCGACGTGCGCGTCAAAGCCCTGACCGACTCGCTGGCCCGCCAGCTCGGCGCCGCCTCCGCCGACGGCGTGGTCGTGACCTCCGTCGGCGACGACTCCCCTGCCCGCGGCGCCGGCCTGCGCGAGCGCGACGTCATCACCGAGGTTGGCAGCGACACCATCGCCAACACCGACGACTTCGACGTCGCCGTCAACGCCTTCGACACCGGCGACGTCATGCGCCTCAAGGTCATCCGAGGCGGCCGCGTCGTCTACATCGCGGTTGAGCGGTGAGTGTTCTTTTGCAGTTCCTGGACCCCTGGACCCCTGGACCCCTGGACCCCTGAACCCCTGCCGTTCAACGTTGACACGGAACGCCGCCGATCCGTACCATCTGCGAGCCACGATGAAGCGTCCTCTCAGCGCGCACACCCGGAGTCCCCTTGCAGCATTGGTCTGATATTCGCGGACAAACTCGCCCGCTCGACATCCTCAAAAGAGCGCTGGATACCGGCCGGGTCCACCACGCCTATTTGTTTACCGGACTCAAAGGGGTCGGGAAGTTCCTGACCGCCAAGACCTTCACCGCCATCGTCAACTGCACCGAGCGGCCCGAAGGCGAGTTTCGCGAGGCCTGCGGCGAGTGCAGCAGTTGCCGCAAGATCGAGGGGCGCCAGCACCCCGACGTCCACTTCGTCGAGCCCACCGGCGAGAAGCTCAAGCTCATCAAGATCGCCCAGATCCGCGAGATCGAGAAGGCCTCGCACCGATCGCCCTACGAGGGCCGGTTCCGCATCGTGCTCATCGACGAGGCGCACACGCTGACCGAGCCGGCGGCCAACGCGCTGCTCAAGACCCTCGAGGAGCCGTCGGCGCGCATGCGCCTGATCTTGGTGACCGACCAGCCCCACGGGCTGCTCGATACGATCATCTCACGCTGTCAGGTGCTGCGCTTCGGGGCGCTGGAGATCGATATGGTCGTCGAGCTGCTCGAGCAGATCCTCGACGAGCGCGAAGAGGAGCTCGACGAGCCGTTTACGGCCGAAGAACTCGGCGTGGCGGCCCGTTACGGCGAGGGCAGCGTCGGCCGCTCGCTCGCTGTGCTCGAATCGGGCATGCTCGAGGCGCGTGAGGACTTTTTGAAGACCGCAATCAATCTGCCCGCGGGCGAGGCGGTCCCGCTCTTGGACCTGGCCGAATCGTTGAGCAAAGACCGCCGCGAGTTGGAGAAGCGCCTGGACGTCTTAAAGCTCTTCTTTCGCGACGTCATGCTGTATATTGCCTGTCGAGACATTGCCTGTCGAGACAAGGATCGGCTGGTCAACACCGACCTGGTCGAGCTGATCGCCGACTATGCCGAGCGTGTCTCGCTCGACGACGCCCTCGAGATGATCGACGAGGTGCGCGAAGCCCAGCGCCTGATGATGCGAAACGTCAACAGCCAGCTCATCACCGAGGAGCTGTTGGGCTCGTTTCGAAGCCGCGCCCCCAGTAGGTGAGCGACGGGCAGGTAAACTTCGCACAGATGCGCCCTCGCTCCCACATAAATAGCTCGAGTTCCCATGACGACCTCCGCCCAAGAAAGCTCCAGCCAGCGCAATCACCCGCAGCAGCCCTTCGGCGGCGAGAAGCGACTATATAACGTCGTGCAGGCCAAACTGCGCATTAACTTCATCAAGCACGACTTCGACGCCCGCGAGCTGCAGCTTCGACCGGGCGACCAGGTCATCGTCGAAACCGAGCGCGGCCCGGCCATCGCCGAGGTTACCGGCCACGTCCAGCGAAAGCTGCTGGCCACCGACAGCATCCAGCGGGTGCTCAGGCGCGCCAGCGACAACGACATCAACCACGCCGATCGCAACGAAAAACGCGAGCGCGACGCCTATCGGTTCTGCCTGGAGCGCATCCGGGCCCGCAATATGCCGATGAAGCTCATTCGCGCCCAATATATGCACGACGGCTCGAAGATCGTCTTTTACTTCAGCGCCGACGGCCGCATCGACTTTCGCGACCTGGTCAAGGACCTCGCCCACAAATTCCGCACCCGCATCGAGATGCACCAGATCGGCGTGCGCGACGGCGCCCGCATGCTCGGCGGCATCGGCCCGTGCGGCCGCGAGCTATGCTGCAGCACCTTCCTCGAGGATTTTTCGCCGGTATCCATCCGCATGGCCAAGGCCCAGGGCCTGACGCTCAATCCCTCCAAGGTCTCGGGCATGTGCGGCCGGCTGATGTGCTGCCTGGTCTACGAGCAGCAAATGTACAAGCGCATCAAGCGCTCGCTGCCGCGCGCCGGCCAACACGCACGCACCGCCCAGGGAGTTGGCGAGATCATCGACCTGGACGTGGTCAACCGCAAGGTGACCATCCGACTGCGCGACCAAAACCGCACCACCCTGCCCGTCGCCGAGATCGAGATCATCGACGCCAACAAGCTCGACGAGACCGTCGACTCGGCTCCCGACGACCGCGCCGACAAATACCTCTGGAGCGACTCCAACCGCGGCACCGTCGAATTCGTGGGCATAAGCGAACTCGCCGCCGACGGGGGCGAGTCCAAAAAGCGCCGCAAACGCGGCTCGCGCCGGCGACGTAAGTCGAAGAATCCGAAAGATTAGAGGGCGCGCCTGCAGGAAGCCCACGACGCTCTCGATTTGGCGCGCACGGTCAACCCGCATAAACACGGTCAACCCGCATAAACACGGTCAACCCGCATAAACACGGTCAACCCGCATA
>CAYLTX010000120.1:0-3553 GCA_964386725.1 uncultured Bradymonadales bacterium | reverse complement strand
AACACGGTCAATCCGCATAAACCTGTACAGCGGCGCGAACTACGATTTGCGGGTTGCTCTCTCGTGGCGTTCGGGTTTTCGAAGGTCGCGAATCTGGACCACTTCGCGTCACGCAGCCCCCACATGAACTCAGCCCCTAATAGCGGGCCCGCATGAACACTGGTTTGTAGCGTGCCTGGCACCCGTTGTTTCGCGCATGAACACTGGTTTGTAGCGTGCCTGGCACCCGTTGTTTCGGCACCCGTTGTTTCGCGCAAGCAACCTGCTTCGCGAAAGTAGGAGGGTTCTCGCATACATTTTTTGCAAAAATCTTGTTGAGAGTTACCCGACCCTGCGATATGACATGTTTGCGGCGCAGTCGAGCTACAGACACAGAACTTGGGAGATGCGGAGCCCCAATGGGCTTCTCGAGGTGGTCAGTTGTCGTCGCTACAGGCGCTGAGCGCTGATTCAGGCATCCCCAGTCGCCGCAGGCCCGAAGTGATGTATTAGTTATTACCGGAGTTTAGATATGTTTCGATTGTCGGCAAGCGACGACGCCTGTTCTGTCAGGTCATCCGCCCGATTACGTGGGTTGGCCGTGCTCGTGTTCCTCATCTCGCTGGGAATGCCTTCCTGGGCGTTCGCTCAAAAGAGTGTGGCGGTCTACGCCGCCGATGACGCCACAAACTATAATGACGTCAAGGCGAAGCTGGACGCATCCGGTAAGTTCGACGTAGTCGACACGTACTCGGCCAGCTCGGGGACGCCCACGCTGGCAGATCTCAACCAGTATGACGCTGTGCTCGTCTATTCGTGGGGTACCCCCTTCAACAATCCGACGGCGCTGGGTGACGTGCTGGCCGACTATGTCGACGCTGGAGGCGGCGTGGTCGCTTCGACCTACTCGGCCGGCAACGACCCCTACTTCCCTGACACCGCGATCGAGGGTCGGTTTGTGTCCGCCGACTACATTGCGGCGACCGGCGGCGAGGATATCTACACCGCCAACCTCACGATGGTGGCGGATCTCGCCTCTCATCCGATCTTGGCGGGGGTCTCGAGCTTCAACAATGGAAGCAATGGCGGGCACACCGGGTCGGTGACGCTGAATCCGGGAGCGGTCCAGGTCGCTCACCTCGCCAGCGGCGAGCCGCTGGTCGTGGTCAAGGATACGCTGCCCGGACGCACGGTCATGCTCAACTACCTGCCGTTTTCGTCGGACGCCAACTCTACCTTTGGCTGGGACGCGACCACCGACGGCGACGTGTTGCTGGCGAACGCGCTGGATTGGGCGATCAACACCGCCCCCGAGTTTACGTCCACCGCCATCACCGCGGCGACCGAAGACCAGAACTATAGTTATGCAATTGCGACGACCGACGCCGACGCCAACGACACCCGCACGATCACGGCGACGACCGCGCCGGGATGGCTGACGCTGACGGACAACGGCGACGGCACCGCCACGCTGGCGGGAACACCCACCAACGCCGATGTCGGCGATCACAGCGTCGAGCTGACCGTGACCGATGCGGCGGGCGCCAGCGACACCCAGGCGTTCACCGTGACGGTGTCCAACGTCAATGATGCGCCTACGTTCACCTCGACGCCGGTGGACACGGCCACCCAGGACCAGGCCTACTCCTATGCAGTGACCAGCGACGATATCGACGCCAACGACACCCGCACGATCACGGCGACGACCGCGCCGGGATGGCTGACGCTGACGGACAACGGCGACGGCACCGCCACGCTGGCGGGAACACCCACCAACGCCGATGTCGGCGATCACAGCGTCGAGCTGACCGTGACCGATGCGGCGGGCGCCAGCGACACCCAGGCGTTCACTGTGGCGGTCGCAGACGTCAACGACGCGCCGACCTTCGTCGCCCCTACTCCTGCCGATGCGACGACGCTCACAGCCATGGAAGCCCAGGAGTTGGCCTTCACCCTGGCTGGCGAAGATATCGACGCAGGCGCGACGTTGACCTACGAGGTCGACCCGGTTCCGGCAGGGGCCAGCTTCGATACGGCCACCGGCGCCTTTAGCTGGACGCCGCAGTGGAGCGACGCGGGCACCTACACCTTCGACTTGAGCGTGACCGACGGCTCACTGAGCGATACTCGCCAGATCACCGTCGAGGTGAGCTTCATCGACGCCGACGCCGACGAGGTTCCCGACACCTGGGAGACCGACAACGGCCTCGACCCCACCACACCCGACAGCGACGGCGATGGCATCGCCGACCTCGACGAGATCGGGGACGACTACGATGCCCCGACCGACACCGACGGCGACGGCACCATTGACGCACTCGACGAGGACTCCGACAACGATGGTGTGCCCGACGCCGATGAGGCCGGAGACGACGATCTGGCGACGCCGCCGGTGGACACCGACGGCGACGGCGTGGCCGACTTCCGTCAGGTCGACTCTGACGGCGACGGGGTCGACGACGGCCAGGACAATTGCCGCACCACCGAGAACGCCGATCAGGCCAACCTCGACGGAGACGAGTTCGGCGATGCCTGCGACGACGACATCGACGGGGACGGCATTGCCAACGATGTTGAAGAAGACATCGGCCTCGATCCGACGCTCGCCGACTCAGATTCCGACGGCATCAGTGATGGCGATGAGGTCGGCGACGACCCGCAAAACCCGGTCGACACCGACGGCGACGGCACCATTGACGCGCTCGACGAAGACTCCGATGACGACGGTGTGCTCGACGCCGACGAGGCCGGGGACGACGATCTGGCGACGCCGCCGGTGGACACCGACGATGACGGCGTAGCCGACTTCCGTCAGGTCGACTCCGACGGCGATGGGGTCGACGACGGCCAGGACAACTGCCGAGTGGTCAACAACCCCGACCAACTCGACACCGATGGTGACGGGATCGGCGATGCCTGCGCAGACGATCGTGACGGCGACATGGTCGACGACGTCGACGATAATTGCCCCCTGATCGCCAACCCCGACCAAACCGACACCGACGATGACGGCGACGGCGATGTCTGCGACAGCGACGACGACGGTGACGGCATCGACGACACCGAGGACAATTGTCCGCTGGTGCCCAATAGTGATCAGGCCGACGCCGACAACGACGGTATCGGCGATGCATGTGATGACTTTACCGACAGCGACGAAGACGGCATCGCCGACGCCGACGACAACTGTCCGAACACCCCTAACGCCGACCAGCTCGACGCCGACGATGACGGCATCGGCGACGCCTGCGACGAGCCGACCGACGAGCCGACCGACGAGGACAGTGATGCACGAGAGGCCAGCGCCGAGGAAGATGGCTGTGGCTGCTCATCGACTCGTGGCCCGGCCAATCTGGTCAGCGCCGTGTTCTTTGCCTTCGGCCTCATCGTGCTTCGGCGCCGTCGTCGACAGAGCTGAGATCGGGGGGCTTGCCCCTGCTGACCTTCACCGCCGCCCGGCACCCACCGGGCGGCATTTTTTATGACCAAAAACAATAGGAACCACCTTCCCCGACCGACCCCCGACGACCGCGCCGACAAATACCTCTGGAGCGACTCCAACCGCGGCACCGTC
>CAYLTX010000119.1:0-20416 GCA_964386725.1 uncultured Bradymonadales bacterium | reverse complement strand
ACTATCCTGACACCTGGGGATGCCTTCTCACCCACGTCTGGCTCGTGCAACACTGTCAGATATCGTGCAACGTCCACTGTCATTGGGACCGCAACGCAACACCGGCGCCATCGCCCAGAAAATGCGCTACGACGCGTGGGGGAACGTCCTCGAGGATACCAATCAGGGCTTTCAGCCGTTCGGGTATGCCGGCGGGTTGTATGATGCCCAGACCGAGCTGGTGCGGTTTGGGGCGCGGGATTATGATGCGCGGGTCGGTCGATGGACGGCGAAGGATCCGATTGGGTTTGGGGGCGGGGATGGGAATTTGTACGGGTATGCGGCCAGCGACCCGGTCAACCTGATCGACCCAAGTGGGCGAATCGTCCCAGTCATTCTCGCGGGCGCGGCGGTCGGTGCGCTCTTCAGTGTAGGTGCCGACGTTGCCATCAGTGCCGCAACGGGGCAACAGATTACGGCGGCAAGCCTCGCCAAATCAGCTGCTATTGGAGCTGTCGGCGGAGCCATAGCTCCTGGAGTGGGAGGCTTGGCTGCGAAGGGATTCCATTCTATGGGACGTAGCATTTTTGCTTCGAATCTTCTCGGAGGTGCATTCGGAGGCAGCGCATCCGGCGCCTCCTCTTATGGCTTATCTCTGTTCGGCTCCTGTCAGGAATTTGACTCGGGCGACTTTGGGACCTCGTTGTTGATCGGAGCGGCTGTGGGTGCGGTTGCAGGCGGAAGTGTCGGAGCGGCCAAGCAATTTGGAGCCAACAACGCGTATCACAGCAACGTGCGGCAATTTCGACGGGCGAACTATTGGGCGAAAAGCAAAGCCCCAAATCAGGGGCCTGTGCCATTTCCTAGCAGCCCTACGACAACGGCAGAGCAAATTGTCTACCGAACCGCCGGACTGACCGCAGTGGAACCTCTCCGCATTCTCACGGAAATCCTTCGCAACTGAGTTAGCCGCGGAGTATATAGAAGTAACGGAGCTCAGCGTGTTTTCAACAGAGACAAAATGCGGCGTTCTTCACATCACCCGGGGTCGATCCGCGCATATTTGGCTCATAATCGTACTCGGCACCCTTTTTGCCGGTTTCGGTATCTACGGCGCGTGGACGAGTGAAGACTTTGCTGAGTGGCTCATCGCCGTTCTCCTCGCGATCGTGTTCGGTGGAGTTACGATTGACGTGTTCTTTTCAAGGGAACGCTTCGCGATCGACCGATCTGCTGGGATCGTTACCCATACAAGGAGCATTTTTGGGATAAATACGACGCATCAGGAAGTCCAGTTGCAAGACGGCCCTGAGAAGGTGCTTATCCGCTCACAACCAATGCCCATGAGCGATTCGCCGATGACGTTTGTTTCGCTCTACGGGCGAAACGGACACGAGCTGGACGTGGTGCGCGAGACATCGGTCGAAAGAGCGCGGGCGACGGCGGTAGAAATCGCTGATTTTCTGAGCTTTGAATTGATCGATACGGTAGGAGACTGACAGAAGAGCGACGCAAACACGGGGGGAGTCGGTGCGAAGGATTCTAACGCTAGAAGCGCAACTCGAGATAGAAGCTCAATGATTGTTGAGGAGACCCCTCCGCCTTGCGCTGTACGACGCGCACGGTCAACCCGCACAAGCAAGGCACCTCCCCTTGGCGCAGAAGACGCGCCAAAGGGAGGAACTCTGCGCCAGATCGTGCAGGGGTTGCTTTTCGAGGGGTCAGCAAACTGTGGTGTCGCGATTCGAGCGCAAAGCTGCCACGCCCCCGATCGGCTTTGAGTTCCTCCCTTTGCGCGTAGTTCAGCGCAAGGGGAGGTGCCGAACGTAGTACGTGAGGCGGAGGGGTCTCCTCAGCAACCCAAACCTCTCGACGAGAGCCCCAGCCAAATCACCGCGCACCTGCAAGGCCCCTCGGTCGGTGCTAACCTTCACTCACTCGTTGAGCGACAGGAGGAGACCGGGTTGTAGGGAGCCCGACACCCATTTGGCGCCTGGGAATGTAGTTCCTGTTGTTCGTTCACGAATATCACGGAGGTAATTTGCAACGCTCATGGCTGGCTCAGACTGGGCAGCGATGGAAAGCCTGGGTGCTCTACTTTTTGATGGGTGTAGGAGGAGTTCTGACCTTCTTCTTGGGTGGGTCGGGCCGATACTTGGCTGCGTTTATGTCGATCTCAATTGTGGCACATGGTTGGCTTGGATTGGTGTTTCGCTGTCCAGAATGTAAGTGCAATGTCGGGTGGTTCCTGATGCGCCGCGCAGACTTCGCCAAAATGTATGACCTACTGCTGCGCGGTCAGGAATGCCCCTGTTGTGGGGACGACGCGTTTTCAGAATGAACGCTCGCGCGCGACTCGAGATAGAAGGTCAATGATTGTTGAGGAGACCCCTCCGCCTTGCGCTGTACGACGCGCACGGTCAACCCGCACAAGCAAGGCACCTCCCCTTGGCGCAGAAGACGCGCCAAAGGGAGGAACTCTGCGCCAGATCGTGCAGGGGTTGCTTTTCGAGGGGTCAGCAAACTGTGGTGTCGCGATTCGAGCGCAAAGCTGCCAGGCCGCCGATCGGCTTTGCGTTCCTCCCTTTGCGCGCTGTCCAGCGCAAGGGGAGGTGCCGAACGCAGTACGTGAGGCGGAGGGGTTTCCACAAAAACCCAAACGCCTCGAAAAAACGCGGGTGCTAGGCCTGAGCGATGCCCGCTCAAGCCTGTTCGCCGGCGCGGTCTTCGACGATCTCGCCGTCGACCAGGCGGATGACGCGGTCGCAGCGTTCGGCCATCTGCTGGTTGTGGGTGACGATGATAAACGCGGTGTCGGTGTCCTCGTTGATGCTGCGCAATAGCCCGAAGACCTTGTCGCCGGTTTCGGTGTCGACGTTGCCGGTCGGCTCGTCGGCGAGCACCAAGTCGGGCTGCATAGTCAGGGCGCGGGCGACCGCGACGCGCTGCTTTTGGCCGCCTGAGAGGTTGCGGGCATTTTTGTCGGCGTGGTCTTCGAGCCCCACGGCTTTTAGAAGTTCGCCGGCGCGCCGGCGCATATCGTCGTCGAACGAGCCGCCGATGAGCCCCGCGGGCATCATCACATTTTCGATCGCCGAGAACGCGGTCAGCAGATGATGAGATTGGAAGATAAAGCCCAGGGTCTGCCCCCGAAGTTCGGTGATCGCGTCCTCGTCGAGCTCGCGGGTATCGTTGCCCTGGACGACGAGTCGGCCCTCGGTGGGTCGATCGAGCAGGCCCATGATATTGAGCAGCGTGCTCTTGCCCGAGCCAGACGGCCCGACAATCGCGGCGAATTCGCCGGGCTGGATGTCGAGGTCCACTCCTCTGAGGGCTCGCGTGATGATCTCCTCGCCGTAGTTGCGGGTGATCCCGGTGAGTTCGACAATGGGCTGAGGCTTGTCTCGTTGAGGCTTGTCTCGTTGAGGCATGTCTCGTTCAGGCTTGTCTCGTTCAGGCATTGTTGATCGCCTCCGCAGGATCGAGCTTGGCTGCGCGGCGGGCCGGGCCGGCGGCGGCGATCAGGCCGATGAGGGTGGCGACCGTGCAGGCGCCGATGACCAGGCCAAACGTGAGTTGCACCTCGAAGAGCGGCTCGCCCTCGGCGTCGCGCACCACCGCCACGAAGATCTCGCCGATCGCCGCACCCAGCGCAGTGCCCACGATCGAGCCGACCAAGCCGACCGCAGCGCCCTGAATCAAAAAAATGCGCGCCACCGAGCCCGTCGAAGCCCCCATCGCTCGCATCACACCGATCTGGCCGCGTTTTTGGACCACGGTGACGATCAGCACACTCGCGATTCCCAGCGCCACCGCGATCGAAACGAACACCCTGATGAGCGCCGTCGAGACGTCCTGGCTTCGAAGAGCCGTCAAAAGTTGCTCGTTTTCCTCCTGCCAACTCTTGACCTCCAAGCCGGTCAGATTCTGCAAGCGAGCGGCGATTTGGTCGGCCTCGAATAACTGGGCGACGGTGGCATCGATGCGGGTGATGGCACCGCTCAAGTCGTGCAGGTTCTGGCCATTGCGCAGCGAGATCAGCGCCCATGTCTCGTTGGGAGCGTCGACGCCCACGTCGACGATGCCCCGGACGGTAAAGCTTCGGCCCTGGCCCTCTGCGCTGACCAGCCGCACACGATCGTCGACGCTCACCCGCAGATCGTCGGCGAGAATTTTTCCCAGCACCACGCCATTGTCGGCGACCCGAAACTCACCGGCGGCCAGGCGCCCCTCGATGTCGACAATCTGCTGATATCGCTGCGGCTCGACTCCCATGACTCGCGCCGATAGGCGCCTGTCGCCGCGCACGGCGAAGCCGGGCCCGTCGGCCATCGGCGAGACATCTCGCACCTGCGGGTCGGCCGCGACGTCCTCGACAAAACGCTGCCACTGATCGATGTCCCGACTGCGCTGGGCCCGGGGCTCGACGCGCGCGAAGATCACTTCCTCGTCGGCAGCCTCATAAACGCGGCGAGTTTGCTCCTCGCGGGGCTCGGCGATGACATGGGGCTGGAAGCCCAGCGTGGACTCGATGATGGTGCTCTGCAGGCCGGTAATCAGAGCGGTCAGAAAGACGACCACGGCCACGCCGACGGCGGCCCCCGCAAAGATCGTCAGCGTCTGCGAGCGCCCCTCTTTGAGCAGGCGATAGGCGATGAAGAATTCGATCGGTCTCATAGCGCCCCGGGTGCGTCGAGTTGGGACGAGCCCTGCGAGTCCGTATCGGCGTCGAATGAATCGATGTCGCGCCGCTTTTGGTCGCGCACGCGGTCACCCGTCGAGATAGTCGCGTCCGTAACGACCTCCTCGCCGGCCTCGAGCCCCCCGGATATCTCGACGAAGGCCGAGCTGACCAGCCCGGCGGAGACCGCACGCCGCGCAACCCGCGAGTCCTCGACCAGCAGGACAAACGGCTCGTCAGTGGCCAGATCGCGCACGGCCAGTCGGGGCACGACCAGCGCATCCGCGGCCCGCCCGACGATAACCTCGACCGAGACGGTCATATCCGAGCGTAGAAACGCGGGGGGATCCTCGACGCGCAGGTACACCCCGATGGTCCCCCGCTCGCGGTCGACCGAGGGGGTGAGGCGATCCACGGTGGCCTCGAAGGGCCGATCGGCGAAGGCGTCGGCCGCGACCACGGCGGGCTGGCCGGGCTGGAGGTCGGCCAACTCGCGCTCGTCGGGATCGATGCGAAGCTCGATCGGCCCGTCGATCGCGAGGGTCGCCACCGGCCCACCGGGCTGGATATTGACGCCCGGCTCGACGCTGCGCGTCAGAATCTCGCCGACGGCCGGCGCGCGCAGCGTATGGTGCTGCAAGCGTAGCCCTGCCAGGTCTCGCTGGGCGCGCGCCTGGCCGAGCCCGGCGGCGGCCTCGGCGTAGGCGCTGCCCTCGGGGGTGGACTCCTCGACGGCCGTCTCGGCCTGCTCGACCTCCGCTGCGGTGCGCTCGACCCGGCGTTCGATCTCGTCGAGATCGGCCCTGGAGAGAACTCCGCCCTCGAATAAGTGGCGACCTCGCTCCAGATCTTCGACCGCCGCCTCGTAGGCCAATGAGGCCTTGCGCAAATCCTGGACGGCGGTCGGAGCGCTGCCCCCGGTGACCGACTCCAGGCGTGCCCGCGCGGCCTCGACGCCCGAGCGGGCCTGCTCGTAGGAGGCTTCGGCCTCCTCATCGTCGAGGCGCAGCAACTCCTCTCCGGCCACCACCGTATCGCCCTCCTCGAAGAGCACCTCATCGACGCGGCCGGCGACCTGGGCGGACAGCTCACTGCGCGAGCGCGGCTGGACTTGGCCGGTAGCCACCAGGGTTTCGACAATGTCCCGCTCGACGACGGGGGCGACCGTGACCGAAGCCGGCAAGATGAAAAAGTAGACGACCGCCGCGCCGACGATCGCCACGGCGCTGAGGATCGCTGCTATGACGGCTTTCTTCTTCATTGGCGGCTCTTCAACGAGGCAGAAGGCACACTCCGTGGTGTGAACATGCGAGCGCCAATAGCAGAATCAAACCCCCGACGGCGCTGACCTCAAGGCATCGGAGCGCCAAAGGTGAACCCCAGCGAGACGGTCGCAAAGTGCAGCCAGTTGCTGACGTAGCCGTCGCCGAAGTCATCGTCGTCTTTGGATGTCCCCTCACCGCCGCCGCCGAGGTAGCGCAGGTTCAAGAAGGCGTCGATCTGGTCGGTGACCGGCCGGCCGACCCGCAGGCTGGTGTCGAGGATGGCGCCGGTGACGTCGGAGTCGCTGCATTCGATCGTCCTCGGAGTCACAGAAGTCCAATCATTCGATATCGTCCAGCAGGTGAGATGCTCGGCCCCCTCGGCGCGTTACGAAAATGCTCGCGTGGCTCGGTCAGGGGGTGTCCGAGCCTGGCGCAAAGTCCACACCCGACCGACGCGGCGGCCATTTTCCGCCCACATGATCTAGATCATAAGCGCCGACCACGGCGTGCGTTATTTAGAACCCACCTAAAGTTTAACGTTTTAGTTGAAGCGATGAGCTCGAACGAGGCCAGTTGGACGGTGGGCTACGGCCGATCGCATGTCATCGGCCTCTCGACCCAGGACGCTTCCTCGAAAGAGGTTGTGTCGCAGTCTGGTAAGAGTCATGAAATATTCATCCCCGAAGCCCGACGAACGCGACGGACTTCGCGAGCATATTCGCGCCCTCGAGGCGCAACTGCTTTCCGTGCGCCGCCGTCTCGACGCCGACAGTGAACCGCTGCCTGAGGAGCCGTTTGCCGCCCTCGAGGTGCGCATCGGCCAGACGTGGTACGCGCTGCCCATCGAGTTCGTCGTCGAGGTCTTGGCGATGGCCTGGCCACAGCCGTTGGTGGATGCGCCCGACTGGGTGCTCGGATGCGTAGACGTCGGCGGCGAGATCTTCCCGCTGATCGATCTCCAGCAGCGTCTCAACGGGGAGCCCATCGACCTCGACCCGAGCCATGCGATGGTGTTGATGCGCACGGCTACGAAGTGCGCGTTCGCCGTCAACGAGCTCGGCGATGTTGTCAGCGTCGACCCGGCAGATCTCGCACCTCCTGCGAAGGGGATTCACCAGACCCCGTTCTTACTCGGCTCTCTATCTCAGTCGAAATCGACGGCCAGCTTTGTCTTGTCAGCCCGGAGACTCTCTCGCGAGTTCGTGCTCGAGAGAGCGGACGAGTCGGAGGAGCCGTGATACCTGCGCCGGAGAGCTCCGTCGTCGACCGGGCGGTGGCCATCATTCAGCAGCGTACCGGCATGGACACGCCCGTTCATCGCCGCCACGTCATCGAGGGCGCGCTGCGACAAGCCGCCGGTCACGACGGCCTCGAGGTGGGCCTGCGCCGGCTATTCGCCGACGAGGAACAATTCGCCACGATGATCAGCGCCCTGACCATCGGCGAGACCTACCTGTTTCGTCATTACGGCCATTATCAATCGCTGCGCGCGCTCGCCCAGAAACGACGCGCCCACCGGCGCAGTTGTCGTGTCCTATCGGCCGGCTGCGCCACCGGTGAAGAGGCATGGTCGGCGGCGGCCGTGCTCGCCGACGTCTACGGCGACCAGACCCACCGCACGCGGGTGGTCGGCTGGGATATCGATCGCAGCAGAATCGCTCATGCGCGCCGGGCTCGGTATCGACAGTGGTCGGCGAGGAATGGGCTGCGCCATTATCAGCACTACTTCGACACCCTCGACGACACCATCCTCGTCAGCCAACAACTTCGCCCGCTGGTCAGCTTTCAGACGGTCAACCTCGCCCAGCGGCCACTGCCACGGCGCGACAAATTCGACGCCATCTTCTTTCGGAATGTGGCCATCTATTGGCTCGTCGAGCGTATCAACGAGGTGATGGCCGAGCTGGGTTCAATGCTCCACGAAGACGGGCTTCTCTTCGTCGGCCCTGCCGATCCGGTGCGCCTGGGTGACCGATGGGAGAAGCGTGTCGACCACGACGCCATCGTCTTCGCGCTGTCCCGTGTGCAGCCCGAAAAAAAGCGGCCGAGTTCGGGCAAGCCCAAGGTGGAGCTTCGAGGCTCAGACAGCCAATTGAGTCGCCGGCTCGACAGTTCGAGATCGATACGGCGCAAACGACTACAGGCGCTCGAGCGCTTCCGCCAGCGGCGCTCCAAGGGTTTCGCCCTCCCCGATCGCCAAACGCACGCCCCCGGACAAAAGGGAGGCAGGAAAGCGCAAGGAGGGGAATTGCTCGACCCGTTCGAGCGCGCGCAACAACTCGCCGACAAGGGCCGCTATCGAGAGGCGCTGTCTTATTTAGAGAGCCTCGAGTCTCCGCTGGCGGTGCCCGTACGGCTGCTCAAAGCAGTCGTACTGCTGAACCTGGAGCGCCTCGACCAGGCGCTGCGCCTCTTCAAACAATGCGTGTTCCTCGAGCCCGACCAGCCCGCTCACCGCCAGTGGCTGGCGGTCGCCTACGAGGCGCTCGGCCGACCCGAGGCGGCTCAACGGGAGTGGAGAAACCTCGCCCGGCTGAATGCCGCGCAGACTGACGATACGACCGCAGGAACCCACGAAAACGGAGATAAGGCGTGAGCATTGACGCTTCGATTGATGTCCGGAGAGTCCTGAAGCAAAGGGCGGCCAAGCTCGCCTCGCGTGAGCGCGAGCGAGCCGAGCGGCGAGTCCTCGAGGAGGTCATCACCGTGAGCCGATCGCAGGTGCGCTTGGGCATCACGATAGACAACGCCCGAGAGGTGCGGCGGGTCCAAGTCACCAAAGTGCCCGGGGCTCCGTCGGCCGTCGAGGGTCTCTTTCAGGTGCGCGGGGAGTGCCACAGCCTATACGACTTGCACGCTTCGTTTTTCGGTCGGCCCAAACCGCTCGGCCATGGCGACTCCGCTCTGGCGGTGATCGTCGAAGTCGGCGAGCGCACCCTCGGGTTGCGCATCGACGAGGTGCTCGGCCCGCGCACGGTCTATGAGGACGAGCTTCAAAGAGACAACGATGCACGCAAGCTGGACTTCGTCAGTCATCTGACCCGCGATGTGCTCAACATCATCGATGTCGAGCGGCTCTTCGCACAAATCGCGTCACCGGGCGCCGGGAGTCATCTATGAAGTTGTCGGCAAAGATTATTCTTCTGGTCTTGGTCGAGCTCACCTTTATCGGCCTGATCGGCATCGTGACCTACGTGCAAGTCACCGCGGTCGGCTCGGATATCGATGCGATCGCCGAGGCCGAGATTCCCCTGATGCGCATGGCCTCCGAGATTTCGTCGCTTCACTCCGAACAGCAGATTGCGCTGGAGCGTACCCTCGGCAGCGTGTCGACTCACGCTCGACAGGCCGCTCGGGCGGAGCCGGCCGGCCAGGCGTCGGCCGCGGTCGAGCCGAACCCAGCCGGTGACGAGGCGTTGGCCGGTGACGAAGCGTTGGCCGGTGACGAAGCGTTGGCCGCCCCGGACATCCCCCTCGACACCGACGGCTCCGATGATCGCGCGCAATCCGAGCAGAACGCACCGACTCGGGCGACCACCGACGCCGCCAAAGAGGCGCTGCTCGAGAGCGCGCAGGAACTCGATCGGCTCGACGGACAACTCATGAGCGCCATAGCTCGCGCCCGCGCGCTGGCCAACGAGCACGCCGGTCGTGATGCAGACACCGCGGACGCGGGCGCGCTGGTGGGCATCGGCGAGACGCTCGACCGGCTCGAGAGGCGCCAAGCGGCCCACAACACGGCAGCCGGCGAACTTATCGAGGCCGCAGCATCCGGCGAGGTTGAGCGCAGCGAGCAGCTCGCCGAGCAGCTCGAGGTGGCCCGAGCAGGCGTCAACCAGGAGGTCGACGCGCTCCTCGACGACGTCCAAGGACTGGGCGCCGCGTCGATCATACACGCCGGCGCTGAACGACGCACCGCGATGACGATGATCTCCATCGCCGTCGCGGCCAGCATTCTCTTGGGGCTATTGCTCGGGGTGTGGCTGTTTCGCGGGATCAACGATTCGCTGTCCAAGCTCGCCGGTGATGCCCAGGAGTTGAGCACCGAGATGCTCTCGGCGGTCCAGCAACAGAGCGCCGCGCTCAGCCAAACCTCGACGGCGGTCAGTGAGACGACCACGACCTCGGGTGAGCTCAGCCAGACCTCACGCTCGGCCTCCGACCGGGCCACGGCGGTGGCCGAGGTCGCCGAGAAGAGCCAGCGAGCCTCGGCCGAGGCGCTCCAAGCGGTCAACCGCGGCCTCGACGCGATGCACCGCATCCGCCACGAGGTCGAAGAAATCGCCGGAACGATCCTGGAGTTGAGCCAGAAGAACCTCGAGATCGGCGACATCACCGACAGCGTGGCCGCGATCGCCGAGCAGTCGAATCTGCTGGCCGTCAACGCCTCCATCGAGGCAGCCAAAGCGCGAAGCTTTGGCAAGGGCTTTTCGGTGGTCGCCGGCGAGGTCAAGGCGCTCAGCGACCAGTCCAAAGACGCCACCGAGCGTATCCGCAAGATCGTCAGCGAGATCAAAAAGTCCTCCAACGCCGCGGTGATGGTCACCGAGCAGGGAGCCAAGCGCGTCAAGGAGGGCGCGGAGGTCGTCGAAGAGATCGGCCGAAAGATCGAAGAGCTCGCCGAGGTGATCGATGACAGCGCTCAGGCGGCCACTCAGATCAAACTGACCAGCCGAGAGCAACTCTCCGGCATCGACCAGATCACCGACGCGATGGCGAGCATCGACCAGGCCGCCAATGAAAGCGCGGCGGGGCTCGAACAGCTCGAGAAAAACGCCCAAGAGGTCCACACCTTTAGCCAGCAGCTCAACGTCATCGTTGAGGGGAAGAGGGTCTAGAACCGATGTCTTACGACGACGAAATCCTGGCCGTCTTTCGCGCGGAGGTCAGCGAGCACCTCGAGGCGCTCGCCCAAATTTTCGACACGCCTTCGGAGACCTGGCAGGTCCGCGACGCCTTTCGGCACAGCCATAATATGAAAGGCGCCTCGCGGATGGTCGGCGCCCACGGGGTCATGAAGATCACCCACGCCCTCGAAGACCTCTTCTCGGTGGTCCGCGAGGGGCGCGAGTTGGACGACCAGCTGGTTGAGCTGGCCCGCCGGGGAAGTCAATTGCTCGAAGAGCGCTTCGAGAATCTCGGCGACGAGGTCGGCGCCGAGATCGACGAATACCTCGAGGAGGTCACTCGAGCCCTGGGAGATTCAGCTCCTCGGGAGCCGTCGGCCGCCCCGCCGTCGTCACCCCTGAACCAGCCGCCGCCCGACCAGCCGCCGCCCGACTCATCGGCCCTCGAAGACGAGACGCTCGAAGACGGCGGCGAGCAGAGCGAAGCCGTCCACCAGGACTCTTCGGCGGGCGCAGCCCAACCGACTCCCGGACAGCGCGCGCTGGGAGAGACCGTACGAGTCACCACCGACAAACTCGACCGGCTGATGGGATTGTCGGCCGAGATGTCACTGAACGGACGTGCGGCTCATCACCACCTGGGGATGGTACGCCAGCTGCGCCACCTGGCCTACCGGCTCAGCGACGAACGCCCCGAGCTTCGTCAGGACGACGACTTCTCTGCGCTGATCGACACGGTCACCAACTTGCACCGCAGCGTCTCGCAGAACCGCGACCGCCAGGGCAAATTCGCCCGCGAGCTCCACGAGACGGCGCGCCAGCTTCGTATGGTGCCGCTGAACAGCGTGGCCACGATCTTCTCCCGGGTGGTTCGCCAGGCGTGTCGCACGACCGGGCGTCGCGCGCGATTCCACCTCGAGGGCGGCGAGACCGAACTCGACCGAAGCGTGCTCGACCAGGTGCGTGATCCCCTGGTTCACCTGCTGCGCAACGCGATCGCCCACGGCATTGAGGATGAGGACGCGCGTATCGCCGCCGGGAAGCCGGCGACCGGAGAGGTTCTGCTGCGGGCGCGCTCGGCCGGCGCCTGGGTCGAGTTGGAGGTGCGTGACGATGGAGCAGGGCTCGACTACCAGGCCATCGGCCGGCGCGCGGTCGAGCGCGGCCTCATCAAAGCCGAGGAGGTCGCCTCGGTGGCCGACGCTGATTTGGAGCGCTTGTTATTCGCGCCCGGATTCTCCGCGACCCACGAGGTCTCCGAACTCGCCGGACGCGGCGTCGGCCTCGACGTCGTCGAGACCAACCTCACCCGTCTGGGCGGCAAAATCACCGTCGAGAATCGGCCCGGAAACGGCGCCTCATTCGTGTTGCGGGTGCCGCTGACCCGGTTGACCTCGAAGATGCTCCTGGTGCGCCTGGGCGCCCACAATATGCTGCTTCCACTGTCGGGGGTGGTCACCACCGCGCGCATCTCCAGCGAGGACCTGGAGATGGCCGACGGCCAGCAGGTCGTGGCCATCGAGGGCGAACCGGTGGTGGTGGCCGGCCTGGAGACGCTGATCGACGTCGCCACCGCCGACGAGCAGGTGCGCCCCGGAGTCCTCGTCGACGAGCAGGGCAGACGGCGGCTTTTTCTGGTCGACGAAGTCGTCGGCGAAGAGGAGCTGGTCATCCAGTCGCTCAGTTGGAACCTGCAACACCTGGAGATCTTCGCCGGCTCGGCGGTGCTCGCTGACGGTGCGGTCGCGCTTGTGCTCGACCTGCAGGCGATGCTGGGCGGCTCGACCGGCTCGGTCGACGCCGACTGGCTCACAGGCGCACGCGAGCGGGCCCGGCAGCGCAAAATCTTGGTCGTCGACGACTCGGTGACCAGCCGAACACTTATCGAGAATATCCTCTCGTCGGCCGGCTACGCGGTCGCCGTGGCCGTCGACGGCCAGCAAGCCGCCGAAATATGTGGCGACGAGCACTTCGACCTGGTCATCACCGACGTGGAGATGCCTCGCCTCGACGGCTTCGGGCTGGTCGAGAAGCTCCGCACCGACCAGGCCACCAGCCGCGTGCCGGTGATCATGGTGACCAGCCTGGGCCAAGAAGAACATAAGCAGCGCGCCGCGGAGATTGGCGCTGACGAATACATCGTCAAGGGAGCCTTCGACCAAGACACGCTGCTGTCTGCGGTCGGGCGGCTGCTTTGAGCGCACGAATCCATACTGAGAAGACCACATGCTCTGCGCCAGTTTCGGCCGGGAGCGAACCACCGGGAGAAGTCATATGTCCATCCGCGTATTCATCGTCGACGACTCGGCAGTCAGCCGCATGGCACTTCGCCGATTGGTCGAGCAGGACAGCCAGATGGAAGTCGTCGGCGAGGCCAACAACGGCAAACGAGCGATCGAGGCGATCCCGAACACCGAAGTAGACATCGTCTTGATGGACCTGATGATGCCGGTGATGGACGGCTTCGATGCCACGCGTTGGCTGATGGCCAACGCCCCGCTGCCCATCTTGCTGATCTCCGATCTGGTGGGGCGCGACTCGGCGCTGAACTTTCGGGCGGTCGACGCCGGCGCGCTGGAGGTCGTGCGCAAACCGTCCGCAGCCGAGCTCGGCGAGCCGAGCGTGGTGCGCAAGCTCCATCAACTGATCCGCATTCTATCGGACGTGCCGGTCGTCACCCGACGCTTCGGCCGCCGACGCACGGCCCCGGCCGAAAACCTCGGGCTCGAAGAGAGCGAGGATACTCGCCCCGAGGCCTTCCCTCGACGGGTCTCCCTGGTCGCCATCGGCGCCTCGACCGGCGGCCCATCGGCGATCGCCGAGCTGCTACGAAATCTGAGCGAGCCGCCCCCTTGGCCGGTGATCATCCTGCAGCACATCACCCGAAACTTCGCCTCGGGCATGGCCCGGTGGCTGGGCGACGTCAGCGAATTAGACGTGCAGATCGTCAGCGAGCGTACGCCGATGGTCAACGGAGGGGTCTATGTCGCTCCCGACGACGCCGATCTGGTCATCGAAGGGGATTCACTCGTCCCCAAAAATGACCCCAACCGGATGGTCTCCTACCCGTCCATCGACACGACGTTCGACTCCATCGCCCACTCCACGTTGGCCTCCGAGTCGTTGGCCATCTTGATGACCGGGATGGGCTCGGATGGCGCGCGCGGGCTGAAGGCGCTGCGCGACGCGGGCGGATGGACCATCGCCCAGGACAAGGACAGTTCGACGGTGTGGGGGATGCCGCGGGCGGCGGTCGAGATGGGCGCGGCCCAAGAAGTGCTGTCCTTGGCCATCATCGCCGAGCGGCTCAATACCATCAAAGGCAAGAACGATTAGTCGACGACTTCATTGTGACTTCAAAATATCAGTAAGCGAGCGTCTGGAGAGGGAAAAGCACCATGAATAGGTTAAGCATCAATAAGAAGCTTCTGGTTATGCTCGTCGTGCCGGTCATCGCGCTCATCTTCTTCGCCGGTAACAGCGTGCTCGAGCGCATCACCGTCGTCGACGAGATGGAAGAGCTCGAACACCTGACCGAGGTGGCGGTAGCGGCCAGCCAGGTCGTCCACGAGTTGCAAAAGGAGCGCGGTCTGACGGCCGGCTTTCTGACCAGCGACGGCAGCGCGTTCTCCGGCGAGTTGGTCGGCCAGCGCCCGGCCGTCGACGCCGCCCTCGACGAGTTCGAGGAACACGTCAGCCACATCGACGTCAGCGAACAACCCGAGTCGTTTCAGAATAGCTATCAAGATGCGACCGCGTTGCTGACCGAATTGTCCAACCGACGCGATGAGGTCAGCGGACAACGCGCGGATACGCAGAGCGCCATTGACTACTACTCCTCGGTCAACAGCCACCTGATCGGCATGGTCGCCGGAGTGGCCGGCGGGATCGACAACGCCGAACTCAGCCACCGTTTCTCTTCATACGTCGCCCTGATGCTCCAGAAGGAATACGCCGGCGTCGAGCGCGCCGTGCTCAACTCCGCGTTCGTCGCCGACGAGTTCGTCTCCGACGAGCATTATCGAAGCTTCGTGGAAGTGGCCGCCAAGCAGGAGGCCTACGCCGAACTCTTCGAGAAGTCGGCGACCCACGCCGACAAGAATAGGCTCGCTGCGACCAGGCAAGGAGAGGCCGTCGACAAGTACCGACGCCTGCAGCAAGTGGCATTGTCGCGTGCTCGGGAGGGTGGGTTTGGCGTGGCGGCCACCGATTGGTTCAGCACGGCGACCGCCCGAATCGACCTGCTGCGTGCCGGCGAGGTCGACCTGACCGAGTCGATCACCGAGCGCGCGGCCGAGTTTCGCAGCGCCGCGCAGACTTCATTATACGGCTTCGCGTTCATCACCCTGCTGACCATCTTGCTGGCCGTCGGGCTCGCCCAACTCATCGCGCGCAGCATCAGCCTCGCGCTGACCGAGAGCGCCCAATCCGCCCAACAGGTCGCCCAGCAGATCGTCGCCACCGCTACCCAACAGAGCGCGTCGGCCAGCGAAACGGCCACCTCGGTCAGCCAGACCAGCTCGGCGGTCGACGAGCTTCGCCAAACCTCCGAGGTCGCCTCCGAGCGCGCCGTCGAAGTGCGCGACAAGTCCGAGAGAAGCGTGGTCGCCTCCGACGAAGCCTTCCAGGCGATCACCGCGGGCATGGAGGCGATGAACCGCATTCGAGAAGAGGTCGAGGGAATCGCCGGCAATATCCTGGAGTTGAGCGAGAAGAATATCCAAATCGGCGAGATCGTCGAGAGTGTCAACGCCATCGCCGAGCAATCCAACCTGCTGGCGGTCAACGCCTCCATCGAAGCCGCTCAGGCCGGTGAGCACGGCAAGGGCTTCTCGGTGGTCGCCTCCGAGGTCAAAGCATTGGCCGGCCAATCGAAGGAAGCGACCACCCAGATTCGAAGCATCCTCTCCGAGATCCAGAAGTCCTCAAACGCCGCGGTGATGGTCACCGAGCAGGGAACCAAGCGCGTCGAAGAGAGCAGCGGGCTCATCGAGGAGCTCGGCAGCACAATCCAGCAGCTCGGCGACACCATCGAACAGAGCATGGAGGCCGCCCAGCAGATCGCCGCGACGGCCGACCAACAGCTCTCGGGGATCGAAGAGATCACCGTCGCCATTACGAATATCGAGCAGGCAACCCGCGAGAATGCCGCAGGGACCAGCCAGCTCGAGGAGGCGTCCCGACAGGTCGAGGCGGTGAGCCATCAACTGGCCATGCTCGTCAACGGTCGCAAGCCGGAGCAACGCGCGACAGCCTAGTGGTGCCTCACGCCAGCCCGTCCACCCGGCGCATCGACGTCTTGCCGAGGATCACGTCGACCATCTTCTTGGCTCGCGTGAACACCGACTCTTGGACGTAGGGCACCCCGAAGCGCTCGCAGAGTGCTTTCACCTTGGGCTGGACCTTGCGGTATTGGAGCATGGTCAGATCCGGCCAGATGTGGTGCTCGATCTGGTAGTTGAGCCACATCTGCATCCAATCGACCAGCTCCGTGCCGCAACTGTAGTTGGCCGAGCCGACGATCTGGCGCAGGTAGAACTCCTCGCGGCTGTCAATGGGCTCGTCGAAGCGGTACAGGTCCTCGCCGGTGTGGTTCGGGCCGATGATCAAAAACGAGTGCACGTTGGTGATCAGCTCGGCGCCGACGCTATTCAAGAAGACGTTGGCCATGGCCACCGGACCAAGCGGGGCGAACATCGCGGGGATCGCCGCGAAGCGCCAGGCGGCGTGGGGCAGCAGGCATTTGAGCCACACCTCGCGGCCGCGGGCTTTCAACGGATTGAACAGGCCGGCGTCTTCGGGTTCGTCCTCTTTGTCGCGCCGGGCGCGGGCGTCCTGCAGCTCTCTCATGGTGCTCGGGGCGTAGTAGGCCCACTTCCAGGTCCCGGCCAGCAGCCCCACGAAGAGCTTCTCGACCCATTCGGGCAGGTCGAGCTCGCGCATCCATTCGGTGTTGCGCTCGACCAGATCGGGGTCGTCTTCCTCGCCGAGGTGATAGTGGTGCAAAAAGTCGTGCTCCTCATGCCACGCCTCCGGATAGATCCAGTCCATCCAATCGACCAGCCGCCGCCAACCCTTGCCGAAGACCTTGCTGGTATATTTGGGCTCGATGCCCGGCACCTTGTCGTAGCCGCGGTGGCTGACGTGATGCATCACCAGCCAGCGGGTGAGCAGGCCCTGCGAGATAAGCATGCTCGACAGCGGGTTGGGCGCCATCCAGGCGGTCCCGTAGCCCAGCAGGGTGCACACCTTGCCCCAGCGCTCGATCTTTTTGAGGTGCGCGATATCGTCGGGGCCGACGTCGGCGTCGAGCTCGGCGCGCAGCTCTTTGAGCTCGGCGGCCAGCGCTTTGATGTCGACTTTGCGGGGATCGAAATCGGCGTCTAGGTACGGCGGGGGCTTGGACACGTCGGGGGCCTCGATACAGCGTGAGGGTGAATATGACCGCCCTTTTAGCATGATAGGCGCATGGATGCTACTCGATCCGGGGCTCGTGGTTAGTGGTCTGACGTCCTCCGGGCCTCAGGCCGTTGCATTCGCGGCAGCGCTCGGTATCGGATTGTATCGGCTGCGCATCTGATACAAGATACGCCGAACGGTATCGATGGGAGCTCGATGATACGCAAAAACTGGATCAAATGGGGATTGCTGGTCGGAGGCGCGGCCACGGGCGTGGCGCTGCTGGTTCTGGTGGCTTCGACCGAGTGGCTGGCCGCGCTCGGCGGCACGCCCGACGGCGAGCGCCTCGAGCGGATGCGAGCCTCGGAGCAATGGGACGCCGAAGACGAGATCTTCGTCAACGCCGACCGCGACATGCGCGCGGTGCGCGAGTTGAGCGCGTCCACCTCGGCGCCGTTTTTGGTCCCGCTGGGCGTGGGCGCCCACCTCGAGCATTGGAATGTACCGGCCGAGCGCATCCGCGAGATGGACTGGTGGGACGAGACCCAAATTGGCGAGCTCACCGTCGCGGCGACTCCCTCTCGGCACTTCTCCGGGCGCGGGGTCTTCGACCGCTTCGACACGCTGTGGGCCTCTTGGACCTTCGTCGGCCCCACCCACCGCGTCTTCTTCAGCGGAGACACCGGATTCTTCGACGGCATGGCCGACATCTCCGAGACCTACGGCCCCTTCGACATCGCCATGTTCGAGATCGGCGCCTTCCACCTCAACTGGGGACAGATTCACCTGGGCCCCGAGGGCGCCCTCGACGCCTTCGAGATGATGGACGCCGCCATGGTCGTACCCATCCACTGGGGCACCTTCGACCTGGGCCTGCACGGCTGGCGCGAGCCGATCCGCAGCTTCGCCGCCGCCGCCCAGGCCCGCGGCCACCGCTGGGCCGCCCCCGCCCCCGGCGGCTCCATCGAGCCGGGCACCAAAGAGCCGCGCGAGCCTTGGTGGGAGTGAGCGACTCGGGCGAGTCGACTTGCACCGGAATGTAAATAGTTTATAATCTGTTTGAACCCATGAAGGTGCTCAATGAGCCGCCCGGATAAAATCGACAACCTGCTCGAAACGCTTCGACCATGGAACAACAACGCGTTAAGAAGGAGTTGGTCGTCGAGAGCCTCGGGTTTCCGGTGCGATTGCGCAACGTGCCGATGCGTGAGTTTCGCGGCGAGTGGGAGCCGGATATCAACTGGGACGAGCTGCAGCACGTCGTGTTGTGGGCGTTGGCACACAAGCCGGCGCCCCTGACGGGCGACGAGGTCCGCTTTGTGCGCCATTTCATGGAACTGACGCTCAAGGAGTTCGCCGAATTATGCGCCGTGGGAACCCATCCAACGGTCATGAATTGGGAGAGCAAAGGCTCGCAGCCAACAGGCATGCACAAGAGCACTGAGATTGTGCTCCGCGCCCGCATCCTCGAGACGCTTCCCGACGAATTATGGGAACGTTTTGATGGCCAACCGGACAGTCCTAGAGAGGCCTTTTCTCGACGCCTCCACGAGGTCTCAGAGTTCCAAAAACGCCAGGACCAAATTCCGCTCTCGGTGCTTGCCGACCGCTCGCGCGATGCGCGTTTGCGTTACGCTTATTCGTAATATTGGAGCAGCTGCGCAAACGCAGCGCGCTTTTCATAGGAATGCCCCTGCGCCTCCAGCCGTTGACGCGCCGCGCAGCCTGCCGCCTTGGACATGTGTCCGAGGGCGTGCTAGCTAGCCTCTCCTTTAGAGCGCTCGAATGACGGGTGCTCACAGCACTCGGTAGTTTTTTGAAAAACTTCAATGAGCTCGATCTCATCGAGCCGCTCCGGCGCGCGATAGCCGCCCAGAATTACACCACTCCCACTCCCATTCAGGCCCAGTCGATTCCGCCGCTCTTAGAGGGCCGCGACATGCTCGGCTGCGCGCAGACGGGCACCGGCAAGACGGCATCGTTCGCCCTGCCCGTCCTGCAACGCCTCCACGAGAATAAGCCGCAGGGAAAGCGCAAGATCCGCGCCGTCGTGCTCTCGCCGACCCGCGAGCTCGCCGGCCAGATCCGCAAGAGCTTCGACACCTACGGCAAATTTTTGTCGCTCGAGAGCATGGTCGTCTACGGCGGCGTCAGCGAAAAGCCCCAGATCCGCCGGCTCAAAAAGGGCGTCGACATCGTGGTCGCCTGCCCGGGCCGCTTCCTCGACCTGATGGGTCGCGGATTCATCGACATCTCGAGCGTGGAATGCTTCGTCTTGGACGAGGCCGACCGCATGCTGGATATGGGCTTCATCCACGATATCCGAAAGATCATGAACCGCCTGCCCAAGCGCCGCCAGAACCTGCTGTTCTCGGCGACGCTGCCCAAGAGCATCGTCAAGCTGGCCGGCCAGATCTTGCACAACCCGGTGCGCGTCGAAATCGCCCCGGAGCAGCCGACCGTCGATGCGATCGAGCAGAGCATCATGTACGTCGAAAAGCGCGACAAGAAGAAGCTCATCGTCGACCTGCTGGGGACCCCGGAGGTCGAGCGATCGCTGGTCTTTACGCGCACCAAGCACGGCGCGAACCGGCTGACCAAGCGGCTGAGCAAGGCCGGCTTCCCGGCGATCGCCATCCACGGCAACAAGTCCCAAAACACGCGCCAACGAGCCCTCGACGGCTTCCGGGACGGCTCCTATGACGTGCTCGTCGCCACCGACGTCGCCTCGCGCGGCATCGACGTCGACGACATCACGCATGTCTTCCAATTCGACCTGCCCGACGACCCGGAGAGCTACGTCCACCGCATCGGCCGCACCGGCCGCGCCGGACGCACCGGCGTCGCCATCTCGTTTTGCGACGCCTCCGAGGCCAAGAAGCTTCGCAAGGTCGAGAAGGTCATCGGCCAGTCGATCCCGCCCGACGACCAGCACGATTATCACTGCCAGGCGGCCATGTCCTCGGGCAAGAGCCGCCGTGGGCACAAGCGGCGGCGTGGGCGTCGGTAGGTTGGTATTGTAGGCATTGCTGGTTCGTGGCGAGGCCCCCGGCCGCCTACGCGGCCGGCACCCCACGCGGGGCGCGGGGTGCGAATGGTCGATTTCACGGAAGTGGCCGGCCGTTGAGACCTACAAGAACCGACCACGCATGAGAGGCCGACCATTTCCACCCCCGCGTCAAGCGGGGGTGGCGGCGCGCAGGCGCCGGGGGGCCTCGTCGCTGTCCAGCAGTGCCTACTTCCCG
>CAYLTX010000118.1:3173-20445 GCA_964386725.1 uncultured Bradymonadales bacterium | reverse complement strand
TGAATCCGATGCCTGCGTTGCCGTCTCTCGACGATGCTCAACCGCATCGCCTGCGAGCCGGCGCCTTGCACCCCGAGGGCGTTTCTTCGCTTCGCTCAGGGCGCCTCGGCTCCATGGCCTCGCCGAAGGCGCTCACGTCGAAAGTGACGTTGTAGTAATGGAACGCTGGCGCCGTGCATCACGCACGCTCCACACAAGATTCACCCGGTGGTACTCCATGGCATCACTCGCCGTCGACCTCAAACGCTCCAAACGCATCGTCTGGTTAGCCGCGCCGATCATGGTCGCCATGCTCACGCAGACGGGCATCAACGTGGTCGACACGATCTTTGTCGGCAAGCTCGACGCAAGCTATAGCATTCCGGGTCAGGCGGCGCTGGGATTCAGCCTGCCAATCTTCTGGACGATCGGCGGGTTCTTGGCCGCCATCGGGGTGGGTACCCAGGTGATGACCGCACGACGCCACGGCGAAGGCCGCAACGAGCAAGCCGGAGCGGTGCTGGCCAACGGCGTGGCCGTGGCCGTGCTCAGCGCGCTGGTCTTCACCGCGCTCGGCTGGATGGCGATCCCCGGCTTCTTTCGGTTCCTCACTTCCAACGACGCCGTGCTATCGTTGGGGATCCCCTACGCGCAGATGCGCGTGCTCGGGATCACGGCGATGGTCGCGACCACCGCCTATAAGGGGTTCTTCGATGGGCTGGGCGCCACCCGCGTGCATATGTATGCGTGCCTGGTGATGAACGCGTTCAACATCATCTTGAATTACTCGCTGATCTTCGGCATCGGCCCGATCCCCGCCTTTCACGTCACCGGCGCGGCGATCGGCAGCGTCATCGCGACGTTTATCGGCCTTGCGTTCATGATCTACTGGACGCTGCGCGGCGAGCATCCGGCTAAATTCCGCTTCTACCGGCTGTCCAACTTCAAGCCGAAGTTGATGTGGCGCATGATCAAGCTGAGCGTGCCCAGCGGCGCCGCCCAGATCTTCGTGATGGCCGGCGTGCTGATGTTTTTGAAGATCATCGCCATGCTCGACGAGGAAGCAGTCATGACCACGCTGGCCAGCGCCGAGTTCTACGGCGGCGATCTCAGCCGCGGCGCACCGGCGCTGCACACCTCCATTACCCAGGCGCGCGAATTTGCCGGTCGTATCTTCACCGTCGACTGGCCCACTACGTTGATGTGGAGCCGCCCGCCGGTCTATACCACCGCCGCCAAGCTGATCATCGACCTGCTCAGCATCGGATTTGTGACCTGTATCGCCTTCGGCCAGGCCACTGCCACGCTGGTCTCCCAGTCGATGGGAAAGAACGATTATCGCGAGGCCGAGGCCTACGGATGGGACTCGGTCAAGCTGGGGATGTACTTCTTCGGCACGCTCGGACTGCTGGTGATCATCTATCCGGAGGCCTTCCTCGACCTGCTCAGCGACGACCAAATCGTCATCGAAGCGGCCGTGCCCGGCCTTCGGGTGATGGCCTCGATGCAGATGTTCATCGCCATGGCGCTGGTGTCGATCCAGGCGCTGTTTGGCGCCGGCGACACCAAATTCGTCATGGTCGCCGAACTCGTCCTCCACGGCGTCTGCCTGGTCCCGCTGGCCTACCTCTTCTCGGTGATCCTGGATCTGGGCTTTCTCGGGGTCTGGCTGTCCGCGGCGGTCTATACGCTGGCGCTCGGGGCGGTCATGGCCTGGAAGTTCTGGGAAGGAAGCTGGAAGGAAATTGAAGTCTAACTCATACTGGGCGGTGTGATGTTCCGCCTCTCGACATCGATTGACCGCTCGTCGCTCATCAGCCTCGTCGCGCTCAGTGTACTGGTCGCAATGAGCACGGCGAGTGGCTGCGTCGAGATCGAGCCCGACCCTCCGCTGGACGACGAGGGCGAGCCCATCGCCCTGCCCGGCCCCCACGACCGATGGCTGGAGGTCACCTCAATCTCCCCGAGCGGCGAAGAGCTGGCGCTCAGCCCCCGTATAGCGGTCACCTTCAACGACTATATCGACGACGACTCGTTTCGCTCGTATACCTTTGCGAGCCTGACCTCCGGCGGGCTGAGCACCTCGGGTTTTGCCGACTACGTCATGACCGACAAGACGGTCATCTGGCGGCCGTTTGGCGCGCTCGAGCCGGATTTCCTCTACACGTTCGGCATCAACGAGGAGATCATCAGCGCGACGGGCTCCCCGCTGCTCTTGCCGGCCGAGTGGCCGCTGTACGTGACGCGCGAGGACGCCGAGCAACCCACGTTTGTCGAACTCCCCGATGCGCGCTTCGACGATGTCGAGCCGATCTTCGAGGCCCATTGCGTCGAGTGCCATCGCGCCGAGGAGTCCGGGCTCAATCCGCTGACCTACGACAGTCTGGTGGGCACCCGTTCGACGCAGACGAGCCTGTACCTGGTTCGGCCGGGAGATCCCGCCGACTCCTATCTGATGCGAAAACTTTTGTGGGATTACCCGGATATCGAGTTTACCCACCAACCACCGCCGTGGGCCGACGGCTCAGAACCGCTGGAGCGTGAGGACTTGCTGACCATCGAGGGTTGGATCGCCTCGGGGGCCCGCCAATAAAAAACCAATGACCCAAAAGCAAATGAGCGGCGCCTGGCATAGCCGGTGCGCCGCTCATTCATTGCTCGATGCTCTTTTGCCTGCCGCCGTATTACTCGGCGGCTTCTGTGTCCTCGTCGGCCTCGCCGCCCTCAGCAGCTTCTGCGCCTTCCTCGGCTGCCTCATCATCGCCGGCGAGCTCGGCGTCGATGGCCTGGGAGACGGCGGGCTCGCTCAAATCGCCCATATAGCGCCCGCCGTTGATGAAGATCGCCGGGGTGCCGGTGATGCCGGCCTTCTGGCCTTCAGCCTTGTCGCGCTGGACCCTGGCGGCGATCTCCTGGCTATTCATATCCTCTTGAAATTTGGACACGTTCAGGCCCAGACGCCGCGCAAAGCGGGTGAATTTGTCGGCGCTGAGCGAGCGCTGGTTCTCGAAGATCAGATCGTGCATCTCCCAGAACTTGCCCTGCTCGCCGGCAGCGAGCGCGGCGCGCGCGCCCATTTCGGCGGTGGAGCCGGCCCGTAGAGGGAATTGCTTGAAGTAAATTGTGATGTCATCGCCGTACTTCTCTTTGACTCGATCGAGCATATCCGATGCCATACGGCAATGCGGGCATTCGAAGTCGGCAAATTCGACCACTTTGATCTCGGCGTCCTCGGGGCCCTTCCTGGGCACGTCCTCGAGCGTAAATTCGTGTTGCTTACGAGCTGCCTCGACCTCGGAGGCCACCCTGTCGAGGATGTCGGGCTCGCTGAACCCCTGTTGGATGGACATCCCGATCAGCCCGGCGACGCGCTGGGCCAGCGAGCAGGAGGTCTGCTCATCCTGCAGGCATTGGTGCAGGCTCTCGGCGGCATCCTCACAGGGGCAGACCTCGGCCTTGGCGATGTCGACGAATTTGACCCGCTCCTGGGGCTTGAGCGCCGCGAAATTCATCCCCGGATACAGGTCGGTGGGCGGTGCGTCCTCGACCTGCTGGTCGGCCTCATCCTCCTCGGTGGCCCCTTCGGCCTGGGCACGCTCGGTGTCAGCACCCGCCGAGTCCGACGAAGAGTTATCGCTCTTGCAGGCGCCCAGTGGGATTAGCAGAAGCAAGGCCACAGCGGCCCACCAAGATGTGCGCATTCGATAAAGCATCAGTGCGATCCGTTTCCTGGGAATGTGTCGCGTAGGACTGATACGCCATGTATCCAGCCCCGTTCTCTAACAACGCGACGGGCGCGGCTATTCAATGGGATTGAATGATGCACGTCAAGAGTGCGTTAACCAACTCGGCACCGACTGGACGCCCGCAACCATTTTTACTAAGACTGCCGGTGACGGGTGCATCGGGGAAAACCCCCGCTCAGACCGACGAAAGCCCCGTCTTCGACCACTATACCACCGACTACCGACGCACAACGAGGAGCCATCATGGGCGACAATAAACAACGAGGAGCCGAGGATAAGGACCTACTGTACAGGGTTCGGCACTCCACCGCCCACATTATGGCTACGGCGATCCAGCAGATGTTCCCGGACGCCAAATTTGCCATCGGCCCACCCATCAAAGACGGATTCTACTACGACTTCGAGCTCCCTCGACCGATCTCGACCGACGACTTCGGCCAGCTCGAAGGCCGCATGACCCAGGTGGTCAAGCAGGACCAGGAGTTCATCCAGGAGAGTTGGTCCAAAGACAAGGCCCGGGAGTTCTTCAAAGATCAGCCCTATAAACTCGAGCTCATCGAGGGCATCGAGGACGAAGAGGTCTCCATCTACCACAACGGGCCGTTTACCGACCTTTGCGCCGGCCCCCATATGGAGTCGACCGGCCATTGCGAGCACTTCAAGCTCCAAAAGGTCGCCGGCGCCTACTGGCGAGGCGACGAGAATAAACCGATGCTCCAGCGCATCTACGGCACCGCCTTTGCGACCGAAGAAGAGCTCGAAGAGTATTTATATATGCTCGAAGAGGCCAAGCGGCGCGACCACCGCAAGCTGGGCCGCCAGTTGCATCTATTCGACTTCGACCGCATGTCGCCCGGCTCGGTGTTCTGGCGGCCCAAGGGCTGGCAGGTCTACCAGAAGATCCAGGACTTCTTCCGCGAGATCGAAAAGCGCAACGACTACGTCGAGATCATGCATCCCCTGGTCTACAATAAGGAGCTCTTCGAGAAGTCGGGCCACTGGGACCACTACAAAGACAATATGTTCATCTTCGAGTCCCACGATCAGACCTATTGTCTGAAGCCGATGAACTGCCCGGACACGATGCTCTTCTTCAAGAGTGACAAGCGCTCCTACCGCGATCTTCCGCTGCGGGTGGCCGAATTCGGCACCCTGCACCGAAACGAGATGCCCGGCGTGCTCTCGGGCGCCACGCGCGTGCGCCAATTTGTCCAGGACGACGCGCATATCTTCGCCACCGAAGATCAGATCGAGGACGAGATCACGCTCTTGCTCGAGATGGTCGACCAGACCTACGAGCTCTTCGATATGAGCTACGAGATCGAGCTGTCGACCCGGCCCGACGACTTCATGGGAGCCCCCGAGCTTTGGGACGAGGCCGAGGATTCGCTCAAGCGCGCCCTCGAGGCCAACGACAAGGAGTATGTGGTTCACGAAGGCGACGGCGCCTTCTATGGCCCGAAGATCGACTTCCAGGTGCGCGATAGCCTGGGGCGCTCGTGGCAATGCGCCACCATCCAGCTCGACTTCCAGCTGCCCCGGCGCTTCGAGCTCGGCTATACGGCCGCCGACAACACCGAGAAGACCCCGATCGTCATCCACCGCGCCCTGGCCGGCAGCCTCGAGCGCTTCATCGGCATTCTGGTCGAGCACCTCTCGGGCGTCTTCCCGACCTGGCTTGCGCCCACGCAGGTCCAGATCATGACGATCACCGAAGAGGAAAACGACTACGCCTGGGAGGTCGCCAGCCTCCTGGAGGCCGCCGGCATCCGCGTGGAGGTCGACGACCGCAGCGAGAAGATCGGCTTCAAGATTCGCGAGGCCGAGACCCAGAAGATCCCCTATATGCTGGTCATCGGCGGACGCGAGCAAGAAGAGCGCCTCGTCGCCGTGCGCAGCTACGTTGAAGGCCGACGCGGCACCATGACCCCCGAGGCCGTGCGCGAGGAGATCCTCGACAAGGTCCAAAACCGCACCCTCGACGTCGACATCGAGCGCAGCGGCCTGGTCGAAGACGCCCAGATGGACGAGGACATGGGCAAGGATATGGAAGGCCGGGGTTATTGAGGAAGGGGTCCAGGAACTGCTCTACTGCATAAAGAAGCCCGCCGATTTGTGAGCCGGCGGGCTTTTTTCGTACTCTTTCGTACTCTATAGGAGCGCGGACAGCCTTGTCCGCATCGGGTGACGAGCGCGGGCCGCAGTCTGGCCCGCCGAGGAGGCCGAACAACGGCAACGCGCGATTTCCGGAACATTGTTCGGCGGCAATCACTTATTCAAGTGTAGTTTGATAAGGAACGCTTGGTCGACCCTTATTTCAGAAATCGGCCACAAACCTAAATAAGGCTCGCCATCCACGCCGTTATTTGAGTGTAGTTGCAGATGTGACCTCCCTGTAGGCTGCTAATTAATCGGAGAACCGCGGCTTCCGTCGTTTTTTCGGCCTCCTCGGCGGGCAAACTGCCGCCCGCGCTCGTCTGCCGATGCGGGCTGGCATCCCGCGCTCCTTTTTCTTCGCGTGAAACGTAAAAAAGCCCGCCGATTCGAAAATCGGCGGGCTTTTTTAATATCTTCGCTCGACCGCTGAGCGGTCAGCGGACACTCCGTGTTCGGTCCGCTGCTCCCTCCCGGGCCTGACGGGGTGCCGAACCGGTAGTCCCGCTGACCGCTCAGGGGTCGAGCTACGGCAGGATTAGGAAACATCCTGCCAATTGTAAAGGGCAATGATGCGAGCGGAGAGGGAGGGATTCGAACCCTCGATACTGGGTTACAGTATACACGCTTTCCAAGCGTGCGCCTTCAGCCACTCGGCCACCTCTCCAGGTGATACTAAGGAGGGAGAGGGATTCGAACCCTCGGTACCGCTGAACGGTACATTTGATTTCGAATCAAACGCCTTCGACCACTCGGCCATCCCTCCACAAATAGAGAGTGCTGCTTGACTCCTCACATCACATCATTTTGTCAAAGATCATTCTTCGTCGGACTCGTTGCGGCTCTTACGCCGTTGGCGAATCTCCTCGAAGAAATCAGTCAGGACCTTGCCGCATTCCTCGGCGAGGCACAATTCAGTGACCTCGACACGATGATTGAGGCGGGGATCCTCCAAAAGCGCGTAGAGCGAGCGAGTCGCCCCGGCCTTCGGGTCGCGTGCGCCGTAGACCACCCGCGCAACTCGCGCGTTGACGATGGTGCCTGCGCACATCGGACACGGCTCGAGCGTGACATAGACGGTGCAATCGACCAGACGCCAGGTGCCGAGTTTCTCGGCGGCGCGTCGTATGGCGATCAGCTCCGCGTGAGCCGTCGGGTCCTGCCAGGTCTCTCGGCGGTTAAACCCGCGAGCGACCACGTCGCCGTCACAGACGACAACGGCGCCGACCGGAACCTCGCCCAAATCCCACGCCTTGTGGGCTTCAGCGAGCGCAAGCTCCATAAATGCTTCGTCGTCAGACATGCTTCGTCGTCCGACATGGGGGGTCGACGCGCTTGCGAAAAAAAGGAAATGCCGGATTCGGCATTTCCTCGGGGGAGCTGTTGAGCTCCAGCGCACTCGGAAGGATTCGAACCTTCAACCTACGGTTCCGTAGACCGTTGCTCTATCCAGTTGAGCTACGAGTGCGTATGTGCCGGCCCTTTCGGGCGGGCCACTGGGTTACTACCCTTGCGGGGCAATTGCAACCCTTAAATTAGCGAGTTCATTCCTCGCTATCAGCGGAGAGGGAGGGATTCGAACCCTCGATACGGCTTAAACCGTATACTCCCTTAGCAGGGGAGCGCCTTCAGCCACTCGGCCACCTCTCCAAAACTCCAGGTTGTCAAAGAACCGGGGCCCTCGCCACGGTCTCTACATAACCAGCTCTACCAATACAAGGAGGAGGTGGGATTCGAACCCACGAACGCCCCTAAAGACGTTGCCGGTTTTCAAGACCGGTGCCTTAAACCACTCGGCCACTCCTCCCGAGTGAGCGCAACCGCGAAAAGCGACCGCAACCCGTGAGGGCCAGCGATTCTACATATGGGCCGCCCCTCGTCAAGCCCGTATTTACTTCCTTTTGGAAGGGAAGAGTCTCGGACTACCTTCGCAGCTGATAACGTGTTGAAATAACTCAAAATTTCTAGAAGACATTTTTTCGCCTCCCTCAGATCGACGCCGTTGGCGTTCGCGTCCATAACCAGATACGCGGATCGCCGTAGATTTGGCCGCCCATTGTCACGAATTGTCACGCCGTCTTCACGCGCGCCGGTGGACGCGAGCGGGGATGAAAAGGTATATATCTGCCAACTGTTTTTATCTCGCCTGTCGAGGAAGTCATGATGTCTCGATTTCGCCCACTGATTATTTGTTTATTCGCCGCAACGGCCGTGGGGCTCGCCCCCGGGCAGGCCACCGCCCAACAGGCCGATCAAGAGACCGCCGAGGTCGACCTCGAGAAAGCCTCCGGCGTCGAATACGACGACGCTGATGACGATGAGGTCGATAGCGGGATCGTGGTCAGCGGCAATCTCACCGACGAAGACGACGAGGATCCGCTGGGTTGGACCGTCGAATTCTACGGCTATGTCCGCAGCCAGTACACCGCCATCCAAAATGACCCCGACTTCGAGGATATCGGCAGGAACGACGGCTTTACTGTCGCCGACGCCAAGCTTGGCTTTTTAGGGTATATGGACAGCGGGATCGGCTTCGAGCTCGAGATCGACGCCGGCGTTTTCCGTGGAGCCGACGAGGCGCAGTCGGCCGAAGGCGAGCTGGTCACGCGGCTAGAAGACGGCTTTTTGTTCTACGAGCCCCACCGACTGATTCGCGCCTCCGCAGGCCAATTCAAGGTCCCCTTCGATATCGAGGAGTTGATCTCGTCGGCCGATATCCTCTTCGTGGAACGCTCCGTCGGAAACCGCGGTGTGCGCGGCACCGAGGGGAATAACCGCGCCGGCCTCTCGCAGGGCCGCCAGGTCGGGGTTCGGCTGGATTCGCGCCCCTACTATTTTATGGAAGACGGCCTGGGCGTAAGCTACGGGCTGGCAGCGACCAACGGCGTGCGCACCAATCGCGCGTTCAACGACAATGACGAACTGGCCTATTTCGGCCGGGCCAACGTCCACTGGGGCGATATGGCTCGCGTGGGCGCGGGCGCGTTCCACAACGATCTGACGTTGGGCACCCCGCCCGACCAGCTCGGCGAGGAGCAGACCGGCTTCACGGCCGATCTGAGCGTGAACACCCACGGCGTGACGTTGCTAGCCAATATCATCCAGGTCGACGTCGACTCCGCGCCAGAGATCGATGACGAGCCCACGCGCACCGCGCGGGCTTACCAGGCCCAGATCGCCTACGAAGAGCCGTTCTTCGGGCTGCAGCCGGCCTACCGCTTCGCCTACTACGACGCGGCGACCGACCTCAGCGGCGAAGAGAACCTCGCCTTCGAGGCGCTGACCCACCACACCATCGGCCTCAATTATAACGCCAAGACCTATCCCATGCGCCTGATGGTCAACTATACGCTGACCGACGAAGAAGAGCGCGACATCGACAACGATCGCTTCGACGCCCTCGTTCAATTGCAGTGGTAAGAACATGAACACAGATTTTTTCAAGAACGGTCGACTCGTCGCTCTGGGCGCCGTCTTTTTGGCGCTCGCCCTCGTCGCGCTCTACCCGGCCTGTCTGCCCGATGGCGAGCCGGACGCCCGATCGCGCGCCAAGCAGATCACCAGCCGCCACGAACTCATCGGCGGCCCCACCGCACTCGGTGAGGTGGGCGACTTTTTGATCGAGAACGACAAGATCCGCGTGGTCGTCGAGGATGTCGGCTTTGCCAGCGGAAGCGGGCTATTCGGTGGCTCGCTCATCGATCTCGACCGCATCCACCAAAACTCCCAGGGCGACCAATTCGGCGGCAACGGCGAGGACACCTTCGGGGAGTTCTTCCCGGCGTTCTTCCTGGAGATGGTCGACCCTGAAGAGGTCGTCGTGCTCAACGATGGCTCCGACGGCGAGGCGGCGATCGTCGAGGTGCGCGGCCGCGGCGGCGAGTTCGTGACCATGCTTCGCTTCATCAACCAGGCGATGGTCAACAGCTACGACGCCGATATTGGCAAGGTGATCGGCGGCGAGCCGGCCAACTCCGACGGCGAGCCGCTGGTTCGCTTTACGGTGCGCTATATTCTCGAGCCGGGCGCACGTCACGTGCGCGTCGAGAGTTCTCTGATCAACGTGAGTGGACGCGAGCTGCAATTTCCCGACGGCGAGATCGCCGGAATCCTGGAGAGCTTCGTCGGGCTGCCCCTCGACGACTTCAGTGTGCCGCTCGGCTCGGTGCTGGGCTTCGGAAAGCTCAACAGTCCCTTCCTGCCCGACATCGGCTACGACCTGCGGTGGGGGCTCGAGGAGAGTTATTCGGACGAGATCGAACTTCCGGCCTTCCCCGGCAAGGTCACCGACTTCGTGGCCTCCTCGAATACCCAGGGCACCAATTACGGGTTCATTGCCGGACAGTCCGAGGAGCGCAGCTTCATCAACAACAAGGACGAGTTTTACGGCCCGGGGACTGAAAACGGCGATATGCTGATGCTCTTTTACGCCTCGGGCTTTAGCGGCGTGCTCACCCACGATATGCCTGCAACCCTGCCGCCCGACGACGGGGACCCGGAGACCGACGACCACACCTTTACGTTCACCAATTACGTCATCGTGGGCGAAGGCGACGTCGCCAGCATTCTCGACGAGGCCAGCCGCATCCGAGGTATCGAGACCCAGGAGGTCAGCGGGCGCATCTTCGACGAGCTCAGCGGGGAGCCGGTCGGCGAGAATGTCTCGCTGCTCATCTACCAGGCCGGCCCGCAGGGCTGCTCGGCCGAGGGCGACGACGCCCCGAGCATCTACAGCCAGGCATATACCAACGAAGAAGGGCAATTTGAGTTCACGCTGCCGGCAGGCTCCTATTGTTATCGCACACGCGATGACGGCCGGCCGTTGAGCGCGCCGGTGGGCTTCGAGGTCGACGACAGCGAGCTGTACCTTCGGCCCAAGGCGATGAGCTCGGCCCGGGTCGAGGCGCATATCGTCGACGACGACGGCAATCCGCTTCCGGCCAAAATCATGCTCGTGGGCACCCACGACTTCCGGGGCGACGAGGTCAAACGCGATTACCTGTACGATTTGCGTGCCGGCGAACCGTGGCGCACTACCGATATGATCCCCGACGAGGACGGCGATCCGTCCACGCGGCGCTATCTGGAGGCGATCGGATACGCGTCGGCCGACGGCGTGGCGCGTCTCGATGCCCGCCCCGGCGTCTACGACGTCTATTTCAGCCGCGGCACCGAATACGCGCTCGAAAAGCGCGAGCAGGTCGAGCTCGAGCCCGGCAAAGTCCGTCGTTTCCAGGTGAGTTTGGAGCGCGAGATCAACCCGCAGGGCTATCTCAGCGGTGATTTTCATATGCACGCGCGAGGGTCCATCGACAGCGGCCTGGACTTCAACGAGCGCGTGATCAGCATCGCCGCCGAAGGCGTCGAGGTGGTCGCATCCAGCGACCACAACCACGTCTCCGACTATATGCCCTATATTATGCGCAACTCGCTGCATCCCTGGCTCAAGTCGGTGGTCGGCGTGGAGTTGACGACCTTCGAATTCGGCCACTTCAACGCCTTCCCGGTCGACTACGAGGTGGGGAGCATCAACGGTGGGTCGGTGCCCTGGCAGAACCTGCCGCCCCAGAAGATCTTCGACGAGCTCCGCTCGAGTAGCGACACCTCCGAGAGCGACACGATCGTCCAGATCAACCACCCGCGCGACTCCATCTTGGGCTACTTCGGCCAATATAACGTCGACGCCTTCGACACGTCGGTGTCCATCCCGTTCCAGAGCTCCGGCGGCAATAAATTGGTCGAGACGGTGTCGACCTCCACCGGCCCCGCCTACATGCGCAACTGCGAAGAAGAAGGGGTCGACTGTCGCGGCGACAAGAAGTACGAGACGACGTTTAGCTGGGACTTCGACGCCATCGAGGTCTTCAACGGCAAGCACCTCGAGCAGCTTCGCCACTATCGGATTCCCTATGCGGAAGACGAGTGGCCCGAAGAGGTCGCCGACGCGGTCATCGAGGAAGTATGTGCCGATGAGTATGAGGACGAGGATCCGTGCCCGTTCGGCGAAGCTGAACTCGCCGAGCGCTACCCGGAGGGCTCGATCATGTGTGACGGCAACGAGGTCGCCTTCCCCGGCGTGCTCGACGATTGGTACAACACGCTCAATTACCCGCGCGAGTTTATGCGCGGCGACGACACCGAGGCCTCAGAGCCGGTCTATCGCAAATATACCGCCACCGGTAACTCCGACAGTCACGCCTCCGGCAAACCCGAGTTCCGCCAGCCGGGCAGCCCCAGAAACTACTTCTGGGCCGGCCACGACGATCCGTCACGGATGACCGACGCGCAGCTCGTACGCGCGATGAAAGAGCAGCGCAATATCGTGACCAACGGCCCGTTCGCGACCATGCGAATCGCCGAGGGCACCATCGGTGACGAGGTCTCGGTGAGCGACCCGCAGGTCGACATCGAGGTCAGCGTACGAGCTGCCCAGTGGGTCGGCGCCGATCGCTTTCGTATCGTGGCCAATGGCGAGCCGCTCGAGGTCGACGACGACGAGACGCCGACGGTCTTCGAGTTCGAACTCGACGACGACGGCACATTCGAGACCACGGTCAGCGTCGACATCGACAAGGACACCTGGTTTGTGCTCGAGGTCGAGGGCGACAACAACCTCTTCCCGGTCTACACGCCTCAGGAGATTCCGCAGGTTTCCTTCGACGCGGCCATCGGAAGCATCGCCGGGTCGTTCGGATTCGGGGGCGCCGTCGAGGGTCTCTCGCCGACCGAGGTCTTTCCGTTGACGCCGTTTGCCTTCACCAACCCGATCTTCGTGGTCTACGATCAGGGCGACGACACCGACGGCGAATTTACAGCGCCGAACCCGCCGCCGGCGAGTTGCACCTCGGGTGCCGGGACCAACGCGCTGATGAACGCCGCGTCGCTCGGGCCGCGCACGCCGCGCCGGCTCGACGCGGTGCAGATGCCTCTGGAGGTCAAACCGCACCATCCGGAGGGGCTCGAGCGCGCCGCCGGCGAGCAGAACGACCTTCGGATTCTCTTCGAGAATTGGGGCCACAGCCATTGAGTTTCTCTCGTGAAGATCCTTTGAAGCGATCACTTGGAATTTGCTAGAGCGATACATTAACAAAGCGGGGCGCACCGCCCCGAAGCTGTGCTGGCTGGCCGCCCTGGCCTGCCTGGCGTATGTCATGGTGAGCAGCGCTCCCGCCCAAGCTCACGAGCTTCCGCGGGAGCGAACGCTGCTCGTGCAGGTCTCCCACGACAGCGTCGAGGTGATGATCGTCTATCTCGAGCCGCCGGGCCCGACCGTCGATCTTCTGCTTCGGCGCTACGACCTCGACGGCGACGGCGCTCTGGTCGACGCCGAGGCCCAGCTGGCCGGCCGCGAGTGGATCCGGCGGGCGATGCACGGGCTGGAATTCGAAGTCGAGGGCGAAGCGCCGATGGCAAAACCGCCCGAGATCAAATTTCGTCGCGAGCAAAAAGGCGCGCTGTCGGCGGCCGTTTACGCTCGTTGGGAGCTGCCGGAACTTGCGGCTGACCAGACGCGCACGGTCCACGTGCGTTTGCGTGGCGAAGCGCCGATCCTTTCGACCGAATTCAACGTGCGGCCGGGCTCGAAGGCCCAAATTGCCGGCGTCGAACTCCCCAGCCGCATCGACGGCCTCCCCCGATTGCCAATGCTCGAGGCAGGCGAGGAGGCCACCATCCGCGTACGCCGCAGCAACTCCCCTTCGAAGCGTATAGCGCCCCCCTCCTCCCCTATGCCCAAATAAGTCTTTTTGGGCGTTGACGCACCGCCCACTCTGGTTAGCTTTTGCAATAAGACGAACCAAAGACAATTCGGGGCTGTGAAGCTGAAGTCGGGGAGGTGTTCTGCACGTATGTGTGCGCCACTCGACCGCCTGTACGGGACGGGGAACAAAAGTATGCCCGACCAGGCGTGCCAGCATCTATGCGGTGGTGCTGGCGAGACAGCGATTGTCGAGCCAGAAACACTCTGTGAACTGAAAATTAAATAGGGGGAGAACCGATGAGGTATTTTTGCGATGTATGGAAGGTGTTCTTGATCGTTGTTTTGGCGATGTCCATCGGGGTAACCGGCTGTGGTGACGACGCCGGCAACGGAAGCGATGACAACAATCGTAGCGGGTACGGCCCCGACGCTCCGACGATCGCTGAGGAAGATGCCGGTCCCGACGCAGACGATGAGGAATCGCCGACGATCTTCGCCGAGGAATCTCACGATCTGCCCGAGCACACGATAGCCGAGCCCGGAGATCGCGACGGCGACGGGGTGCCCGACAACGAGGACAATTGCCCGGACGTCTACAACCCGGACCAAGATGACCTCGATGGGGACGGGGTCGGGGATCGATGCGACGACGACACCGACGGCGACGGGGTCGACGATGCCGACGATAACTGCCCGCTGGACCCCAACCCCGGCCAGACCGACACCGACGGTGACGGCGTGGGCGATGCCTGCGACGACGACAACGACGGCGACGGCATCGACGACGGCGAGGACAATTGCCCGACGGTCGAAAACCCCGACCAGACCGACACCGACGGCGACGGCATCGGCGATGCCTGTGATCCGGACGACGACGGCGACGGGGTCACCGACAGCCGAGACAATTGCCCGCTCGTGTCCAACCCCGACCAGACCGACACCGACGGCGACGGCGTGGGCGATGCCTGCGACGACGACGATGACGGCGACGGCATCGACGACGGCGAGGACAATTGCCCGACGGTCGAAAACCCCGACCAGACCGACACCGACGGCGACGGCATCGGCGACGCCTGCGACGACGATGATGATGGCGACGGCGTCGAAGATGGCTCCGACAATTGCCCGACGGTCGACAACCCCGACCAGACCGACACCGACGGTGACGGCGTGGGCGACGCCTGCGACGACGATATCGACGGTGACGGCGTCGACAACGACCAGGACAACTGCGTCTATGTGCCCAACCCCAATCAGACCGACGAGGACGGCGACGGCATCGGCGATGCCTGTGATCCACTGGTCGACAACGACCAGGACGGGATCGCCAACGACGACGATAACTGCCCCGATACGCCCAACCCCGACCAGACCGACACCGATGGCGACGGCATTGGCGACGCCTGTGACGACGACGCCGATGGTGACGGGGTCGATGATAGCACCGACAACTGCCCGGGGGTGCACAACCCCGACCAGACCGACACCGATGGCGACGGCATGGGCGACGCCTGTGACCCGGACGATGACGGCGACGGCATCGACGACGACGACGACAATTGCCCGACAGTCGACAATCCCGACCAGACCGACACCGATGGCGACGGGGTGGGCGACGCCTGCGACGATGATGACGACGGTGACGGCGTCGACGACGGCGACGACAATTGCCCGACGGTCGACAATCCCGACCAGACCGACACCGACGGTGACGGCGTGGGCGACGCCTGCGACGACGATGACGACGGTGACGGCGTGGCCGACGATGAGGACAACTGTCCGCTTGTCGACAATCCCGACCAGACCGACACTGACGGCGACGGCGTGGGCGATGCCTGCGATCCGGATGATGACGGCGACGGCATCGACGACGGCGACGACAATTGCCCGACGGTCGACAATCCCGACCAGACCGACACCGACGGTGACGGCGTGGGCGACGCCTGCGACGACGATGACGACGGTGACGGCGTGGCCGACGATGAGGACAACTGTCCGCTTGTCGCCAACCCCGATCAGGATGACACCGACGGTGACGGCATCGGCGACGCCTGCGATCCGGACGACGACGGCGACGGCATCGACGACGATGAGGACAACTGCCCGCTGGTCGAAAACCCCGACCAGACCGACACCGACGGCGACGGCGCGGGTGATGCCTGTGACCTGTGCCCGGCCATCCCGGAGAACCAGAACGATTGGGACGGAGACGGCATCGGCGACGCCTGTGACAACTGCCCGAGCGTGGCCAACCCCGAGCAGACCGACTCCGACGGCGACGGCACCGGTGACGCCTGTGAGGATCTGCCGCTATGCCAGGAGCACGTCGATGAGCGAGACAGCCTATGGGATGACTACCGCTGTCATGAATGGGCGGGCACCTCGACGTGCTGCGACGGCATCGACAACGATGGTGACGGCTTCGTCGACATCGGCCCCGGCGAGTGCGGCACAGAGTGCTCCGACGGCATCGACAACGATGGTGACGGCCTCTACGACATGAACGACCCGGGCTGCGCCAGCCCATGCGACACCTCCGAGAGCGCCGACATCACCGGCAGCCATCCGACCTGCATCGCCGGCGACAACGCCTGCGCCGACACCAACCCCGATTGCGCCAGCGAGTGCCTCTTCGACGGGGATTCGGGCGACGGCAACGACCTCGAGTGCGACCCGCATCCGGGCTGCGATTGCTGGGGCTGCTGCGACGGCAAGCACATGTTGACCAACGAGGACTGCACCGTCGACTACGGCTGCTATGACAACGGCACCGACGACTGCAATGGCCACGACTGCAGCCAGACGATCTGCTCGCAGGCCGAGGAGACCTGCGACGGCATCGACAACGATTGCGACGGCCAAGTCGACGAAGGCTGCACACCCGGATGCATCCCGCAGGACGAGGTGTGCGACGGCTTCGACAACGACTGTGACGGCCAAGTCGATGAAGACTGTGGCGGGCAGTGTACGCTGTAATTGGTACCGCTGCGGGCAGCTCTGGGGAGAGCTGCCCGCAGCTTTCTAGTGGTTATATGAATCCATAATTTTGGGGGAGAACCAATGATGCGATTGAACGGCATGTGGAAGTATCTACTAGCTTGTATGCTCGCGACGACGATGGTCGCTTTAGGCTGCGGCGACGACACCGGCGGCCAAGACAATAACGACGGCCGCGGCAGCTTCGGCCCCGACGCCCCGACCATCCAGGAGGAGGAGGATGCTGGGGTCGACGGCGAGGACGACGCTTCCTCGCCGCGTATTTTTGCCGACGAAACCGAAGACCTGGTCGATCATACCTTCCAGACGCCGCCCGATAGTGACGGTGACGGCGTGCGCGATAGCCAAGACAACTGCCCGAGCGTCTACAACCCCGGACAAGAGGACCTCGACGGGGACGGCGTCGGTGATGTCTGCGACGACGATGTCGACGGCGACGGCGTCGCCAATGACGACGACAATTGCCTGCGCGAGCCCAACCCCGATCAGACCGATACCGACGGTGACGGCGCAGGCGACGTCTGCGATCCTGACAATGACGGTGACGGCGTGGCCGACGACGACGATAACTGCCCGCTCGTGCCCAACCCCGACCAGACCGACACCGACGGTGACGGCACCGGCGACGCCTGCGACGACGATATCGACGGCGACGGCATCGACAACGACAACGACAATTGTGTCTATGTATCCAATC
>CAYLTX010000118.1:0-3163 GCA_964386725.1 uncultured Bradymonadales bacterium | reverse complement strand
CCCGACCAGGCCGACCGCGACGACGACGGCGCCGGTGACGCCTGTGACTCGATGACCGACCCCGACCAGGACGGTGTAGGCGACGATGAGGACAACTGCCCGGATACGCCCAATCCGGGTCAATCCGACCAGGACGGTGACGGCATCGGCGATGCGTGCGACGACGATATCGACGGTGACGGCGTCGACAACGACGAGGATAATTGCCCCACCACGGCCAACCCCGACCAGGATGATCTCGACGGCGACGGCGTGGGCGATGCGTGTGACTCGGACATCGACGGTGACGGCGTCGACAACGACGAGGATAATTGCCCGGACGTTGCCAACCCCAACCAGACCGACACCGACGGAGATGGCGTGGGCGATGCCTGCGATCCGGACAGCGACGGTGACGGCGTCGACGACGACCAGGACAACTGTCCGCTGGTCGAGAACTCCGACCAGACCAATACCGACGGCGACAGCTTCGGCGACGCCTGCGATAGCTGCCCGACGGTGCCCGACAACGGAGATGACTGGGACGGCGACGGCATCGGCGACGCCTGCGACAACTGCCCGAGCGTGGCGAATGCCGACCAAACCGACACCGACGGCGACGGCCTGGGCGATGCCTGTGAAGATCTGCCGCTATGTGAAGAGCACGAAGATCGCCGCCTGGACCTGTGGGACGAGTACCGATGCCACTCCTGGGCGGGTACGTCGACCTGCTGCGACGGCGTCGACAACGACGGCGACGGCTTTGTCGACGTCGGCCCAGGTGAGTGCGGCACCGAATGCTCCGACGGCATCGACAACGACGGCGACGGGCTCTTCGATATGAATGACCCCGGCTGTGTCAGCCCGTGTGACACCTCCGAGAGCGCCGATGAGGCCGGCCCTCATCCGACCTGTATCGCCGGCGACAACGCCTGCCTGGACACCAACCCCGACTGCGCCAGCGAGTGCCTCTTCGACGGCGACTCCGGCGACGGCAACGACCTGTCGTGCGACCCGTACCCGGGCTGCGATTGCTGGGGCTGCTGCGCCGGCAAACATATCCTGACCGGCATGGAGTGCACGGTCGACTACAGTTGCTACGACAACGGCACCGACGACTGTAACGGCCACGACTGCGACCAGGCCAGCTGCTCGCAGGCCGAGGAGGTCTGCGACGGCTTCGACAACGACTGCGACGGCCAAATCGACGAGGGCTGCACGCCCGGGTGCATTCCCAAAGACGAGGTCTGCGACGGCTTCGACAACGACTGCGATGGCCAAGTCGACGAGAATTGTGGCGGGCAATGCACGCTATGATCAGGCGATAAACAGCCGCCGCAAGGCTGTGCCTGAGCGCCAAGCCGCCGACGGGTGACCGTCGGCGGCTTTTTTGCGGTTTTTGCATAAATTCCGGGCAATTATCATTGACGAGCTGCGGGTACTGACTACGTTCCAACTAAGCGACGAGGACATAGAGATGACATAGAAGAAGACGCCATCGCCCTCTTCCCAACACACGGAAGAGGCGAAAGTTTTTTGAGCGTCTACCGTTTTGCGCCGCAGCCTCGGCAGGTCTGGGGGGAATTGCCACGGCACGCGGCCAACCAGTGGACACGCTAGCGCCTGGGGGTACCCCGGCGAGCAATAGAGTCGGGGTGTTAGCGGCGAGGCCGCCGAATTCATTTTCGGCGGCCTCGTTCCATTTCTTGGCTCAGATCTTTTAGATCGTTTTGCGCCCTGCTCCGTTGGTATGGTTGTGTCACCCACATCCAAGAGCAGACGCCACCCATGCGGATACTTCGAATCATAGCCCGCACCTTCAAGGGTCTCTACGACATTCTGGCGACCTACTTCCTCGGCTGGGTCCTGTTCTTGGCCGCGGCGGCCTTCGGCATGCACCTGGGCCTGGAAGCCCTCGCCGGCGCCGCGGGCTTCGACGGCATCGAGGTGCTGTGGCGCCGGCTCGAGGGCGCCGTCGGCGCGACGACGACCCTGTGGATTCGGCTCCTGGGCTTCGGAGCGCTGCACGCCGGCATCATCTACTTGCTTCGCCACCCGCTCGCCCGCGCCGTGAGGGCCGCCGAGCGATGCTTCGACGCGGCGGTCGCCGTCTTCGACCACCTGACCCGAGACAACCCGCGCGTGCAGCTCGTGCTCCAGGCATGCTTTAGCCTGGTGGTGACCCTTCTGCTCGTCCCGTTCGTCCTGCAACCGACGCTGGTCCCCGGCTACACGAGTTCGAGCGCCTGGGTCGAGCGCGCGGCCAATCTCGTCGACGGCACCGCCAGCCATTTTGTCGCCGATTCGGTGGTCGGCCTCTACGGCAAGCTCTATACGGACCCCGTCGAGGCCGAAGGCGGTGTCACCGAGGCCGAGGTCGAAGCCGAAGCGCACCTGCCCCCCGATACGCCGCCCGATACGACGCACTCGCCGGTACCTTCGGCGCCGAGCCCCTCGGGCACCCAGCCGCTCATGGATCGGTGGGACGACCAGATCGAGCGCGCCGCCGGGGGCGACCGCCGACGCTTCGCCCAGATTAAGGCATTTATGTGGGTGGAGTCGGCCGGCCGCCAATTCGCGGTCAGCGCGACCGGCTGCAGCGGTCTGATGCAATTTTGCGCCGGCACCGCCCGAAGCCGACCCTATCGCAAGATCTTCGGCACCGGCCGCGTCCACACCTGCCAATGCGACGGAAAATGCCAGATCAACCGCGCGATCAGCCGCGGGCTCGAGACCGGCGTCGCCTCGCCCGACCAGGTCGACGACCGATTCCCCTGCGACCTGACCGACGCCCGCTTCGACCCGCAGCGCTCGATTCGCGCCGGCGCCGCATATATCGACCGCCTCCACCGACGCTTCGACGGCAATATCTACCTGATGTATATCGGCTATAACTCCGGCCCGGCCGTCGCCGCCGACGTCTACGCCCGCCTCGGCCGCAACGGCGACGCCACCCTCGCCGACATCGAGCTGCACCTCGTCGACGCCATGCGCCCCCACTACGGCCGCGGCTCCCAAGCGCGAGCACGCTCGCTGGCCAACACCCACCTCCCCAAAATCCAGCGCGCCTTCGCGCGCTACTCCACAACAACCATCGCCTCGCGATAGAGCTGAGACATCCCTCCCCCCTGGGGATGAGGATTGGGGATAAGTCACGGGAATAATTCATGATGGGTCGTCGCGG
>CAYLTX010000117.1:0-20734 GCA_964386725.1 uncultured Bradymonadales bacterium | reverse complement strand
CCAACACGCTACGGCGAAGGGCGGAGCCTTCGCGGCGAGCACGGAGGCTGCGCGCCCCAACCTTGCGTTTGCGCCCGATCGAAGGTTGGGGCGCGCTCGTTTCTGCGGGTTGACCGTGCCACTTTATACTCAAAAGCGGGGAGGGCATCTTGCGCACTCGGATGATCTATCGCTCAGACATCAAAACTCTGGCTCAACTTGACCGCTCACGCGGTTTGGGCCTAACTTGTGCTCGGTAGAACAAAACCTTCGAGGAGTCAGCATGTCGAGTTCGAGAATTTGTGAGAATTGTCAGGCGGTCGTGCCCGAGGGGCATCACTTCTGTGGCCGATGTGGCGCCCAATATCACGAGGACAAACAGGCCGACTCCGACGATACGCTGTATTTCGGGGCGATGATGGCGCCCGGTCGCGCCAAGCTCATCCTCATCAAGGGCGAAGGCCTCGAGGGATTGAGCTACCACCTCAACGCCACCGAGCATGTCGCCGGCCGCGGCAATGGCGCGATTCTCTTCCCCGACGACGACTATCTGAACCCGCGCCACGCCACGTTCCTGTACCGCGACAACAAGCTCTTTTTGCGCGACGAAGACAGCCAAAACGGCACCTTCCTTCGCATCCGAGAGCCCCGGCGCCTCGCCCACGGCGATACGTTTCGTGTCGGCGAGCAACTGCTGATGGTCGAGAAGCTCGACCTCAAAGAAGAGTATCCCATGCACGAGGATACTCTGATGTATGTCAGCCCGCAGAAGGATTATAAGTTTCGGGTCGTCCACCTCTACGACGGCGCCAAGCCCGGCGGAGCGTATTGCTCGGTCAACAACGACATCCTCATCGGCCGCCACGGCTGCGACGTCAACTTCGAGGACGACCGCCACGTCTCGCCCAAACACGCCCGCATCAGCTGGGAAGAGGGCGGGCCGGTGCTGCACGACCTGGACTCCAAAAACGGCACCTACGTCCGCGTCGCCGACGACGAGCGGCTGCGCCACGGCGATTACGTCCATGTGGGCAGCGAGCTGCTTCGCGTGGAGATCAACGAGTAGGCTGATCTCGACCACAGAGACCGCAAAAGTGCGCCCCGAGCTGATTTATGAGATCAGCTCGGGGCGTTTTTGTGCGGCAAAGCCTCCGCGATATCCGACATAAGCTATCTTCAGCTAAATCGGCAAGAATCCAGGGGACGTAGGCAGCTCGGCTGGGACGTAGGGAGCGCGGCGCCTCTTCTCGCCGCTGAGCCAAGCTTACTCGTGCCGTCTGCGCACGCGCCCGATCAAGATGATACCGATTGACAGCGCCAGGAGCACGCCCGGGCTGTCATAGCCAGTGGCCGAGGCACACGTCGAACAGCCGGCACAACTGCCGGTGTTTCTGGATTGTGAGTTCGATGCCGGCTCCTGGCTGGCATCGCTCGGTCGTGCGGCGTCAGCGCCGTGAGACTCCCCATCGCCGTCGGCGTCTGACCCTTCGCGATCCCCGTCCACATCTTCGTCGGCATCCGCCGAGGGATTTGTGTCGCCCGCCTCGGGCGCGCCGGCATCTTGATGTCGGTCGCTCGGATCGGGAAGAGGTCCGCATTGCTCGGTGTCCCAGTCGGCCTCGTTCCAGCACGGCGGGACGTCTTCCAGGAGCTCGTCGACTGACGGATAAGGCGGCTCGCCGCTTCGGTCCCAGCGAAACGGATGGGCCGCGTTATTCGACAGGTATCGGTCGTGCATCGCGGTCGGCCAGCCTTCGTCGGCCATGCTGCCGTTGGGCGTATCTTCCTTCAGAAAGAACACCCGCCCGGTGATGCCCTGGCCGACCACGATCGTTCCGTCCGACAAGATCGTCGGGGCGCTGGCCATCGTGCGTTCGCCGAATCGCCAGATCTCTTTCCCGGTCTCGGGGTCGAGCGCCCCGATGCCGCCCATCGCATCGTACAGCCGTCCGTTCCTGGCGAGCACCGGCGTCGACCAACCGCCGGCGCCGCTGTAAATCCTTCGCCACAGGACGCCTGGGTAGTCGTCGGGATCGGCGGGAAGGCCGGGCTCAGACCTCTCCGGCACGGGGTTGTTCCACAGCTCCGTTGTATCGAGCGCCCAGAGTAAGCTTGGGCCCAGGGGCTGGTGACGGTAGGAGACATACATGGTGCCGTCAGCGCTGATGATAGGACGGTTTTGCCAGGAGAAGCCCTCTTCGCTGTGAAAGTTGAACAGACGCTTTTTGACCTGCTCCCCTACATCAAAACCGTAGATCGCACCGAATCGACTTCCCCCGTAGATGCGGTCTTCGGGCCCCACGGCGAGATCAGGACGAATCTCGTCGTAATCCCATATCGACTCCATTCCAAAGTCCTTCGGCAGCTCGGTGCGCCACACCGGCTCGAGATCGCTCAGCGCAAAAAACGTCGCTTTGCCGAGTCCGTATCCGACTCTTCCGGCCAGGCCGAGCTGTCCATCCGAGGTTGCCGTGAGACGCTGCATCGACAGAAATTCAGGTGTCTCGCTCTCCCACATGAAGTCACCTGTGTTCAGAACCTCGCCAGTGCGCGAAATCTCGAGGACTCCGGCGGGCATGACCTCGTCGGTGACTTCCGGGACGACGGTGTGGAATGCGACCGTCAAATGACCATCCTCGTGGAGTACCGGCGCACCGGTCCCGTTCGCCCACAGATTCGCACCAGTATCCTGAGGTCCGCCAGCAATCTTCAGGTAGCTCCTCGGCACGGGGTCTGTCCCCGGAATCTCGACTCGATGCTTGAGGAGTAATTCGCCGTCGGAGTTGATGGCGTAGAAGACGTTGCCGATGAAGAAGTACAGCGTGCCGTGGTAGTCCATGACCATCGGCACCATCCGAGCCACGCTTGGCCGGCACTCGTCAGGGTCGCTCATACACAAGCTATCTTCGGGGGGATTGCAGAAGTTAAACCGCCACCGAAGATTGCCCCGGCTATCGAGCGAATGGAGGTTCCAGCGGCCGGCCCAGAAGTAGATATTGTCGTCATCGTCGACGACGAAGGGCGTGATTGGACCCCCGCAGGCCATGTATTTTCCGACCAGCTCTACGCAATCCGACGAGTCCTCGCACACGATCTTTTCGTCACGCTCGGGGAACCAGGAGTTTGTGCAGTTGGCACATGTGGGCATCTCGGTCGTACGCCCCTCGCTGCAAGGGGGAACGCCTGGAAAGGGCCCCCCGAGACCTCCGGTGTACTGACAGGTGTCGTCGGGCTCACCGAAGCTTTCGGCGTCGGTGTCGTCGACGCTATCGGCATCACGGTCGGCGAAGCTTACGGAAGGCGACAAGGTGCCCAGAAGAACCAACATCACCATCACATAATTCGTAGCCGTTCTCGCGATTTTCACTGGATGACCCATCTTCAATTCCTTCGCTGGTGGTCCGACAATTCACGAGCTTGCCAAGAAGTAGATTGCCCCCGACACCGCGACACATCGCGCGAGGTATCGGGAGCAGTCAGAACAAGTGGTTAGTCGCAGCTAACCTCTTCCACCGAAGGAGGAGAAACGAAGCAGGTTGTTGCCGGATCGAGCCCAAGCTCAGCGCGTTGCTTGTCGAGATTTCCGCAACTCGACCAGTAACTCTGGTCCATCATGTTGGCAAAATAGGAATGGTCGTCATTTGGCTGCAATTCTTCCCAACATATAGCTTCAGAGTCGTCGGCACACCGTAGCTTGGGATCATCGGAGGTACCGGCATTCACGCATACAGCGTCACCAATGCAATCCGAGTCCGTCGCACACCCCAGGTTGAAATTCACCCACAACTCTTGACCTGAAAGTTGCGAACAATTGCGGTCGATATTCCACGCGACATTGCTGCCCATGGAGCCATCGTCGTTCCAGTCCAGCCAGCCGACGGTGATGTCGGTCCAGTTGTAGTAGTCCGACGGGTCCCGAATCGATTCGAAGGTGTACGGCGCCGAGTAGTCGGAGCAGTCCCCGTTGAGACAATTTCCACCGGTAAGCCCCGCCTCTTCGTCGAGAGAGTTTTCGTCGAGGCTGGTGAAGGTGGTGTCCGAAAAACGAGCCGGGCGTGTACGCGTGCCGTTCAAGTTGGCGGTTTCTTTAGTCCACATCGGCGTATAGCCGTGTTCAGGCAACGGTAACTGGACACCGTAACTCATCACCGACCAATAGTTTGGCTTGTTTGCCCGTCCATCCCCACGTCCACCGTGGTGGAGACCCAGCATGTGACCGAGCTCATGCGCGAAAGTTGATCCGATACATTGGGTTGCTCCAAAGCGCCCAATGCCGGTAGACGCAAGCCGCGCGACACCACAGCCTCGATCGAGGTTTGTCCAGCCCATCCGTCGGGCGAAGGGAAACTCGCTCAAGTCGAAGCTCTCGCTGGCCTGCGACAGACAGCCGGTCCCACAGCTTTCCTGCGGGTCGACCTCGGTGTCGGGAATGACCGGAGTAGCGTTAGTCTCAGGGAGAACAGGTTCGTCGTTTTCAGAGCAGACCCATTCACAAGTGGTGAGACACTGCCACCAACACGTCGTCACCTCATAAGTGGCATATTCTCCGGTGAGAGCTAGGAGGTTTATCCCTGCCTCATCGAGCGCATACCCGGCGGCGCGCATAGCTTCCACACGGTCTTGAGTGAGTTCCCAGCCACTGACACGATCGACCTCCAAGAGGACGTTTTGCTGGTCGGCCACCGCGCCTAGGTTAGGCAGGGGAAGGTCATCGGAACCGTAGACGACCAAACCATCCATCATCCCATCTTTCGATGTATCCGCACTTTGAGTATCGAGACCAATGACGTTTTCGAGTGCGCTCGTCAAACCATCGTCGTCCGGGTCATTGTTGCTAGTTAATGCGCGGTCGCGATATACGCGAATCTCGTCGGACTCCACCGTCGAGTAAAACCCGTCGAGGCTGTAATCTCCCACGGCTCCATACCGGTCGTTCCAAGGATGGAGGCCCACCACGATGGCTGGGTATTCCTCGTTGCTGTCAGACGGCATCACGAGCTTGGCGGTGGACGCTGCCCCACTGTCATCATCGAAGCCGCCGTTATCGGCCGATTGAGTTCGCTTAACATAATAACAATTCGTTCCGAAACAGATCCTTACGGGTTCCTTAGACCAGCCTTCGGCCGCCATGAGCATGGTATCCTTTGCCAATGAGGTCTTCTCACAGCGTGAACCGTGAGGGTAGACCGCGTTGAACCTCAAGCCCTCACTCGCATACGCTAACTCGCATGTGGTGGCGGGATCGAAGACGTCGCTACCCGCAACGCAGTCGCGCTCGACGAAGTCCCACTCGCCGCCTAACTCCGTCTCACAGGCCGTCCGCAGCGTCTGCGACTCATAATGGCCTACAGCGCGCACAACATCACCCTCCTGCCAGGAGGCATCGATGCGAGCAGATCCAAAGCGCACCCCCGAGACCCGTCGATGCTCCTGTGCGGTCTGTCCCTCGACAACCTTGTGGATGACAACGTCTGTCTGGCCTGCGTACGCCTCGTCATAACTTGCCACGACGACACGAATAGGCCGGGTTTCGCCCGGTGCCAGATCGACCCCAATCATCGGATCTTTGTTGGAGAAATAATCGTCGGCAATATCGATGGGTTCACCGGTGCGGTCATCGAGCAGCAACATAACAGGATCACCATCGGTCGAGGTGTTTGCGGTCCCGAAGGTAAACGTGGTGTTGTCGACGTCGTCTGCGGTGACGGTAAAGCGGCCCGAGTACATCCGCGGCACTTCGACGCCGTCCTGGTGGCCCAACGCAAAGGGGCTACTGCCACCTTGGTAGGCCGCCATCGCCATCGATGGGAGAAATGCTGAAATAAGCAATGAGCACAATAAATACTGGACTTTCCGTTTCAAAACGACATCTCCACTGTGTATGGTACACATTACCCGTCTGTGGCCCTGCTAGGCCGAAGACGGCACTCAGCGAGTCGAACCCGAGTCTTTGTTGTTCGGTGAGAGCAACATCTTTCGCTTGAGTTCTTCTCGCTCATCTTCAGCCAGGCGATGGCCCTCGCGTTCGAGCTTCTCCTCGAACTCGGCCAATCGCCTGGCTGATTTCTTATCGGGCTCGTATGGCTCAAGCTCATCGAGCACCGCGTAATACTGGTTCTGCAGGTCGAAATACGGCTCGGAAAGAGCGTGAAGCCTCTCCGGGGGCGCACCTTCTCGACGCAATTCGTCTATTTGTTTCTCCATTTGGTTCAGAGAGTGGGCAATGGTGCGCGCGTGCTTCGGCCTATAAGGACCTCCCCCGGCAAGGGCTTTGGCCGTATCCCGACCGACATACTGAGACAACTTCTCGGCATCAACGCTGGTTTCGGCATCTGCAGAAGGAACTGCAGAGCGAGGCGACGACGGCGTTCGTCGAGGATCTGAAGCGGTACTGCCCGGTCTCGGACTCGAGGTCGCCCGAGGCGTTGTAGGGGCGCGATGAGGAGGTGAGGACGTCTCTGATGCGGTGCTTTGTCGGTTCTGCGCCCCCGACCTATCCTCATCGTTAAAGACAAACAGATAGACGCCTACCAAGCTCAAGGCGCCGCAAAGAAATATAGCGATGACTACAGGCTTTCGCATGGCCCCCCCCGAGTTCTCGGAGAACTGAGTAACGGTTTCTGGCTACGAGCAGCGAATCGGGTGGTTATTCAAAATTGGCGAGCTCGGAAATCCGCCAACAAAAAAGGACGCTTGGCTGGTTCCGGATTTCTGTTAGTACGGTTGATTGTGGTTTTTAAGGCTGTTTTGGCTCATAATGGCACAACGTGCCCACCCTCCCGATAGCGTCATTTGTTGTTGAATGGAGAGTAGTTGGGCATTGGGGGGAAGTCAAGATGTGTTCCTCAATTTGATATGATCGGCATCTGCTGGCTGGCAAAAGACATCCTCCCCGCCCGTGGCGCAGTGCGATTCTCTTCCCCGACGACGACTATCTGAACCCGCGGCACGCCACGTTCCTGTACCGCGACAACAAGCTGTTTTTGCGCGATGAAGACAGCCAAAACGGCACCTGCCTGCGCATCCGAGAGCCCCGGCGCCTCGCCCACGGCGACACCGTCCGAGTCGGCGAGCAATTGCTGATGGTCGAGAAGCTCGACCTCAAAGAAGAGTATCCCATGCACGAGGATACTCTGATGTATGTCAGCCCGCAGAAGGATTATAAGTTTCGGGTCGTCCACCTCTACGACGGCGCCAAGCCCGGCGGAGCGTATTGCTCGGTCAACAACGACATCCTCATCGGCCGCCACGGCTGCGACGTCAACTTCGAGGACGACCGCCACGTCTCGCCCAAACACGCCCGCATCAGCTGGGAAGAAGGCGGGCCGGTGCTGCACGACCTCGACTCCAAGAACGGCACCTACGTCCGCGTCGCCGACGACGAGCGGCTGCGCCACGGCGACTACGTCCACGTCGGCAGCGAGCTGCTTCGCGTGGAGATCAACGAGTAGGCTGAGCGCGACGAAAAGAAACCGCAACATTGCGCCCCGAGCTGATTCTCACATCGGCTCGGGGCGTTTTTGTGCGGCAAAGCCTCCGCGTTATCCGACATAAGCTATCTTCAGCTAAATCGGCAAGAATCCAGGGGACGTAGGCCGCTCGGCTGGGACGTAGGGAGCGCGGCACCTCTTCTCGCCGCCACGGTATATCCAGGGCAAGTGACTGTGACTGAAAAAACGTGCGCCCGGCTAGCTAAGCGGCCGGCGCAGCCTCGGTGCCTCGGTGAACACCAATCAGCGGTTTTGTGGTCGCCACACCGGCGACAGCAAGCAGCATCCCTCTGCAGGTGCCGGATTATGGTGACCAGACTTGCTTGACACGCCGTCGGTTAACCCCTTAAAATCATCCTACTTCACTTTGATGTAGGGGGATTCAGAATTACCAGGCAATGTCAAAGGTAACTCGCTTGGGTAGTGTTCTGGATTTTTGTATGGATTTAAGTGGTTTACGACCTGTTTTTGTTTCTGTGACGTGCTTTGCGTTTTGTTTTTGGAGTTATATCGATGATGAATAGAAGTAAAAGAGGGTGTTTGGCGATTCTTATCGTTGCCGTACTTGCATTGCCGAGTGCTGTAGCCACGGCTTACGAATTTACGGGCAAAACGCTTAGGGTGGAGAAGTCATTTACGGTGTACACATGTGACTCTCAATCTACCCCGGATCCAGGTACGACATGGATGAACGCTAGTGGCGCATTCGTTGACCATGTTTGGGTTGGGATGGCGCAATGGAACTCGCTCTCCTCCAAAGATTTTTTTCAGGTCGGAGACATTGAGGAAAGAGACTGCGATAGAGATCCAGATGAGTACGTTGGCAATGGAATTAGCGAAATCATGTTCGCAGATATCGATGGGAGAGGATTGGCGGTTCCTGCAACGATGTCCGGTGATTCTCTGGCGGAGGTCGATATCCATATAGATTGGGGTCTGCCGTATCGCTTCGAACAAGAGTGTGACGCTCGTCCTACTGAGCCACCGCCAGCGATTTCCGCGGTCATTCACGAATTAGGACATGTTGTAGGATTACACCATGAGGAGTCGAATGAATCCATTATGGCAGATCCATGGGCTAATTCCGGCTATTGTCCTGATCGTCATCTTAATAATTTTGGTGTGTTTCCGGATGATATGGCTGGTGTGGCCGCATTATATAATAGTGCGGAAGACGAGTTTCGCGATCTGGCTGCCCTTGGATATGAACAGCGCCCCAATTTTGATCCCGATGACGACTTCGGGGGAGCAGTTACGGTTCCGCATATATTGACGATGAGTGATGGGTCGATAAGCTCTTTTCCGGGAGAGTCGATCACTGCTAGGTTTTCCATTGCAAACCGGAATGAGACCGGCCCATCACATATAAGTTATCGAGTAGTATTGGTCGAAGAGTTGTCCGACTGGCAGCTTTATGATCAACATAAACTGAATGGACCCGATTCTCATAGTGTTGCAGGGGGGTATGTTGCTATGGAACCTGGTTTTCATACTTTTAACGTGAGTGGTACGATTCCGGAGGAAATTCCAGCTGGGTCGTATATTCTTGCAGTGATCGTGGACCCAAGTGATCGTCTTTCGGTATTTAATCGAGACGGTGAGTGGGGTAACGAATCCACGTACTTGGCTACACGCGTGTTTGTTTATAATTATTTCAACGGTGCGTCGTGGCTCGATGATTTGTATATTCCAGATTCGTTCTATGTACCCGGATTGGATGGGCTTTGAAGTTGCTTTGTTTTGGCGGGGTTAGAAGGTTTAGGTTCGTGGTTTGTTTCGTTTAAGTTTGTGAACTCAGGATGTGTTATGAAATTTATGAAGCTTTCTGTCGGGATGCTTTTTTTGGCGCTTATTCTAACTGCAGCATGTTTAGAACAATCTGAAGACACCGGCGTTCAACATAGGTCCACAGAATCGGGAGTCGAGGGTTATGGTGGGTCTGCTCCCGATGGACCGTTTGAGGATACTACTTATCTAAGTGTTGATAAGTGGGGAGGGTTCAGCGGAGAAAGTAGCCAGTATTATATTTATGAGGATTCCTCAAAGAGGTATCCGAATTCAATCAGCGTTCATGGTAAGAGCGGTGAGGACAGTCTTGTTTTGAATCTTTACCCGAATAGAGTTCTGCCTCTTGAAGGTGATTATTCGCTAGACATTGGTGTCGAACGGCAATTCAAGGATCAACTTCATGCCAATATTGATGGGAAACGGTATGTGTCGATAGATGGATATATCTCCATAGAGAAGGTCAGCGACAAGTTGATTTACGGCTCCTTCAAGGCTGTGCTTGGCCAGGTCAATGGGGCCGACCAAGGTGAGGTGCTTGAAGTCAGCGGAACATTTGAAAGTCAATGGTTCCTTAACTGTAACGTGGTTGCGGAAGTTCCGGAACACGCTCCAGAAGATCAACCTCGTGTTTATATTGCTGACAAGCAATTTGACAGCGAGTTTTGTGCAAAAATGCAAGAGGAACTCGGCAAATGACTGTCTCTAATCGTGTGAATGCTCAGCGCACGATAAAAGAAAAGGAAAAATGTGATGGGCTGCGGTCGGAGACGACGCAATGATGGAGAATAGTGTGGCGCTGACGAACAAATGGGTGAGTGACCCGAGCGCACAGCGTTGAGCCTGTAGCGAGGTGCGACGGCGATCGACGCTGTTGCGATTTCTCGATGCGGATTTTGCGTGATTGATAGTGCGCGATAGGCGTTTAATGCTTAGATCGTTATGTGTTTGAGAGGTAGAAGATATCATTGGCTTTGCGGATACATTGGCAAGCCAATTGGTAATTAGTGAAACAATAGGGAGTGACAATGGCAACCTCGATCCGAAAAACTTGCGCGGTGATACTTCTCGCCGTCTTCGGCCTATTCGTGCTGAATTGTATCGGTGACGACGGGAATAATAGTCAGACTGACGACGGGTTTTCCACGGGTATTGATGGAAACAAACAAACTGGAGAGTTGAGCAACGACGAAGAGCAGGCCATTTGCGACGAGATGATCGACTACGGGGGTAGCTCGTTCTCGAAAGAAGTGCGCTGCGAGCTCGCGTCGACTGGCGCTTTTGCCGATTGGCCCGAGGACGACGAGGGAGTTCGGCAGCTGTGTCAGGAGCAGTTCGAGGACTGCATGGACAGTGACCGCTACGAGGACACCGCTCAGTTCTGTGTGCAAGCGCCCGAGGGCTGCAGTGTAACGGTCGCTGAGTTAGAGGAGTGTCTCGAGATTCAGGTCTCCGGGAGGAAGGAGTATTTGGACTCCATGCCCAGATGTGAGAGCACGACCCGCGATGAGATCGACGAGTTCAATGCCAATTTCGAGAATAGCCCGCTGTACGGACTTCCGGATGAATGCCGTGCAATCGAGCAGGAATGCCAAGGTTATTTTAGCGGGAGCTCTTCTTCCAACTGAGACACCACAGTTGAGCCAAGAAAGCGATAAAAAAGCCGGCCGAGGCAACCTCGGCCGGCTTTTTTATGTCTGTGATGTGTCTGTTCGCTGCGTCAGCGGCTCTCGTGGTGGCGGCGTCGGTTCTCGACGCCGTTGACGCGCGAAACGTTGGTGGCGTGGAGTCCGCGTGGGCCGCGGCAAAGCTCGAACTCGACGGTGTCCCCCTGGTGGAGCGCGTCCTCCTCGTCCTCTTCCTGGATTTGGCTATAGTGGACGAAGATATCCTGGTGTCCGCCTTGGGTGATGAAGCCGAATCCTTTCGCGCGGTTGAACCACTTGACCTGGCCGGTTGCCATTCTGTTCCTCCCGAGTCGTGACTCGCCGCTCTGAAGCTCCCCCGTTCAGGCCAGCGAATCGAGTATTGCTAAGACAAGCCGTGGTGGCGCCCAAAGCGGGTGAAGTGCTCGCGGGCCCACGGCTACGATAAACAAATACGTCCCGGTCGAACGTTGTCAAGCAACTGAAAAATAAGCGGTTTATTGCTTTGCGCGAAGCCTGTTCATTCGATTGGTCGCCCGTTCGGTATACGGCCCATCGGGGTCCACCGAAAGGTAGCGATTGAACGCCTCGACGGCGTCCTCATAGCGTTTCATGCGCTCGAGCAGCGTCGCCTTATTATACCAAGCCTGCGGATGCTCGGGGTCGATGGCGTGGGCTTGCTCGTAATATTCGAGCGCCTCTTTGTTGTTGTTCTGACTCTGAGCGACCAACCCGAGGCCGACGTAGACGCGCGGGTCGTCGGGCGAGATGGAGCGCAGATGCTCGTAGGCGTCCGCGGCCTGGTCGTATTGGCGCATCAGGGTCAGCGCGCCGGCCAGGTTGACCAGGCTCTCGCGATGCGGCCGATCGCTGACCGCCAGGGCGGTGCGGTAGGCTTTGACCGATTGGGCGTAGAGGCCACGGTTCTGGTAGATATTGCCCAGATTATAATAGACTTGGGCCTGTTCGTCGCCGCCGTTGGCCAGCGCCTGATCGATGGATTCGATCGCCTCGGTGAATTGCTGTTTGGCCGAGTGGGCAATAGCTTTATTCATGTGGATATCCCAGCGGGCTTCGTCGCGCTGGAGGGCCTGGTCGTATAAATCGATGGCCTCTTCGAAATCTTTTGCGTCCAGCGCGTTGTTCCCCTGAATGAACAATTCCTGGGCAGACAGGCGCGGCTCTTCGGCTTGTTGCTCGACTCCGACGTCCTCCTGCTTCTTTTTATCAGGAGACGACGAGCAGCCGACCATCAAAGCGGCGGCGACGAGAAGGACGATTGAGATAGCGTTGAGCGGCTTCACGAAATACTCCTCCCAAATGACATGGAAGATAAGATGAAATGTCACAGACGGCGTTCACTGTACGGCAGAGCTCTGGGCTTGGCAAAGGACGCTCCGGCGGTAGCGGCTGCGCTGGTGATCCTACTCAGCGCGCTGGTGTTGGGCGGCTGCGCCTCGGCGCCGACGGCGCCGCCTCCCGATGGAATGGACGAGATGACCCCGCCGGAAATTCTATATCAGGCGGCGGTGTCGACCTACGAGAGCCGTGACATCCCGGTGGAGGTGGCCTCACAAAAATTCATGATAGTCACCTCCGAGTACGCACCGGTCAGCCCCCAGCTCCGAAAGCGCATGTCCACCCGCGTGGTGCGCACCGCCCCCGGCGCGATCGGGCTGAAGGTCACCGCCGAGTGGGAGCGCCGCTATATGGGCGACGGCGAGGAGCAATGGCGAGCGATCGACACCGAGGAGCTCCGCGAGCGAGCCAAGCCCGAGGAGTTGGCGCTCGCCCGGGCCATCGAAGAGCGCTTCGAGGATTGGAAGAAGGAATGGAAGGCGGACCGGGAAGGTTAAAGTTTCTCGGGCATTAATAATCTCCGATACGCAGCCCCCAAATCGCAGTTCGCGCGCAGTACAGCGCCCCAAATAGAGGGAGTTACGGACCAGCGAGGGCTTACAATATTTCTATCCCCATCGCCGTCGCAGCAGCAACCCGCCCGCCATAAAGAGCAGCAAACCCGCCGGCGGCCCCGCCGGCATGCTGGTACACCCGCAGCCCTCGTCGCCGGGTCCGCTCTCGGCGTCGGAATCCGGGTCCGGGTCCGGGTCAGTCGAGTCGGCGGTGGAGAAGTCGAGGTCGTCGACCTCGATGATCGATTCGCTCGGCGCGGCCGGGTTCAGGATTTCAAATTCGACGGGGGGGCCCAATCGAGCCGACTCGCCGGCGGCGGTCTCGGCGCGGAGGCTCGCGCACCAGCGCCCGAGGGTGAACGCCTCGTCGACGCGGCGCTGGCCGAAGATCTCGTAGGTCTCGCCGGGGCCGAGTTCGACGGCGTTGGCCTCGAAGAGCGTGATCGGCAGGCCGCCGTCGGTGCCGCAGGCGCCGGGCACCAGCACGATGGCGAGCCTGGTCAACCAGAGCTCGTCGGCGCCGGTATTTTCGATGGAGGCGCTTGCGCGGATCGTCTGGTCGAGTCGAAAGGCGTCGTTGTTGAGCTCGAGGTCGCGGATCATCGCCAGGCTGTCGAGGGCTCCGCCGCCGGCGTCGAGGCCCGGCCGATACCCGAAAGTTCCCGAGCCGCCGTGGCCGTCTGCGGGTTCGACGCGCATCGGCGCGAAGGACAGGGCGGGGCTGGTCGCCAGGGGCTCGAGCGCGCCGCCTTCCAGGTCCGAGCGCGACAGCCAGTGGACGCGGTGGTTGGTGTGCGGGTTGGTCCAGACGCCCGGCTCGAAGGTCGCCACGGCCACGTCCCCGGATTCGACGAGTCGCGCCGAGGCAAATTCGCCGCGCAGCGCGTCGGAGTCGCCGATGTCGACCTCCCAGATGACGCTGCCCTCGGCGCCCAGCTCCAGGAGCGAATAGCGCGTGGTCACCAGCAAATTGCCGTTGGGCAGGCCCATGATATCGCGAATGCCCTCCAGCTCGGGCACCACGACCAGCTCGGACTCGGCCGGGCCGTGGTCGAAGCTGACCAGGCGGCGAATCTCGCGCTGCGGTTGGCCGGCCTGGACTTCGTAGAGGACGATGCCGGACATCTGCAGCACCGGCCAGTTGACCGCCACGGCCGCGCGGTTTCCGCCCAGCGCGATGGCCTGAGCGAATTCGGCCCGCGCCGAGGGCAGCGAGAGGCTGGTGGTCCAGTGGGGCGTGTCGGCGCCGGGCTCGACGACCATGACCTGCGAGCGATTGCTGTCGGTCAGCAAAATCCGGGTGGGCTCGCCGGGCGCGGCGTAAGCGAGCACCGACGCGCTGGTGATGCGCGGTCGGTCGCCCGCGGAGGCCAGCGTGTAGGTGAGAGCGCCGTCGGAGTCGGTGATGGCCACGCCTCGAGCGCCCACATCGGCCAGGAGGTTAGAGCCGTCGGGCAAGATCTTCAGGTCCCGAAAGGCGACCGACTCGATCGACGAGGTGACCAGCCGGCGCTGGCCCTGCTCGCGCACCTGCGCCGGGTCGGCCGAGGTGTCGAGGTCGAAGATCGGCGCGTGGGTCGCCGCGCCGGTGGGCACGACGACCACCGGGTCGGCGGCGAAGGCCGCAGGCGTCAGCGCGAGCAGCCAGACGATGGCGATGATCTGGAAGAGTGTGCTCTTGATGAAGTGATGGTCTCTCATCACGGCCCCCCTTTGGTCAGGTCGAGCCCGCCGGGAAAGGCGTAGCTGACGTAGTCGTCATAGGCGTGCGGTACGATGGCGAAGCGCTCGCTGGCCTCCATCGTGTGGTAGCCGGCCTCGACGGCCACGATATACAGATCCCATCGGGCGCCCTCGAGCGTCGTTTGCGCGAGTTGGATACGCTGTTCGGGCTCGATAGAGACGCCGTCGAGCGCCACCGCTGCTGCGCGCGGGGCGGCGACGGCGACGTAGTTTTTCTCGAAGGTCGGCGGCGAGACGAAGCTATAACTGGTGCGAAATTGCTCGACGGCGGGCAGCAAGAAGAACGACGGGTCGCCCGCGTGGCTGCCGTAGCGATCGCGCCCGGTCGAGTGATGCCCGGCGAGGACGCCGCCGACGATCAACGCGCCGGTGCTGTGTAGTCCAAGGGCGTCCAATGTGCCGAATTCGCAATACTGGCCGGCGTCGAGATCGAGGCGCGCGCCGTCGGCCATCTGGGCGCAGTCGTCGGTGAAGTCATTCGACGGCGGTTTGACGTCGAGGTCGTCGAGTGCCTCCGAGAAGGTGATCGTTGTGGACTCGTCGGCCAGCAGGCGCCAGTAGACGGCCTCGGTGGTCGCGCTCTCTTGGCCACGCCGGCGCATCGGCGTGAGTAGGAAGCGTTTGCCGAGCGTGGAGGCCGGGAACATCTGTTCCTGCAGGTGGTCGCAGGCCCACTCGTCCTGGGGCACGAAGGTGCATTCGTGGCCGGCGAAGACGGCGATCTTTTTATCGGCGCTGACGACCGCCCCCGAGATGTCGAGGTTGTGGCTGCCATTTTCGTCCCTCGTCGTCGCCGCGCCCAGTGAGATCGACTCGCCGGCGTCGAGAGTCAACGGACCGCCGGGGAAGGCATCGCGCGGAAACGAGTCACGACTCGACTGGAGCTGTACGGGGCTGTCGACGTCGACGCGGGTGTCGTCCTCGTGGGCGACGATGGTCATCGTCGACCGATAGTGGTCGTTCGCCGCCATGCCGAGCATGGTCGGGTAGCTGAGCACGCGGTAGCGCTCGTCGAGGACGGCCACCGGCAGCAAGAGGCTGGCGTCGTTCGAGGCGGTCACGTTGCAGCAATAGGGGCTGAATTGGTAGGCGATGATCGGCCGGGTGCTCTCGACGCGATAGGCGCGCATCTTGATGGGCGCTCCCGGATCCAGCAAGAAGACCCCGGCGGCGCGCGGCGGAAGCGTCACTTCGCGGGCCGGTGATTCGATGGGAAACGCGTCGTCGTCAGTCAGGACCTCGGAGCGGACCGTGGTCGCGTCGCTTTCTTGGTGAGCCTGCGGCGTGATCGTGACGCTCTCGAGCAAGGGAGCCGGCTCGCCCGCCGGGGTGGTGATGGTGACCGTCGTGTCGAGCAGCGGGCTGGGATTGGCGACCACGACCGCAAAGGGGGCGTCGGCGTCGGTTTCCCCGCCGACCCGGTATAGGTTGGGAAGCTCGCGGGCGAGGTATTCGCAGCCGATATACGAGCGTTCGCGGGCGGCCGCCGCGCAGGCATCGACGCACTCGCCGTTTCGGCAGATATCGCTTTCTCCGTCGCAGCTCTGCTCGTCGAGGTGGCTGCGGCCGTCTTCGGCGCAGGTGGCCCGCGTCTTGGTGCCGATGCAGATATCGCGGCCCGGCCGACAGGCGAAGTCGACGCAGCGTCCCTCGCGGCACATCTGGCCGGCCGAGCAAGCGCCGATATCGAAGCGCTCGCCTCCGGGAGCGCATTCTTGGTAGATCGGGCTATTTTCGAAGAGGCAGCGCCGCTCGCCCGGCGAGCAATAGGCCTTGAAGACGCGATCGACCGAGTCTGGATCGGCGTCGGCGTGGCCGACGTCGACAAATGCCGGCGAACTCCCGCCTGTCACGCCGGTGATCTCGACCTCGTCGTCGTTACACGCAGCCGCGACCAGCACAACGGTCAGAGTGGCAAAAAGTGCTCGAATGCGGCACCATGATGGCGAGGTCAGCATGAAGTCGGGACCGGGTTTCGGCGTCATCGCAGATTGCCGTGCTCTGGCGCGTGTAACCATGACTCGATAAGCATGACTGGACAAGCACGGCTGGATTCGTCCGCACTATACGAAAAGTCGCACTGGTATAAAACGCCGCTCTCTCGAACCCTCGTAGTAACCATGACGTACGCCATTCGCTATACCGGCGCGCCCGAGATGACCGAGGGCGGCCAAGAGGTACTCTCCTTTCATTTTCACCGTTATTTGGCGAGCTGGCTCGAGCGCGAGCGGCGGGCCCGAATCCTGATCACGGTGGGCTTCGAGTGCTCGGCGGCCGAGTCGACCAGCTTCGAGGCGTCGATCGCACGTTGCGAGCCGGTCGAGGTGGCGTGGACCTTCGAGGATCTATGCCACATCTACCGTCAGGGCGACGGCCGACTGCATGTGGAGCAACGGGTCAACGGCGGCAGCACCGTCGTCTACGACCTGGTGCCGCTGGTCGATCAGCCGGCGACTGGCGGTGAGGCGCGCGTGCTGCTGGGCTTCGCGCTGGTCAGCGAGTCCGAGGTGATGTCGCCCGACGCCATCGCCCAGCTGACCGCGCAGGCGACCGAGGCGATCCGCGCGGCGCGCCGAAACGCGATGCGGCTATTCTTCGACGAGAAGAAGTCGCTGCCCATCAAGACTTGCCTGTACCAACTCATGGAGCATCTGCCGGAGTGGACCGGCTGTGATCACTCCGCCTCGATGTTGATGACCACCAGCCTCGAGGCGATGACCCTGGAGGCCTCCGAGGACGCGCGGTTTTCGTTCTTGGCCGAGCGACTCTACCACGCCGAGACAGAGGAGCAGCCCCGACGGCTCGTGGGCATGTCCATCCGCCTGGCCGATCAGTCCGCCGGATTTATCCGGGAGGCGATCGAGCGCCAGGTGCGCGACCCGGAGCAGCCCTTTCAGATCTTTGCGCGCAGCGACGACGCTGCCGACAAGTGGTGTGCGGTCGACGGCGACGAGCGAAGCCACTCCGGCTTTCACCGCTGCGGGGAGCGCAGCGACGAGTCGATGTACGTGATGGTGCCGCTTTTGACCCACACCGAGGCCGAGACTGAACTTCTGGGCTTTGTGGTGCTCGTCTTTCGCGACCGCCGAGAGATGAGCCAATCGACCAGCGACCTATTGAGCGAGTTGAGCCAGAACCTGAGCTCGATGCTTCGCTACTCGCCGCTATATACGCTCAACGCCAGGAAATTGTGGATCCTTCGGCAGACGCGGGCTGCGCTGACCGAGGCGATCGCGGCGTCCCAGGCGCGCGTGGCGCGCATCGAGAATCTCATCGGCACGGTCACCTCCCTGATCGTCCCGCACGTCGACGTGCCCAGCTTCGCGATCGCCTACCTGCGCGACGACTCCGAGGAGCACGGCGAGCGGCGCCACCTGCGCTACGCTCACCCGCACGGCTGGACCCACTTCGAGCAGCTCAGCCTGCCGGTCGACGTCGAGCCCGATGACCGCGCCGACTCCGGGGTCTCCGGCCTGGCTGTTCGCATCAACCGCCCGCTGGTGCTCGCCGGCGGACGCGGCGAGGGCGAGCAGCTGGCCTTTAAGAACTTCCTCTACGTCAACGAGCAGGCCGAAACCGTCGTCGACGCCCGAAGCATCCTCGCCGAAGGCCTCGAAGAGGGCGATTGGGTGCGCCTGGGCGATTATTATAAGCCGGCCCGCTCGTCGGCCTACGCCACGCTCGCTTACCCGATCTCGTTCAACGGCGACCCGCTGGGCGTGATCACCGTCGAGGTCGAGCGCGAGACCAATTGGCTGTGGTGGACCGGCTTCGGCGCGCAGTTGTTCTGGGAACTATTGGCCAATGAATTGGCCTATGCGTTTTATGCGATGGGGCTGAGGCGTTAGCCCAACAACTTTTCAATCCTCGGCAGTACCTCGCCGGTCGGCCCGCGAATAATCATATCCGAGATATCGCTCAGCTCGGTCTCGTTGGGGTTGATCTCGATGAGTTTTGCGCCGTGGGAGCGCGCCAGACCGGGAAGGGAGGCGGCGGGGTAGACGATGCCGGAGGTGCCCAGCAGCAAGACGACGTCGGCGACGTGGGCGGCGCCCTGAGCGTGTTGGAAGGGCTCTTCGGGGAGCATCTCGCCGAATAGGACGACGTCGGGGCGTACGATCCCGCCGCATTCGTCGCATTCGGCGCGGGTATAATCGTCCGGGGCCTGCTCGAGCCGAAAGTCGCATTCGTGGCAGCGCGCGGCATCGAGGCTGCCGTGCAGGTGCCAGATGCCCTCGGGGGTGAGTCCCTCGTCGCGAAAAGCCCGCTCGAGCAGTCCGTCGATATTCTGGGTGGCGATGGTGCAGTCGCGCTCGGCGCATAGCCGCGCCAGGGCGCGGTGGCCTGGATTCGGCTCGAAGCCGCCGAGCTCGCCGCGGACCTTTTGGAACCACGCCAACGCCTCGCGCGGAGCTTCCCTGAGGGCAGATACGTGGGCAAATCGGAGCAGGTCGGGGTCGCTGTAGAGGCCGTCTTCGCCGCGAAACGTCGGCACGCCCGATTCGGCGGATAGCCCGCTGCCGGCGAAGACCAAGATGTGGTCGGACTCGTCGATCCAGCGCGTCGCGCGGTTGAGTTTGTATTGGTCCATTTTCTCGACTGTCTCAGTCACTTCTTTTCAAAGTCACTTTCTTTCTAAGTCACTCTCACAGGTCAGCTCAGCTGTTTAAGAACCGCATAACAGTGGCGCGAAATTCCTCCGGTTTTTCGATCGGAATGGTATGTCCACAGCCTTTGACCTCGGTGTGCCGGCCGCCGGCGAGCTCGGCGAGTCGGCCGGCGCCCTGGCGGGTGACGAGGAGATCTTCGTCGGCCGACACGACCAGCGTGGGCGCCGAGACCTTCTTGGCCAGCTCGGAGAGGTCGGGATACTCCATCATCGCCTCGAGCAAGGCGCGCACACCTTCCGGGCTATTTCGCTGCACGGCGGCCCGCAGAATACCGTCGAGGATATGCTCGTTTTGCTCGAGGAACCCGTCGCCGAGGATCGCCGGCAGCGCGCACCAACTCATCGCCTCGAGCCCGCCGGCGACCAGCACCTCATGCCACGAGCGCACGACCGTCCGCGCCAGCGCGGTGGGCTCGGCGGTCGCGCTGCACAGCACCAGCCGGTCGATCTTGTCGGCAAAGAAGCTGGCCACTCCCAGCGCGACGCGCGCCCCGTGGCTAAAGCCGACCAGGTGCGCGCTGTCCACGCCCAACTCGTCGAGCAGCCCGGCGAGGTCCTCGGCGTGCAACTCCAGGGTGAGCTCGGCGTCGCCCAGCTCACTGTCGCCCTGGCCGCGCGCGTCGTAGGTCAGCACCCGAAATCCGGCCTCGGCGAAGGCCTTGGCCTGGCTATTCCAGTGGGCGGTCGACTGGGTCATGCCGTTGAGGAAAACGACGGTGTCGCCTTCTTGGTCGAAGCCGCGGGTTTCGTAGTGGATGTTGATGTTGTCTTCGGTGGTTATGTGGGGCATTTTTCTTTGTGGCTATTGGGATTGTTGTGGCCCCCTCCGCCTCGTGCTGGAAAGCGCACGAGCCACCTCCCCGAATCGGGGAGGAGTGGCGAATCGGAGCGCCTCGTCGTATTGCCACCCCTCCCCGAGCGGGGGAGGTGCCGGAGCGAAGCGGAGGCGGAGGGGGCCACGTCCTAGCTTCCAACTCCAAACCCCTTCTACAATCTCCCACCAAATTTTGACAGCCGCGCCATCTGCACAGACAATCAAAACGCAGACCAGACACTATCCTGCTGTCGGCCCCAATCCATGCGAAAGCTCACCTTCACAATTCTAACCCTTAGCCTCGCTGCCGTCTTATTAGTCGCCTGCACCCGGGCGGTGACCTCGTCGGGCATATCCACGACACACCAACTCGTGGTCGAGAGTACCCAGCGCCAGAGTAGCGCACCGAGTGCACCCGTCAGCAGCGAGCCGAAGGCGGTGGACGATGCCGAGAAGAGCGGGCCCGCCGACGAAGACAAGCCCGAAGAGATCACCGTGGCGGTCGTCTCCGACCTCAACGGTAGCTACGGATCCACCGATTACCACGACGAGGTCCACGGCGCGGTCCAGTGGCTCGTCGAAGATATCGGCCCGGACGCGGTCGTTGCGACCGGTGATATGGTCGCTGGCCAAAAGCGCGGGCTCGACTACCCGGCGATGTGGGACGGCTTTCATCAGGCGGTGACCGAGCCGCT
>CAYLTX010000116.1:0-20909 GCA_964386725.1 uncultured Bradymonadales bacterium | reverse complement strand
TTCTTCGGGTGAAACTTTCATTCACTCACATCATGCTCCTTTCTTCATGGCACACCCAGGGAAGCAAGGGTCCCAGGGTCTTTGACTGGGCGGCTCGTCGCGTCGCGGCTCATCAGCCTGGCCGGCCATTTCAAGACCTGTGGCTGGTGGTGCGGCGCTCGGTGAGCCGCCCCACTGAAAAGGCCTACTACCTGGCATGGGCTCCAGCGCAGACGCCCCTCGAGGTCTTGGCTCGTGTGGCCGCTGGACGCTGGCAGATCGAAGAGTGCTTCGCGGAGGCCAAAGGCGAGGTCGGACTGGCCGACTATCAGGTGCGACAGTGGCGTGCGTGGCACCGTCACATGCAACTGGTGATGCTGGCGCACCTGTTTCTGGCCCAGATTCGACGCGACTACGGCACCGAAGACGTGCTCGGGCCGCTGAGCGCCCCGGAAGCCAGACGGCTGCTCGCAATCGCGCTGGACCGTCGCCCAAGGTCGGTCGAGTACAAGCTCAGCTGGTCGATGTGGCGTAGAAATCATAATCGAAAGGCTCGGCTAAGCCACTATAGACGGTGTGCTGGGCCGCCTTTCAAGCCGAAGTGACGTTGTAGTATTAAGTCGGCCGAATCCCATACAACCATCTACGTCAAACTTTCCTCGAGCTCCGCCGCACGCTCCGCTGAAACACCCATCTTTTGTGCGAAACGCTCCAAAATCCGGCGCTCGCTCGCCGAAATTACTCCGTCGTCCGACAAGCAGAACTCGACCTCTTCGAGGTATTCTCTCTCATCGTCGGTAAGTGCTGACTGCTGCACTACCTGTTGGGTTAGCTCCTCTGCTCGCGCGGGAAGTATGTCCAGACGAGCCTGCCACCGCTCGATCAGGCGCTCGGCATCGTCCGAGAGTGTGCCTTCGTCGTTGAGGCAGGTCTGGACGACTTCGACGAACTCTTGTTCGTTTTCGAGAAGCAAACTTGTCTCTTTTTGGACGTCTTTCTCAACGGGCAGCGCCTTGGGTGTTGCGTCTTCCAGCAGTTCGATTGGCCGAAACTTCACCGACACCTTCCAAGTGTTCGCCCTCGACGTCACGCTGGCACCGCTTCGCTTCTCCTCAACCTCCCCCGATATTCCTAGCACTACGTTTCGAAATTTGCCTTCGAGCTTCTCTCGCTCTTCGCTCGAAAGGCGTACCGTTTCCTGCGAGGAAATGGTAAATTCGTGCTCGAGCAATTCTCCAGAAAGCCGCTGCTGAGCCACCCGCTGCCAACCCATTTCCTGCGCGTACCAGTGCAATTCGTCTTCAGGGATGAAAGGCTTGCGCTGGGGATCGAATCGCTGATTTAGCGCGAGTGCTGAACTTGCGTCACGCTCGCTTCCCGAACGCCTATCACGTTCCCAACCGCCGCCGGCGGCGTGGACGCCAACACGACCTTCAAGAGCGATGGCTTCCTGCAGTTCGTGACGAGCCTTCTTCGAGCTTCCCGCAGCAGCTTCAATAGACACTTCTTCTGCTCCCAGACACTGCAGCACGTATGATAGTTCAAGCAGCCGATCGCGGAAAAGGCGCTCGGCGTGGTTCTCGTACGGCAGGTAGGTGAAGGGCTTGTATGGATGCTCGATGTATAGCGTCTTTTGGCGGGGATGCCCGGGAGGAAAGGTCACTTGTTCGCCGAGCGCTGCTGATGGCAGCAGCGTGAAGGCAAAGGGTGGCAGTATGTGGTTCGGAAGGGGGTCCGAAATGCAAAGCACCACTCGGTCTTCCGCATCGATGAGTGTGATGTCCTCCTCAAGTTGCTTCGTCAGTTCATCAAAGCGCTGACGTGACACCTGTTTCAGCGCCTCGTTGCGAGCATTTCGCTTGATGAAGGCATAATTCCAAAGGGCCATTTCCACGTCACGCTCGCGCTCATTTAACCGGGCAAGCGTATGAGAAGCCGAAACGGCGTTTTTACTATATTGACCAGGCTTCTCCATTGCCTGAACAATCTCCATAACTCCGATGACCTCCTTCCATGCCTTGTCGATATTGCCTGCTTCGAGGTTGGCCCAGGCACGGTAGTCGAAAACGTTGATATTCAGACCTACGTCCTTCTCGTAGATATCGAGCAACTCCAAGGCATCGTTCCAGTTCTCCTCGCGGAGACAGTCCTCGATCAGTTCCATTAGCCCGCGGCGGTATTCGGCCTCATGATCCCTCCATGCTTTGGCGATGCGATTAAAGATGACGGCGAGATTGTGGACGTAATCTTCATTAGTACCGTTCTCGAACAAGCTAATATCCCAAGTAACGTACTCACGCCCGCCTTGCGGATTTCGTAGGTAAAAGATGTATTTGTCTTCCCTCCTGACCACCTCACTAACTGCGCTCCAATTTATACGGATGACATCGCCGTCCTTGTGGTAGGAGAGACCTCGCTCCGAAACGACCGTCGAATTTTCGGCACCACCCAGCCAGGTGTGGTCGACAAGCAGGTAGACATCAGTGTGAATATCCAGCTGATGGGTTCGCCTGGCGTTTGATAACTTCTTTTGAGATATCTGATGGAGCCCGAAAATACCGCCGGGCAATTCCGTGTGCTTGAGAAATTCACTAAAGTGATCTTTGATCCAATCAGACATTTCTCGCTCTCCACTCTCTAATATTGAGGCGGCCCCCCTTACTTTTGTGGGAGTCGCTTTTGCTCTCCAACAATTCCTGTGCAGTTCGGTCCACGTCGGCCCGCAAACTTCAACTCGCCCCCCATCAACTCCAGTTCCAACGAGACCACCTGCGCCACCCACCGAAGATTATTTTCCACTTTTCTAGACGCTCTCCAGACGCATCAACCGGTGCCGCTGACCGTGAATCGCGTCATCCACATCCTTGCCCGATCCCGCGTCCCAAGCTCAACCGTGCTTTCTCACTCGCTGCTGCAATCGAAGCGGCGCAGGGCCTGCTCTTGGAGTCCCTTGATGGCCATCGCCGTCTCAGTGCTTGGGTCCAGGTCCGACCTATCAAAATCGATATCTAAAAGCTCGACGACTGTATCCACCCCCATTCGGCTGAGGGCTCTCTTTGTTTCCCCGGTCGGCCGGAAAAAGCGACGCAAGGCGAGTGGGTGCAGCAGGACTTCGAGATCGACGTCGGCGGCGTCTGCAAGCCACCCACTGAAGTCTGAATGGGAAAGCAGGCGCGCGGCGTCGATCAGGCCGTACCCGGTTCCCTCGCTGCACTCGAACGGTATATCGGTCTGCATGAAGTACCGGTGTACAATCTCGATCGCCCTCTCTTCGGTGAGGTCATTTTTGCGCTGATAATCGGCGACGAATTCACCCATCGCCAACGCGTTCTTCCACGAGATACCGTGAATCACGACATTGTCGTCGTCATCGGGGTGGAACCGAATGCCCCCCGCCTCCAAGCGGTAGGTGTCCCACTTCGCCAGCTCGTCGGCGTAGTGTTGGTGGTGAACGAGCAAGCGCATGCGCTCGGAGACAAGCCGGAGCTTGAGCAAATCCGTGACATAGGACTCACTCTCGCCCATCTCGTCGGCAACCTCGGCCAGCCGCGCCCCCTGCTTCAGTCTCTCCTGGACGGCCTTGAATTGCTGGACGACCGACGGACCCTTCGGACCACCCGAAAGAGCAGGCTCGGAGGAAAAGCTCGCCTCCTCCTGCTGCTCAACTCGCCCCGCAAATTCATTCGCAGCAACGAGGCGCTCGATGATATGCTGGGCGATCGGCTCCAGAATTGTCTCGTAAAAGAGCGCGACCGCCTCCTCGTCGTCGCGCGCCCCGAGCCTCCTGGTAAATTCGAGTTCGAGTTGGTCGTTCGTCGACGCCACACAATCTTCTGCAATGATCAGGGCGAGCGCGGCGTAGTCTTCAGAGGATTGTAGACTCGACAACACACTCATTGGCGCCGAATGCTCGAAAACCTCGCAGGCAAGCTCGTCAATCCGTGGGATATCGAGGGCGCGGCGGTCGAGCCACTCGAATATTTTCTCGAGTTCCTCCCGACCCGCCAGCCACTTCCACAGCAGTCGGTGCTCGCTCGACAGCTCACCGGGAGTTACGTTTCGCAACTCTTTGAACCGTCTGCTGATTTGCTGTTCTAGTGTACTCGCCATCCGTACTCGCCAATTCGAAACTTTTGTCGTCTCATGCAATCAATCGGCTGGCGACAACTCATCGCACATTCACTGCGACGTCCGGGCCATATCTCTCAATCAAAAAACGTTCGCGGTACATGAGGTGTGCCGACTTGGTCACAGCCGCCATATACCAAGCGTTATAGCCGCCGCCGACACCAGCGCCGATTACGGGTACGACCTGCGCGAGCTTGGCCTTAGTGAGGCGAATGCCAAGCATCTCTGCGATCTTCTTGACCGCCTTAACGGAAACAAACTTCTCGAGTTCCTTCCAAGTCTTCTTCTTGGCCACCATGACGGAGACCTTCGTCAACTGCGCGAGGGCGGCCTGCTTCGCAGCCACTGTCGGAGAACTCGCGAGCGTCAGAATCTTCATTGCAAAAATGCGTTCCCCCTCTATTCCAACGTCAAAACCATAGTACGTTGCGTACTCGCTCACCGCTCGAAGCGCGAGTCCAAGAAAGGCGGGGATATCCACTGCTAGACCCGCTGCGCCCCCCATGCCTGCGGCGACGCCCTCGCCGGCCGCCAACGCTTTATACTTCGCCCCCAGATACCCAACCGTCTTGTCGACGTGTTTGAGCTGCAGGTTGAAAATATCATCATGTGACCGAACGCCGCCGTGACCGTCTTCGCGAAACTCCTTAAAGATCGCCTGGTCCCGCACGGTGAAGGAGGAGGCATCGTTCAATAACTCAAGAATCCCGATAAACGCCTTTGAAACAGCCTCGCCAACCGCGTTGTCCATTGCGAAATCTGCAGCAACATCAAGGGGCTTATTCACGGCCTCCTTGATCTTGCCGAACAGACTCGGGTTCGGATTTTTGAACTCGTCGATTTCGGACAGGATGCGTTGCTCGTACTTGGTGAGTTGCATGTGGCGTTTCCCAGACAAGAGGTTCAGGAGGACAGCCCGATACGCCATAAGCATCCCCCAGAGTTAAAAACGAAGAAAGCGACTGAATGGATTTTCGAAGCAGGGTAATTTACACAACCGTGAGCGTCAACATGAGAGCTCAGAGCTGTGCGCGGTTAATTGAGGGGAGCACGCTAGGCGATTAAGACGAGCCAGCACCTTGATTCTTTATGGAGCAGAACTCTTGTTCAACGAGCCTGTTACGTCCAATGATCTCGACTGATTGTGAATCCATAAGAACATCTCTGAGGCCAGGATTAGTTGGAGCAGCATAGCAAACGCTCATTAGCTCGGCGGTGACAAGTGTTCGAAAGACTTTTCTTGAGCATAGTTACATTTGTCCCTCACCGGACACACCTCACACTTCGGCGACGGTGCGCAGACTTCCCTCGTAAAATCGAGCACCGCATACCCAAAGCGACTCGGGTCATACTCGTGGTCAAAGAGCCGCTCCACAAACATCAAGAACCACTTCCGGCGCCTGGTCTCACCGTCCCATTCGAACCCAAAGTACCGTCCGAGAAGACGCACTACATTCGAGTCGACGAACGAGTCGGGCAGGTTCCGGTGAAGGACCTGGAAAGCCCCCGAGACATAAGGCCCGACACCCGGGAGTTCTTTGAGGCGATCTCTCGTATCCGGAACGTCTCCGGCCCGTTCAGCGAGTTCGCTTCCGAGCTGACTGATGTACTTCGCTCGCCATGCAAGGCCGAGTGAGTAAATTGTTTCAGCAACTTCGTCAGTTGATGCTTCCGCGAGAGACTCGGGGGTGGGAAAGCGCTGAAAGAAATCCTCGTATAACTTTGCGACTGCACTCGAGCGTGTGCGTTGCAACAAGATTTCCGTGACGAGGAGTTTCCACTCGTCCGCGGGTTTCCGCCAAGGGAAATCGTGGTCTTCGGGGCTCCACCACTCAATGATACCCTGGCGGAGGAAAGCCCACTGGTGCTCGGGAGTAGCATGTACGTCTGGATGGGACATCGGTGCTTGAGGGGAAGGGGAAGAAACCAGTACAAATGTACGGTCGCCGAGAGCAGACAGCTCAGTTGCTAAATCTGGGCTTGCATCTTACTCGCATCAATCGCGTGCGTTACACGAACCCAGTATACAGAGATGCGGCTCTGAGCGAAGCTAATCGGATAATTCGAGAATCAGCTTCAAAGACACAGTTCAATATAATGGGCAACAAAGACAGTCATTGCTTCGACTTCATCGATCTCTTCGCGGGCATCGGCGGCATTCGCATTGCCCTGGAAAACGCCGGTGGTCATTGCGTGATGACGTCGGAGATCGACAAGTGGGCTCGTCAGACCTACCGGACGTACTTTGACGACGGCGAGGACCACTTCGTCAACGAAGACATCACGGCGATTGCTCCAGCCGAAGTGCCAGACCACGACGTACTCGCCGGCGGATTTCCATGTCAGCCTTTCTCATTGGCTGGTGTTTCCAAGAAAAACGCACTCGGTCGATCGCACGGTTTCGACGACCCAACCAAGGGCACCTTATTCTTCAACATCAAGAAACTCTTGATGGAGAAGAAGCCGGCCGCCTTCCTCCTAGAGAACGTCAAGAATCTGCGCTCGCACGATGGTGGCGACACCTGGAAGGTGATTGCTTACTCGCTCCACAAAGCCGGCTACGCCTTCACCGACCGTATTATCGATGCGGCCGACGTCTTACCGCAACATCGCGAGCGGGTATTTATCGTCGGCTTTCATCGCGAAAGATTCGAGCTAGGCGACCGGCGACTCGATTGGACGCCGTTCTGGGAAACTGTCGAGGAAGGGATCAAGCAACGCTGCAAGGAGTACCGCAAACAGTACGCGGTGCCTGCTGATGAAGACTGGCCGCAGGTAAAGTTCCTCCTCGAGGATCATGCTGACGTGCCTGATAAGTACACCTTGACGCCTAAACTCTGGGAGTATTTGCAGGGATATAAGAAGAAGCATCGGGCGAAGGGCAATGGCTTCGGCTACAGCTTAGTGAAAGGTGATGAACCTTATACCCGGACAATCAGTGCGCGTTATTATAAGGACGGCTCTGAAGCGCTCATCTACCAAGGCGAGGGGATTCGACCACGGCGCCTCACCCCGCTGGAGTGCTCGCGACTGCAGGGGTTCCCGGACGACTTCCAGAACCTCCTAAAGAGAGGCGAAGGCAAAGAGCAGCCGGTAAGTGACGTCCAGGCTTATAAGCAATTCGGGAACAGTGTCTGCGTTCCGGTTGTCGAGGCCATCGCCGAGCCCCTCAGCGCGTATCTAGCTGATCCAGACCGGCTCCGTGACCTACCAGACGCAAAGGAGCCATTTCAGGCGGGACTCTTCGATGATGAGAGCATGAAGCAGGTACTTGAGAGGGTGGGCCATTGAGCAGGGGACCTGCTCATAGGCGCGCGTGCAACGATTCACGCACGTACTCTTCGATATCGTCGCCGATATCGACACCGTCGGCAGCACCTAACGCACCGCGAACCTGCAAGTAAATCGGTGCACCACGAGGCAAAAGAAATGCGTGCAGCTGCTCATCGCTCAAGCTGGTGGCGAGAATGAGCATGTCGCCTTCGTTTGCATGGTCCATCGGCGTTCCCGCCGGATAGTATAGTCGCCACTCACTGCGTTTGGGATTGGCCGCACGGGCGTCGTACCACTTAACCAGTGACTTTCGATTCTTGCGCACTGAGCCATCTTCCCAGAACCACCTCCATTCACATTCCAATTGTTGCGTGTGCTCCCCAAGCAACTGCCGAAGCGCAGTAACGCCCTGGATCTCGTGCTGATTACTCGAAGAATCTGGCAAATCGATAGGGCGAAGATGCCGCACGGCGATTTTGTCGTAGACGCGCCCTGGCGCAGGAGGGGTGCCCCCCATCGTCTCTACTGTCTCCACGAACAAGCTTCGTATCGTCTCAAGCCGATCCTCTTCGGGCACTGCATCTAGGTTTGCGAACGCCGCCAAGCGCACGACACGCTTCATGACCTCTCGCAGCAAAAATTGATCTGCGGAAGCCATCAAACCGTCGACGTATGGGCGATAACTCACAAACTCGGTGGCGATAGTTCTGCACAGGTCATGATAACCCGCGATATTTCCACGCTCGAGAAGTGCGACCATATTGTCTTCCGAGAGTCCCTTTCCCCCTGTATCTAAAAGCCAGACGGTATCTTCGGCCGAAGGGTCTTGCAGGATCGACGCGCGCCACCAGATGCGCTGCAGCATATTTCTCGTACCGCCGAGGAACCGCGCCTCGGTAGTTGGTCCCGTGACAACGGACTTCTCGGTTGAGCCAAATCGCCAAGCGACAGCTTCGGGCACAACTTTGCAGCTCAGGTACTGCCAGACCTCGTCCCGTAACGACTCACCCGGTATCATTGGCAATTCGAGCAGAAGGCGCGCCAATTCAAGATCGAACTCGCGTTGCCCCTCGAGAGTACGCTCCTCCGGGAAACCAGCCCCTTTTGCAGCTTGGAGAACCTCCTGACGAAAACGTTGCAGCACCTCTTCGGGGACTTTAGTCCCGCCGGTTGGAGCGTACAGTACTCCATCAATTGCAGAGGTCGGCCGAGCCTCGGCGACCTGCACCGGGTTCATCTCGTGATACCGCTCAGCCCAGAGTTTGGCATTTCCTCGCTGTAGCCGTGGAAACAAATAAAGGGTCATGGTGAAGACTCCAGAAGCGCACCCTGAACAATCGTCTCGAATCGTTGAACATCTTCGCGGTGCAGCGCAGCGATCTGCGGCAACGTGAGATTGCGAAACAAGAGTCGCGACTGGGCACGGAGCGAGGCACCGAGTGAGCCGTCGGCATACTCGTACTCGGGATCGCAGAACAATTCATCGCTAAGAGCGCGCGATATCAGTTGACGACCAATGTCAAAGTACATCATCTGAGAGGCAAACGCCGACTCATACGAGCTATCCGTCTTGGACACTAGCTCGACCATCTCCTGATGCTGCGAATTCAGGTAAATTTCCATTCCCACAGATGGAGGAAGCTCGAAACCCTCTGGCAGCACCTCGACAACCCAGGCCGCATTCGGGTTATCGAACTTCTCCGGAAACTCTTTAAAATTGACCACACATACGGGCAGACGCGAGCCAGGGCTCTCGAGAATGTGTTTTTCTGTGGACTGCCATAGAACGCTGCCGGGCACATTCGCGCCTCCGGGCTGCGCATCGCCCGCATCGGCGAGTACCAGGAAGGTGTGGAGAAAGAGCGTGCCGCCGGTTTGTGCACCTTGAACCGGTACATTCACGGCCACCTCGACACGATCATCTGAATCGAGATCGACTTCGACCTCTTGTCCTCGGCCACGCTTATAGTTCGTAAGATTCGTGCTCCACTCCGCAAATATGGCGATCCGCGCATCTCGAGGTAGCTGGCAATGCTCCCTCAACTCCGCCAGATTGAGCTCCAGGGCGCGAGCGAAACGCAGATCGACCATATAATCCCAGTGACTGGGATCACCTCCTCCATCGCCCGTGAGAACTTCCCATGGCGAGGCAAAAAGGAGTTCGCCCGGCGGCTCCTCAGGCAGCTGCGCAAACGGCGGGATCTTTAGTTGTCGAGCCATATTGATTTACTCCGACGTGGCGATTACTTCTGCACTGAAGCCGACATCCACCATGCAATCAGTTGGCTGCGTCACTGTAAAAAAACCACTCTCAACATCTGGTGGAACCGTCACTGTAACTTCATGGGACTCGTCATCCGGGCCTTGAGTCTGGCCGTCACCGAATATCCAGCCCGTGACGACGGGCCGACGCCTTCCTTCGGGCGGTGAGCCTTCTTTATTTCCCCCAGCCGTGACAACCGAGACGGTGATAGTGATCTCAGAGCCTGCCGTGTTCTCGATGTGCGATATGGAAAACGGGACCTCGAGTTCCACCTCACCTTCTCTTGGCCGCCGTGCAGGTGTTTTGACGTCGACTTTCGGCTTCTTCGCGCGTGTGCCGCCTCCACCCCTTCTATTTGTACTCGGAGACTCCTTGCCTTCTGCACTCTCTTCTAACCCCGGCAATAGCCCGCCGAGGTGATCCGCAAGACCTGCAACCGACTTGGAGTACGCTGTGGTTATCAACTCGGCTGACGGCGAAATGAACTTTCGGGTTTTCTCGGAAATTCGAGTAAATGAAACGTTCACAAAAGTACGCTGATGTCGATCAGTAAGGCGCTCTCGAACCCAATCATCGTGGCTAGGTGGTTCAGCACGCGCGAAGGTATCTTCCACTTCACGATCTGTGACGAAGACGCCGGCATATTGTTCACCATCCCGGGGAGGTATGCCGGATGGGTCCAAATATTTGAGGACGAGAAGCGTGTTCCGCATCAAAGCTACATGCCGGAGTGGCTCGTCAGCACTCACGGGCGAACTGGGATCGGGCTTAGAGCGCATCCGAGCAAAAGCGCGGCGGGCAAGGCCGAGTCTACCAAGATGCTGCTTCGGGCGCAGACAATCGATGTCGAAGGTTCTTGCCATCTGGCTCTCACTTCGACTACCGCGCAGTGTATCGAACGCTTTTGCAAATGCTCTCAGACGCGGATGCTTGCGCGGGTTTGGAATCTGGACCTCACGCCCCTCCCATCGCACCACAAAGTCGATTCCCCCGGCCAACATTCGCGGCCAACAGTTCCACAAAATACTGGAAACGATTTGTTCCTGAGGATTCGCAGCGCGCTCTTTTGATTCTTGCTCATCTGTTTGGCCGTCTGCCTGGACCGAAGAGAGCGCTGGATCCAGCACCATGATCGTCGTTCCGGTTTCGTTGCTGTCCGGGACGGGCATCCCTAGCGTGCGGGCAATCTGATCAGCATCGTTTCCGATAACCGGCCCTACCCAGCCGTCGCGTTTATGCCCCCACCAATGACGCCCAGTACACTGCTTGCCGGTGCTGGGCTCCTTGTACTTGTCCAACCACGACACTCCGATAAAACGAGACTGTAGGTCACCTCCTACTTCAGTGCGCGAGTGAACCAAAATCGTTCGGGCGCGACTGGCTCGAAAGAAGGATGACCTCCCGTAACCGTAACTTCCTCCAGACACCGTTCCGGTGTGATCCTTGGTGGGCTTGGTCTCACCGATCATATAGACAAAGTTGACGAAGTCGCGCTTCCCGCCCGCAGTCTCCGTTGGGCGCACCGGGCCTGCTAAGCCGCGCGTGTTTCTGTCCCATACAAGAAGAACGGGCAACTCGGACTGACTTGCCAGTTTGTCGAGTTTCGGAGGATGTGAATGAAGAATGGCATCCTGCAAAAACCGAAGCGGCTTATCTTGCAAAAGCTTGTATTCGACTCCGAACTCAATCGACTTCCCGTCTTCGCAACGAGCATCCCAGCTATTTTGCACAGCTTCGCGGACTAAGAGTTCGAGGGGCTCGAGTTTTGGAGCCCCCAAGAGGTTTCCTAAACCATCTCCGGTAATATTACCGTAGTCGGTTACTTTTTCGGCGTGGAAGTGCAGACCCGTCACGTTGTCACCAGCGCTTGGAGAGTTTCTTGGAGTTCTTCATCGGAAATCGGTTCGACTCCCGGCAAATCTAGATTCACGTCGTAGTTCACACCCTCTACTCCGTCAGGAAGCTGGCCGAGAAGAGAAGGAATCAACCGTGGGAAGCCGGGCTCATCAACACGAAACGTGAGACGCTCGACCACCTCAAAGTGCATTTCAGAGTACTTGGCGCGATCCACGGGTGAATAGCCGACGGATGCGAGCTTTTCATGTAGATCGACCGAATTCACCCCGTGAGCTTTTAGCTGATCAATGAGTTCCGGCACTGTCAGACCTTGGCCGGAAGGCTCACGCAGTGAGACGAAATGCAGGTAAAGTCGCGCTCCGGCAGTATCCAATTGTTCGAGCGACTGTACATGAATGCGGCGGCCTTCGGCTCGCAACGAACTCTTCACCTCAACGTCGACATCTTCCGAGATAAAGTCGTGTCGCCCGCCATCGGGACCGACCCACGCCCTGATAGCCTTCGGCGAGATCTCGGCGAGATCATTAAGAAGCAGCAATTCGGTGAGAAGGCCCGCCTGTTTGTTACGGGACATCACGCTGGTTGGCATACGCTCGAGGAGCTGCCGCCAACGCTCCAGCACACGCACACAGACCGGAAACGGCGAGGCGCCTGACTCCTCTAGGAGTTCGTCGATCATATCCTGCGCGACGATGCTGAACATGTCGTTCAACTCGCTTAACTGGCAGGATATATCGCAGAAAAGACGCTGTTCTCCACCGACGATATATGGCTTCACATCGACGCGCATGCCGCGGCTCGAATCATCCCGCTCTTCCGAAGCATTGTTCGGAGCTGGCACTACCACGTGCCGGCGCCCTTTAGAGTCAACGCCCAGAAGAATTTCTCCCCAAGTAGTTTCCGCCCCGGAACTCAGAAGCTGCATGTCACTGAGTGATATGCCATCCGAGGCGATTTCTGCTTCTATGTCATCCCATAACTGCTCGAGATTCACGTCTGGTCCTTACCCTTCTAGTTCCTGTTCATCTTCACCGAACGAAACATCTTCTTCTTCAGGATAACTCTCCTCGAGCCCCTCACCCTCAAATATTCGGTCGAGGTTATTCTTGACGTAATCACGCATCGGTCGCTTCGACGACGGGAAGGATAGCCCAATGCCAATCACATGCTCCTTGGCCTCCAACGGATGTCTGAGCTTGGAATCGTTGGCGGGCTCGGAATCTTTGTCAATTGGGTAGATCAACAGGAGGCCGGAATCTGGTTGCTCGGCATTACGCATCTCCGCGATGTTCTCGCTTGTCAGCCCCTTGAGCGGACGGTCCCAATCAAGATCGATAATCCGGTCCGAGCGCGTGGTCAGCGCCTTGATATTCGCTGGCTTAATCTGGCGGAACCGCGAACGCTTGACCAGATGCGTCTTTAAATCCGTACCCAAATCGATAGCTTCAAGGCGATGACTCCCAATAATACCGATATTCCACGTGCTCAAGCCTTCATGCTCCAACTCGCGTTCTACGTAATTCACAAGCAACCTATTCGCGAAATCCTCATGAAGAGATTGGTACTTCCGAAGGAAATCTAGAACGGGCGCTACGTCGACATTTTGGAACAGCCAACGCGCCCCGGGCCGGTCTTCAGCGTCATGCCGCCCACTCACGTGCTCGAGCAGTTCCTTTGTCGCGTCGAGATTGGTGCGTAGCCACTGACGGTCATTGTGCTTGAATTGGAACGTCTGGATATGACTATCACCGTAAGAAGCCGACGCGAGCTTTACGTGCTGCATTTTCAACCGTGAGGTCACGGCCAGTTTCGGGTGTGTCTGTACCCGAACCGCGAAGTCGCGCGGCGTAAGATTCTCCCTTTCATAGCGGTGTATATCGTGGCGGATCTCTTCTTCGACTGTGGCCAGATGCACAAAGTGATCTTGCAACTCAGGAGTCATCCAGACACGCGGCAGGTCTTCATAGCCTGGCCGGTACCCGAACCATCGGCCCATTTGAAGCAGCGTATCGTATGCTGATGCTGTGCGTATGAAAAAACTGACGAGGAGCCCCTCAATTGTCAGCCCACGCGAAAGTGTATTGCCACCAATGGCGATATGAACCCCGGCCTCTTCTGTATTGTAGTTGAGGCCGCCTCCGATCTGGCCGTTGTCGACCACTACTTCGCAGCGCTCGAGCACCTCGTCGATACAATCAGCAACCTTTTTGAAGGAAACCCGATCTACCTCCATCTGAAGGTCTTCTGGAGTGACCCGGCCCTGCTCCGCCTGCCACAAGTCTTGCAGTTGCCCGAGGAGCTCGTCCCGCTTGTGAGACCACTGCTTTGCAAAATCACGCATATACCCGGACACCAGCTGCTGAAGCTGGCCGTGGGTGTAGGTATAAAGTGTTGTGTGGATGAGCATGCTGCTGTGATCATCCACATGGCCGCGCGCCAAACGGCAGGCACTGGCCAAGATGAAGTACTGCAGCGCGTGTTCCAGTGATTGTGTCATCGACGGCTGAAACTCAAAGCGCTCGTTTCTGCCCGGCGGCTGCAACCGTGCAGCATCTTCTTCCGGCACATCGCGAACCATGTCCAGGCCATCATAGCTGGCCTCATCATCGTCGTAGCGAATCATCTCACGCCCGAAGATGCGCTCCGCGCCAAAATACTGGCGAGGCCGAGGTAAATCGAAAAGGAAGTCCCGTGGATACAGGTCTTCAGGAAGCGATGGATCGATGAAGATATTGGCAAACGGTGTCGCGGTGTAACCGATATATACGCTCTTTGGCAGCGTCTGGAGCAGCTGAACGATCTGGTCGTTGATCGCACTACGCTCGTTCGCCTTCCGCCGAGTGTTGACGCTCGCTTGGTCCGCCTCATCGTCGATAATGACAACGGGGCACCCCCTCTTGACGTCATCTTTTGCCTGCGCGAAGAACTTCCGCAGCCTATCCAAAATGTACACATTCTTCTTTACGACACACAAAATGCGCCCTTCAGGGTGTCGCGGGTTCAGCATATAGTCGGGATTGCCGACTCCCTGGAAATCCTGAGTGGCGGAAGTGAGCTCGTTCCAGTTTTCGCTGTTAGGGGCACAGAGCTCGGCGTGAAGGCGCCGCTGAGTCTGGCGACGAAGCGAGCTCGTCATACCTGTCAGTACAATAAAGAGCTTGTATCCAATGTCGGCGGCTTTTGCGATCAGGCCCGTATAGTTCGCAGTCTTACCGCTTTGTACGTACCCAAGCACTAGGCCGCGCGTGGAGATGTCGCCCTCCCCCGGGTGCGGCAGATGAGCCATCAGCTTGGTAGTTGCAGTATCGACACTCTTGACCGCCGACTTCGCCCAGCCCTTATCTTCAAGAAGGTTCTTGTAGGCAGGCCAACACCAGGCCGTGTCGAAGTCAGGCCCCGGATACCAAGTCTCTATGTGCTGATGCTCCTTGAGAACGCGTGGATCCGTGAACTTGATGAAGCGACGTGTCCGTTTTCGGTATGCTTCGGCAACCTTGTCCACGATGGCTTCGTCACCAACGAACCGAAGCAGACGCCCGCGTGCCTTCTCTGGAGCATATCCCCCTCGGATCAATATCTCATAGTCCTGAAGGTATTCTTCCATTTCTATTTTATCGAATTGAGTCATCAGATGGTCCTTACGAGGCGTTGGCTGTTCGTTGCTTGAAGGGCACCACGAGATCTTCGCGGCCAAGCTTGCGAGCTACGAGATTGAGAACTTCGGCGTCATCATCAAATCCTCCCTCCTCGAAATCCGAGGTCGCATCCTCTGCCACAGTAAAATAGCGGATGGCCGCCTGGACCATACTGTAGTCCGAGCTTTCGTAGGAGTGGTTAGAAACATGCTCCAATAGCTTCAGGGCGTTTTTTGCAATCGCCTGAGCAAGAGGAAGATCAACGGTGTCGACACGCTGCGCCTCTTCCTTGAGCAGCGAGACATAACCGGTGACTTCGAACTGTAGGCTCAGTTGACGCTCTGGAGGATCATCAAGAAAGCTCTCGAAAATCCCACGGATCGATGAGTCCATCGCTGTCGAAGACGACTGTAGACCCGAAGAGTCTTCAGGTACTTCAGGCGCCGCCACCTCCATTTCATCACTGGCTTCGCTTGATCCTGCATTAGAGGCCTCCGCCGCGGCAGCTGAACCCGATCGCGCCGCGGCCCGACTTGCATTTTGAAAAGGCTTCTCATCTTCCAAACAAGCCGCGCACTGCGCGTAAAACTCCTTCCAAGAGCCTGCCCGTCCAACATCAAACGACCCGACCTGGTATTTGTCGCGCCAACTTTTGGGCAGGTACTCGAAGTTCGGCTTCCGATACTTGGTCCGATGCTCTCCATCGATTGCGAGAAGATAAGTCGTAACTTCATCTCGCTTCGTATCAGCGACCTCCCCACGAAATTCAACTATCTGAATTTGACCTGCCGGCATGATCTCTCTCCCGCTCAGTTTGTTTTGTTGAAGTTGACTCCGCGTGTTTCACTCAACCGGCGCCAAACTCCGCTGTATTTTACTTCGTGCCTTTGGCTTATACGGTCCCAGCACGCCCAAGAAAAGAATGGGGCGCCATGATGGCTTCAGTACGAGTTGACCAATGAGATATCGGCAAGAAACCACCACTTCGAAACATGCACAAAAACTTTTCGCCCCAAATTGAAAGAGCTTCCGCCGCATCGTATCGTTCGAAGCTCACTTAGGCAACCGCGGGATTCTCACCTTTGGGGGCTCTGGGAAGAGAAATGATCGTGATGCATAGAAATAGATAGTGGTTCTTCCGCCACTTGGCCAAAGGGACCCTCAACCCATGCTGAATTCGGAAGCTCCCAGGCTTAAGCTTCACCTGTGCGCTGACTCGCGTCCTGAAACAGCAACGTCATCCCAACCTCAGCCACACTTACTCTCCACACCTCCTTCGCGACTCCGACAAATCCCCGCCAAATCACACTGCTCACACGTCCCGCACCAATGCTCGAGCCGCTCAAACTCATTATCCCGGATAGCACTCCCAGCCCCTCGAATGCGCTTGGCCGTTGCACTCAGCATCTCCTCGTCGACGAGCTCGCGGACGGTCTGGCCGCGTTCGTCGAGGTTGAGGATCTCGACGAGGTCGGCGTCCTCGCCGGCGAGTGCTCGGTAGCCGATGGCGTAGGTGTGGAGCTGCTCGGGGGTGACCTCCTCGTCGATGGGGCGCTGGGAGGATTTGAAGTCGACGATGGAGACCTCGCCGGTGTCCATGCGCTTGATGAGGTCGATGCGGCCGTTGACGGTGATCTCGGGCTCGACGTGGATTTCGACCTGCTTTTCGGCGTGGACGACCTGGTCGAGGACCTCGTCGTTGCGATCCAGGTAGCGGTCGACGGCTTCGGCGGCGGCGTCTTGGAGCTCGTCGCGCAGGTCCGGGTAGGCAAATGGGATGTGGAAGTGGCGCGCGACCAGGTCGTCGACCTCGGCGTGGTCGATGTGCTCGCCGTCCTGGGCTCGCTTGTGGATTTCGGCCAGCGCGTCGTGGAGCGACTTTCCGAATCCGAGCGCCTCGTGAATGGGCGGATTGAAGCCGTATAGGAAGCGCAGCTTGAATTGATACGGGCACATATAGAAGTAGCGAAGCTCGCTGAAGCTAAGGACGACCGCCGGCACCTCGTTGAGCGCACACGGGGTGAGCTTTTCGATGGAGCGCCGACGCGGCTCGCTCGTCAGGACTCGGGGCGCATCGCTCAAGTCTTTGAAAAAGCGCGAGGGCTTTTGGTACCAGCGCTTTTTGACCGGGTCCGGCGCGTAGGTGCCGTAGAAGTATTTCTTGCTGCGCGTGATGGCGACGTAGAATAGCCGACGCTCGTCTTCGACGGAGCCGTCGTAGCGCTCGGCGTTTTCGACCGCGTCGCTGGGCATGAGATGCCATTTTGTGCGCCCGAAGGGCCCTCGCGACGGGAAATGGTCCTTTTGGAGCGCCGGCGCGAAGACCGCGGGCCACTCGCGCCCCTTGGCCTGGTGGATGGTCGAGATCTGCACGGCGTTCGGCCGGGCGAAGGCGTCGGTGTCCATGCCCTCGTCGTAATAATCCGGGGCGGCGAATTTGAGCCATTTCACAAAAGTCAGGTACTTTTCGGCCGGCTCCGACTGGAAGTGAATCTGCTCGAAGTCCGAGATGACCTGGCTGAATTTACCGAGGTTGCAGTAGACGACATCGGCGCGTGCATCACCTGACTCGGTGGGCGGAACCCGCTCCTCTCGAAGCCGCACGGCCTCCAGGAAGTTCAAATATGTGCGCTGGATATTATAGGCCGCCCAGCGAGACTTCGCGCCCCAATCGCGGGCACGGTCGAGCACCTCGATGCCGCGGGTGAGGTCGTCGTCGGTCAAGCCCACGCGCGCCGCTTTCCAGCGCTCGCGAAGCGCCGGCCCATCGACGACCTCCTCGTCCTCGTCCGGCTCGTAGGTGTCTTGGACGACGTAGCGAAATAGCCCCTCGGCCGCCTTGATCTCCTCGGCTTCGAAGAGACTCGTAAACCCACCGACGATAAACGGGATATCGCGGGCGCGAAGGGCCTCGGCGAGCGGCCCCGCAGTGCGGTCTTTGATGGTACGCAGCAAGACCGCAAAGTCGGACCAGTCGAGCCCACGGCGCGAACCGTCGCTCTTGTCCTGGAACGGCGTTCCCCGTAGCGCGACAATCTTGTCGGCGATCCACTCGGCCTCGGACGTCGGCGTGTCGAACTTCAGGGCGAGCAGGTCGCCGTAGTCGAAAGGCTGATGGCCGGCCGCTACGGCGGGTTTGTCGAGGCGCTCCTCATTTAGCTGGGCGATTCGGCTGGCGGTCTCGACGATCCCGAGGCTCGAGCGGAAGTTCTCCCCCATCTTGACGGCCGCGACATTATCGTAGCGCTCCGTGAAGGTGATGATATTTTTCACCTCCGAGCCCCGCCACTGATAGATGGTCTGGTCGTCGTCACCGACCACACAGACGTTCGCGCCGAGTTCGTAGAGGCGCCGAACCAGGTCTTCCTGCAGCGGATTAACGTCCTGGTACTCGTCGACGATGACGTATTTGATGCGCTCCGCGATCAACTCCTGAGCGTGGAGCCTATCCTCCTCCTCGGTGTCACAAAGCGCCTCGAAAGCCTCCTGCTGAATGCGCGAGTAGTCGAGGTAGCGGTGCTTATCGAGTAAGGCCGTATAAGCTCCAATCGCCTGACGAAGCGGATCGGGCACCTGTGAGAAGTCGACGTGGTCCTCGCGCAGCACATTAAGCGCCTCGAGGAAAACCCGGACGTCAAAGGTGCGCCGGCTCAGCCTCCTGACCTCGCCGTCATCATCGAAGGTCTTGTTGCCGTCCTTGTCGTAGACTTCCACACCACTCAGCCCACTCTTGTTCTTGTTCCGGGCGATCAACAGCTCGGTCTGGACCTGGGAGAGCACGGAGAATTTGAGGAACTCGTAGAGGTAGTCCTGCAGAAAATCGAGACAAAAGCCGTGGATGGTGCCGACGTACATCTCGGCCATGCCGTCGACCGTGCCCAATAAGTTCTCAGTGCTCTTGATAATACGCGCGTTGAGCTCGGCGGCGGCCTTCTCGGTAAAGGTAAAGGCGACGATATTTCGCGGATACACATCAGGCAACGCGAGCAGATTCGCGGTCCGCTCGGCGATCACCTGCGTCTTCCCGGAGCCGGCACAGGCAATAATCTGCAGGTTCGGATCGAGCGTCTGAATCGCTTCGCTTTGGGCGTCGGTATATCTCATGGTTCCTCCCGCACGCCATGAGACTCGCTGCAATTCGGCAGGTCCCGCTTGTTCTCGAGAGAGTTGGTTCTGTCTTAGTACCCGCTCCGGTCGCCGAAGGCCGCTGATTCGCGCATCTTCGGCCCCGCCAAGCCTCGACGATGCGCTGCATCGCCTGCGTTTGTCGGCATCCGAATCTGCATCGAATCATCTGACCTCGGCTCAGTCCGGGGTATTAAGACAGAACCTATGGCGTGCAATCGCCTTCGCACAGATCGTCGACACGAAACGGGAGAATTGCCAGCTTTTTCATAAGCTTCGACCTACTACAGCAGCCCAGTCCGCCTCCCCTATCACTGCAACAACTTCTGCTTCTGAACCCGAAACTCCTCCTCGGTCAGCACGCCCGAGGAGCGCAGCTTGCCGAGCTTCTCGAGCTCGTCGGAGACGCTGGCCTGGGAGCCGCCCTGGGCCGGCATGTTGAGGGTGATATTTTGCGCGTTCTGGCTGCCCGCGCCGCCTTGTCCGGAGTGTGCGGGCAAGCGCTGCTGGGAGCCGTATTTCTGCTGGAACTTTGCGTCGTCCATGGTCAGGTAGACGAGCGTCTCGAGGAGCGCGACGAACATCGGGATGCCCGTCCAGCAAAAGAGCAGGTATAAGACACCCTGGCCGCCCTGGTTGAGGTAGAATTTGTGGATGCCGATGCCGCCGAGAAAAAAGGCGAGTAGGGCTGCGGTTCCTTTCGATTTCATGGTCTGCTCCGTTGGTCAGTTGTGATGTAATGTCGGGTGAGTGCTATTCGTCGTCGCTTGTCAGGTAGCGGGCGCGCTCCTCGGCCGGCATGGCGCGACGGGCCGGCCGGTCCTCGCTCGAGGCGGGGGCGGCGGCGTAGGTCCAGTGGCCGGTGTCGAGGTCGAGGTCTTCTTCGATGAGGCTGCGGTCGACGCCGGCGCTCAGCCCGCGCACGACTGCTTCTTCGCGCCACCCCAGCTCGTCCATGAGTTCTTCGACGCTCGCCGGTGCGTCGCGCCCGCTCAGGTGGCCGGCGATCGTATCGCTGCGCTCGCGAGCCAGCGCATCCACGCTGGGCGAGTCGGCGCGGGTCCGCGCCGCCTGCCATAGCGCGACGCCTGCTGCGACCAATAAGCCGGGGACGGGGATCAACGGCACGACGCGCATCGCCCCGTAGGCCTCGGCGAGTCCCGCGGCGAGCGCGCCCAGACCGATGGCGCTCGCCGCCGCAACGAGCGCGACGAGCAGGTAGGTCTTTCGCGACCAGTTCGGCAGGCGCTCGATAAGCGAGACCTCGTCCGCTCTCGGCTCAGACTCCGACTGTCTCTCCACAGGCTGCACAGGCTGCGCTTGCTCCTGGGCCGCCACGACCGGGGCGGCGGACTCCCCGAAGGAAATCCCGCTTTCCGAGTCCATCTCGATATCGCCGAGCTTCAGCTTCATCGTCGCGTCCTTCACAGAGATCTGCGCTTGCGGACATACCGGTGCCATTGGCGGTCCGGGTGCCGCTTCGAATCTTCTTCTCCCCCGCCACGCGGTTATCGTGCGACTATCGCGTATGGATGCCGTGACGAGTTGTTTGGGACAGTATCGGTGAGGTTCTCGGGCGTCAAATGGACGCCTACCGTATGACGATCAATGAGTTGAATTGGTGTTGTGTGGTGGGGGTTTTGTGGTTT
>CAYLTX010000115.1:0-21055 GCA_964386725.1 uncultured Bradymonadales bacterium | reverse complement strand
TGGACCCCTGGACCCCCGGACCCCTGAACCCCTATGAGTTCTATCGACCAAGTCATCGCCAGAAGCCGCCAACCCGGTGGATTCAAAGAAAAGAAGCGATTTTCAGTCGCCCGGCAGCGGGCGATTCGGAAGATGCGTCAATTTGCCCTGGCCGATCCGCATTATTATGTGCTCGAGCTGATCCAGGCCGGCGTGGCAAACGGGGCGACACACCTCAATCTGGATATTGAGAAGCGCAGCTTCGGGATGTCGTACGTCGGGGGCGGCTTCGTCAGCGAGGAGCTCGCCCAGCTCTTCGACTTTTTGTTCGCATCCAAAAAGGACGTCGCCCACGGCGATATGCGCCAGCTCGCGCTGGGGGTCAACGCGCTGATGATCCTCGAGCCCGACAGCATCGTCATCGAGTCGGGCGACGGCACGCTCGACGGGACGACGCGCATCGAGATTCGCACCGACCAGGACACCGTCGACGTGGGCACGCCCGACAAGGCGCTTCGCGGCACGTTCGTGCGCGCCGAGGGGCTGAGCCGGCGCGCGATTCGGGGGAAAAGCAACCTCAGCTCGACCGGTTACGGCCCACCCGAGTGCATGGCCATCGAGAACCGCTGTCTGGCCGCGCCGGTGCCGATCATCGTCAACGACCAGCCGATCTTCGGCTATTCGAGCGTGCGCACGCCGAATCTCTTTGGCTACAAAAACGTGGTCACCTTCGATGAGGGGGATCTGTACGGATCGATCGGCGTGGCCGCCCAGCAGCATAACCGCAACTTCAAGCTGCTGACCTGGGGCACCTGGGTGCAGTCCATCGAGCACGCGTTGGTCGACGACGGCCGGCTCGGGGGCGTGGTCAGTTACGACGGGCTCAATAAGACCGCTGACCACTCGGGCATCGTGCGCGACGAGCGGCTGGCCCAGATGTGGGCGCGGCTCAATCCCTACGCGCATAAGGCGGCCAGCGGCGAGTCGGGCCGGGCGGTCTTTCAGATCGCGCCGCTGGGCGGGGATTTTCTGTCACCGCGCAAGCTGCGAGAGATGCTCGTCGACACCGACGCGGCCGTCGCGGTACCCGAGATGCTCGACCCGGATGGCAACGCCGGCCAGCTCGCCCAACAGATCGGCCACGTGCTCGAAGCGCCGGTGCTGAGGGTCCCCGAAGACGAGATGCCCACGCTGCGCAATCTGGCCGGCAGCCGCGTGCGGCTGCTCCGGCCGGATTTGACCAACCCCGACGAGCTGGCCTTCTTCAGGCAGCCCCGGGCTGCCCAGCCCGAGCGTCCGTGGATCATCGCTCCCATCGAGCTCGACCCGGTCGACGTCGACGCGTTCGTCGAGCACCTGGTCAGCGAGGAGCTCGTCGAGCGCGACGTCGACAAGCTGCGCGAGCGCCTCGGAGGCGGCGGCCAGATTCAGGGCACGGTCTACACCCCCGTCGACAGCTCGCACGGCCAGACTCGCAGCGACCAGGAGCAAGGCAATGAGAGCCATGACAACAACAGCGAGCAAGCCCGCGAGCTGTGGGTTCGCGTTCGCACGCTCGACCGCATCGTGTGGGAGGGCGCCATCACGAGCGCCTATCCGGGCCATGTGCTCGACGTCGACGTGCCGGCGATATCGCCGAGTTCGCTGTTGCAACCCGTCGCCGGGGGCGCGGAGTTCCCGCTGGCGCAACTCATTGCCGAGGTCACCGCGCGCTACGCGGTGCCCAAGCTATCGCGGGCGTCGGCGCGCACCCTGGAGAGCCTGGCGCAATTCGACATCGAGCCGGGCTCGACCGGAGCGCGTGTGGCGCTGGCGGCGCTGGCGAGAAATAGCGTCAAGCGGCTCCGCAGCAAGCGCGACGACGGCGGCCCGGCGGTGCGTTTTTCGATCGCGGTGGCCGACACCGACCTCGACCCGCTGGGCGTGCCCATCTTCGCGACGCTCGACGGCGCCTCGGTGACCATGCGCGAGCTGGCCGAGATGATGGAGCGTACCTGCGGGCTAGTCTATGGCGTAGTCGCCGAGGTCGAGCCCGACCTCGAGGGGCTCGACCCCAGTCGGATCCTGGACCTGGATCTCGAGACCGAGCGGCTGCTGACGACCATCGTCGGCGAGAGCGCTTATGTGCGTATCGACCGGCGCCACGTGCTCGCCGAGGAGGGCGGTTTCCGAGTGCGCGATATGGCGCTCGGGCTTCGCGATTATCCCGACGGCGCGCTGCTGGTCGAAGGGCCCGCCGTCGAGCAGGGCCGCACGCCCGACGAGGCGACCGTCGAGGCGTTGGTCGGCCAATTGCTCGACCTGTACGGGGGCGCGACTCGAGGCGCCACCGAGGAGTGTCGGCGCCAGGCTGTGCGACACCTCCAGCATTTTGCCTGCCACCGATTGCTCGAGGCTCCAGAGGCGAATGCCTACGGCGCCCAGTCGGCGGGACTCTTCCTCGATGGACGGGCGCAGGCCGTCAGTCTGCAGGACATTCAGCACGGTTTCGAGGCGCACAGCAAGTTGATGATGATCGACGGGCGCTCGAGCGACGTCACCGAGCTCGGAGCGCTCGTTGCTAGCAAGGTGGTCGCCAAAAGGGCCGAGCCGGCCGAAGGGCCTCCGAGTTCTCTCTTGATGAATAGCTGGGTGCTCGACTTATTGGAGCCCTTCGGCGAGCTGCGCGGCGCGTTCGACTTCGACCTGACCGACGCCGAGGCGGCCGACGTCGAGGCGACCCCGGAGTCCGCCTTTATGATCAGCCGCGCGGTCGAGGGCGAGGGCTTGAGCGGCCGCGTGGGTCTGCCCGAGGACGCCGTCGACGAGCCCGCCATCGCGGTCATCTCGTCGGATAACCAGCGCGTCTTTCGGCTGGTCCAGCCGGCCATCGAGCACGGCGTGGTCGGGATCATCCGAGTGCGCAGCGGCGAGGTCGAAGAGCAGTGGGAGGCGATCTACTCGGCGGCGATGAGCGCGGGCCGAAAGACCGTCGCCGCGCTGGCAGACGATTTGTCCGCGATGGAGCCCGGCCCGCGGCGCGACCGCGCCCTCGAGGTGATCTTCGGGTATGCGGGCCGACGGCTGCGCATCGCTCACCGGCCGGACGATACGATCCGCCCGGAGATCTCCGACGGCCTGGCTCAGCACATCTTGGATATCCCGGTCTTTGCGAGCCGGCGGGGGATTCCGGCCAGCGCGCAGCGGCTCATCAATCAATTCTGCGTCGAGCAGACCCGCGGCAGCCGCCTCGACGCCTCGGCCCGCCTGGAGATCACCGACGAGGTGCCCGCGGTGCTCCGCACATGGCTCGAGCGCCATCTGCGGCCCGAGAATATCGCGCGGCCGGCGACGGATTCGGCCCAGCGACAGCCGGCGGAGCCGGGGCCCGCCAGCCGCGGTGACGCCAGCTCGCGCGAACTCACTCCGATCAGATTGGCAAAGCTCGTCGAAGCCTGGCTAAACCGCCTGCGGCCCGACGACCACCACCGCCAGCTCGCCGCCAACTTCGCCAATTCGAGCGGCTCCAACGCCGGCCGTGTGCAGCGTGCCCGCTCGATGGCCGACGAGTTTCGCGTCAACGTGCGCGTCATCGACCCGACCAGCGCCGAGCAGCGGCGCTGGTTGCCCGACGACCGCCTGCGTCAGTCGGCCGGTGATATGGAAGACGACGATGCCTTCGTGTACACAGCCGGCCGGCCGCCGGTGCTGGTCATCAACGTCAATCATTGGCTCGCAAAGCGAGTCATGGAGGCCGACGGCGCCGACCCCCAGCCGCTCGCCTGGCTGCTGCTGGCGGCCTACTCGCATATCAACGCGCTGCTGGAGCCGGTGACCAACGACCACGAGCTGGCCTTTCAGCTGCGGGTCGGCGAGGCGCTCAGAAATGGCGAACTGGCGGGATGACTCTACTCGACGATATCATCAACCGGCGCAAGAAAGGCGCCGACGGCTCCGAGCGCCGCGAGTTTACCGTCGACCGCACGCGCGCCATCGAGAAGATGCGCCGGTTTGCGCTCGAGGACCCGCGCTACTATCTGCTCGAGCTCATCCAGGCGGCGATCGCCAACGGCGCCGGCTTTATGTCCATCGATCTGTTCCGGCTTCGCACCAGGCAGGACGACCTGAAGATGCGCTGGAACGGGCGCGGGTTCTCTTCGCTCGAGCTGTCGCGGCTGTTCGACTTTCTCTTTATCAGCGACGACGAGCCGGGTTGTGCCGATACGATTTTGCTGGCACGCGGCGTCAACGCGATGCTGCATTTTCGGCCCAAGAAGATCACCATCTCGTGCGGTGACGGGACCATCGATGGCTCTCGGTGTTTTGTGATTCGTCCGGACCAATCTGAGCCGACCGAGGTGGAACTCGTCGAGACGGTCGACGGGATCAAGCTGCACGCCGACGCGCTTCGCAACTCGCTGCTGCCGCCCGAAGCCGACCAGGGCCTCGGCGCCCGCGAGGTGCTGATGCTCGAGGAGAAGTGCATCGCCCCGAAGGTGCGGGTGATGCTCAACGGCCGGTGGGTCTCGGATTGGAACGCCGCGTACTCCGAGCAAATGAAGACCGGAAGCGATTATGTCGAGATCGACGAGCCGGATCTGTACGGGCGGCTGTGGAAGACGATGGGCAGTCGGCCCAGCCGGTTCGACTTGATGACGTGGGGCGTCAAGATCGAGTCGGTCGAGCACGAGGAGAGCCCCTTCGAAGGGCTGTCCGGCGCGATCAATTACGACCGGCTGACCAAGACCGCCGACCACGCGCGGATCGTTCGCGACGAGGTCCTCGACGAGCTGTGGGCGAGGCTCAGCCCCTACGCATCGAAGCTGCAACGACGCACCGGCGAGGCCACCTACGATATCTACGACTTGGCCGGGGAGCGCTACCGGCCGCAGGGGCTCCTGGAGCTGGTAAGGGGGGCCGAGCGAATCGTCGTCGTGGCGCCGACCGTCCTCGAAGACGACAAGATGCGCCGCAAAGCAGCGGCGATCGGAGACGCGCTCGAGGTACCGGTCGTGGTCGCCTGGGAAGGCCCGAAGCGCACGCTTCGCATGCTGGGTGGTTCGGCTTGTGAGTTCGTCGAGCCGTCGCTCGATGGGCGCCGAGATCTCGAAGTCTTCACCAGCCAGCCGGCGTCGCCGCCGCCCAGGCCCTGGCTGACCGAGCCGCTCAACGTGGAGTCGATTGCCATGGGGGAGTTCGTGCGTCGGCTCTGCGAGCTACAACGGGTCGATGACGGTGATCGAGCGCTTGTCGAAGAGGCTTTGGGGGCTGGCGGCGAGGTCGACCTTCGCATCTTTACTCCCGAGCGTGACGACGACAATGATGGCCGGCTCGGCGGGCGATGGGTGAGCGTGCTCGTATGCGAGCGGCTCGTGTGGGAGGGCGAGGTCGACACCGTCTTTCCCGGCCATCGTCTCTTTGTGGAGCTGCCGGCGCTTTCGCCGTCAGCGCTCGACAAAGACGTCTGCGTCGAGGTGGGTTTTCGTGGACGTCGCGAGATCCGTTTGCTCATGCTGGTCGCCAAGACGGCCGTCACGCTGGCGCGCCGCCAGCTCCGTCGAGCCAGCGAGCGCGCGCTCCGGGCCTTGAGCCGCGTCCGGGTCCAACCCGGCACCCTCGCGGCGCGCATCGGGCTCAACGCGCTCGGTCGCGCAGGGCTGCTGCGCGTGAGGAGCGACGCCGACACGGGCGACTCCAAGATCGATATCTCGATCTTCGACGATGAGTCGATCGCGCTGCTCGACGTGGCGCTGTTTCGCAGCGTCGACGGCCAGATGATCAGTGCGCGTCAGATCGGACGGATGCTCCACGAGCACGGCGGGCTGATATACGGCACCCTCGAGGGCAATGAGGCCGATCTAGGGGGGCTCGACACGTCGCGGGTGCTCGCGCTCGACGCCGAGCAGGAGCGGTTTGTCGTCGCCCTCGTCGGCGCCGACGCCTACGTGCGCGTCGACGAACGCGAGGTGCTCGCCGAGCATCGCGGCGTCGAGGTGCGCGATGTCGCCGTGGGGCTGCGTGAGTATCCGCAGTTTCCTCTATGGGTCGAGGGCGCCGATCCGCGTGGGATGTCCAGCGAGGAGCGACGCGATATCGTCGCCGAGCTCGTCAGGCAGCTCGTCGCACGTTTGAGCGACGAGGGCCGTCGCTGGCATCACCAGGAGGCCCGCCGGCAGGCTCGCCGCCATCTTCTCCATTATCTGTTCTGGTGCGAGACCTCAGAAGATGCGTTTGGCGTCGACGGTGTCGATGAGCTCCTGCTCGTCGACACCGTCGAGGGCGGGCGGTGCTCGTTTCGCGACCTGATGGCAGCGATGGAGTCGGCCGGGCAGGTGGTCATGGCCGACGGACGCGCCGTCGCCAGGGTCAGGCCGATCGGTCTGCGGCAGCCGGCGGCGCAAAGCCAGTCGGAGAGCACCTCGGAGCGCATAGAGCTGCGCATGAATCCGTTTCTGCTCTATCTGACCCAAGAGATTGGCCCGGTAAAGGGCGCGTTTGACTTCGACCTGTCGAGGGCCGAGGCCATTCAAAACGAAGATACGCCCGACACCGCTTTTATCGCCGCGGAGCACATCGACGACCATGCCGTGCGCGGCGTCGTCGGGTTGCCCGTCGAGCCGGTCGAGCAACACATCATCGCCGTCATCGAACGCGTCTCCCGCGACGTCCACCTGCTGCGTGAACCCGCGCGTCAACTGGGCCTGGTCGGGCGGGTCGTCGTCGACGCGCAGACGCTCGAGCGCCCGGATAGGCTGAGCGAGCTGGTCGTCACCGCCGGCGAGAAGGTGCTCGAGCGGCTCGTCGAGGTCGCCGCGCGCCTGGAGGCGGCGCGTGCGCGCCGACGCGTCATCGACGCGGTCCTGAGCTTCGCTGCGAAGCATCTCGAGTTCAGGACCACCGACAGCGGAGGCACTTGTCACACAGTGGACCACCCGCTGGCCGAGCGCATCCTGGAGCTGCCACTCTTCCCCACCGACACGGGCACGCCGGTGTCCGGCCGTTCGCTGGCCGACCAATTTTGCCGGGCGGCCGATGCCGGCGAGCCGTTCTCATCGCCGCTATCCGAGCATGCTTCGCCGTCTGTGCGCCGGTGGGTCGAGGAGAACCTCGACCCGTCCACGATCTACAGCTCGGCGCCGGTGCCTATCTCGGATGCGGCCGGCTCGATGGATCACCGATCGGAGGCGGGCGGTGACCTTCTCGAGTTATTGGCGCGTTGGCTCGATAAGCTCTGGCCCGATGGGGCGAGGGAGGCGTTCGACGGCTGGCTGGAGCTTGATTGGCAAGATGGCGACGCTGGAGCCGACCGGGCGAGAATGGCAGTCTGCGAGCAGAGCTCCGCCGGGGAAATCAAACTGTCCCTGGCACGCACGCATCCGCTGGTCAAAAGAGTGCAGCAAGCTGAGGAGCCAGACAGCGAATCGTTTGCATGGCTTCTACTGGCGGTTTTTGCGGAGCTGAATGCGCGCCTGGAGTCGGTCACGAATGAGCACGAGCTCGCGTTTCAGCGGCGTGTGGCGGATTGGTTGGAGAGTGGCGGGTGAGGCCAAAAAATATGAACCTTGTTTTCACCCCACACGTCACAACATTGTCCGCAGCCATTTAGCTTCTTCAACCAGCGATACCCCCATGACGTTCCAGAGCGAAAAAGTCACCTTCGAAGGCGCACACGGCGACACCCTCGCCGCCCGGCTGGACCGACCCGACGGCGAGGTCGAGGCCTGTGCGCTTTTCGCGCATTGTTTTACCTGCTCGAAGGACCTCTTCGTCGTCTCGCAGATCAGTCGGCATCTGGCCTCGCGCGGGATCGCGGTGCTTCGCTTTGATTTTACGGGGCTGGGCCACAGCGAGGGGGAGTTCTCGAATACGAATTTCTCGTCGAACGTGGCCGATCTGATCGCCGCCGCGGATTTTATGCGTCAGGAGATCGAGGCGCCGTCGATCCTCATCGGCCACAGCTTCGGCGGCACGGCGGTGCTCAAGGCCGCCTCCGAGATTCGCGAGGCGCGTGCGGTATGCACCATCGCCGCGCCCTTCGACCCGGCCCACGTCCAGAACGTCTTTCACGACAAGCTCTCCGAGATCGAGGGCAAAGGCTCGGCGGAGGTCGAGATCGCCGGGCGCACCTTCAACCTCGAGGAGCACTTCGTCGAGGATATCCGAAGCACCGAGATGGAGAGCGCCATCGGCTCGCTCGGCAAGGCGCTGCTCATCTATCACAGCCCGCAGGACAAGGTCGTCGGCGTGGACAACGCCAGGTTGATCTTCCAGGCCGCCAAACACCCCAAGAGCTTTATCTCACTCGACGGCGCCGACCACTTGCTCGGCAGTCGGAGCGACGCTCAATATGTCGCCGAGACGCTGACCGCCTGGTCGACGCGCTATATCGATTACGAGCAGGAGCCCGTCGCCGACGAGGACGTCGACGTGGATCGGGTCATCAACGACGAGGTGCTCGTCTCGGAGACCGGCCACGGCAAGTTCATGAACGACGTCACCATCGGACGCCACCACTTTTATGCCGACGAGCCGGTCGAGGTGGGCGGCAACGACGCCGGCCCCGATCCCTACGACCTGGTCGCCGCCGGCCTGGGCGCTTGCACGTCGATGACGCTGCGCATGTACGCGGGTCGAAAAGGCTGGCCGCTCGAGCACGTCGAGGTGCGCGTCGAGCACGACAAAATCCACGCCAAAGACTGTCAGGAGTGCGAAAAATCACGCGGAAAGATCGACAAGTTGACCCGCTTCATCCGCGTCGAGGGCGACCTCGACGACGACCAACGCGCCCGCCTCCTCGAGATCGCCGACCGCTGCCCGGTCCACGAGACGCTGGTCCGCGAGAATCTGATCGAAACGGAACTCGAGTAAGGAGGCTCGGGGCTTGTGGCTTGGGGAAAAGGCAACCCCAAGCCCGCAGTACCCCAAGCCCCAAGCCCGCCGTACCCCAAGCTGTTACCAGCGGATGCGCCGCGGGTTGACCCCGAAGCCCTCGCCCCAGCAATAAACCTCGCCGGCCTGGGTGAGCGCGCAGGTGGTCTGATCGTCGGCGTCGACGCTCCGGGCGGCGGGGAGACCTCGGGCGCGCACCGGTCGCGTCGACTCGCTGGTCGAGCCGTCGCCCAATTGGCCCTGGTCGTTGGCGCCCCAGCAATAGACCTCGCCGTCGTCTTCGGTGACCGCGCAGCTGTGTCGTGAGCCGGCGGTGATCGCTGTGGCCTCATCGAGGTTGCGCACTTTGGTGGGCGTGAGGCTCTGGAGCTGAGCGAGCAGGTCGTCGCCGAGTTGGCCGTCGGAGTTGCTGCCGAAGCATTTGACCGACCCGGAGGTTTGGAGCACGCAGGTATGCCCCTGGCCTGCGGTGACCTGGACGGCGTCCGAGAGCATCGGGATGAGCTGGACCTCGTCGCGGTTGAGCGTGCCGCCGTCGCCGAGTTGGCCGCTGGAGTTGTCGCCCCAGCAGGCGACTTGGCCGCCGGTGACCACGGCACAACGGTGGTAGTCGCCCACCCCGATATGGGTGGCGTCGCGAAGCCCCTCGACGAGCGTCGGTTCGGGGAAGCCGTGCGGCCCCCAACAGTGGACCTCTCCGCTCTCGGTGACCGCACATCCGGTATAATGATTCGTATCCAGCGCGACCGCCTGGCTGATCTGATCCCAGCGAGTGGGCCGGTGGCGCTCGGTATGCGGCGGCGGGGCGACCTGGCCCTGGCCGTTATGGCCCCAGCAATAGACGTCGCCGCGCCGGTCGAGCGCGCAGCTAAATTGGTTGGCGGCGGCCGCCTGGGTGGTCTCGTCCATCCACAGCACGTCGGTGGGCCGGTCGGTCGAGGTGGTCGTGCCGTCGCCGAGTTGGCCATAGCTATTATCTCCGGCGCAGCGAAGCCTGCCGTCGGCGAGGACCATGCACACGTGGTCGGCTCCCACCGACACCTGGACTGCGGCGGTACACGAGCCGGCGCTGCACGCCACATCGCACGCGTTGCCGCACGTTCCGCAGTGGTCGGGGTCGCTAAAGAGGTCGCGGCAACTATCCCCGCACGAAAACTCGACCGGGCACATACACGCAGCCTCCACACATAATCCGTCCCCGCCACAGAGGTCCTCGCTGCCGCCCTCGTCGACCAGTCCGTCGCAGTCGTTGTCTCGGCCGTCGCAGACCTCGTCGCTGCTCTCACAGGTGCAAAACTTCCCGTCGGCCGAATAGACGGTCTCGCAGCCCCAGCCCGACGGGCAGCCTGAGGCGTCCTCGCAGCTCACGCTGCAGACACCGCCATGCTCGCCGCCGACGCTCTCGCAGTGGCCCGACGGACAATCGCTATCCGACGAGCAGGGCACGCCGAGGGTCTCGTCGCCGGGCGCCGGCACCTCGCTCATCTCCACGGCGTCGACCGGGTCGTACTCCGAGGCGTCCGTCGCCCCCGAGGCGTCTGCGCCCGGCTGGCTGGCGTCCTGAGCGCCGGCATCCGGCTGAAAGTTCGCGGCGTCCTGGGCCGACTCGGCGTTATAATTGTCATTGTTGCCGTTCTGCGCGTGGCTCCCGGACATGTCGGCGGTGCCGGCGTCGTCGCCGCCGCATCCGGCCAGCCCAATGGCAAGCAGCCCCCCCAACATCAAGGTCATTAACAATCGAAATTTGGGCGCATCCATGGGTACTACCAAGTATGTGGCAACGGCGGCTTCTCGCTTCAGCCGACAACCCAAGATGTACCGATTCGCACGATGCTTTTCAAACTTTACGAGACGCCGCCAGCGCCGCCGTAGACTTTCAGGCGCCGTCGTTCAGGCGCCGCGCTGAGCGTTGTCCAGCGAAGCCTCTGTAGCCCCGGGCGACCGAGGCCCCTTTAGGGGGCCGAGGGAGTCCGGGGGGAGGCTGAAAGGCACGACAACGGCTTAACGTCAGTGGCGCGATACGTCCTCTAAAAGTCGATCACCGGCGAGCTGGTCGCGGCGGTGCGCCAGAAGCGGACCATGGCGTCGCGCACGGCTCGGTCGCGATAGATCGTGAAGTGGCCGTGGTTGGCGCTCTGGAGGGTGCCGGTGGTGCGTCGGGCGCAGCTTCGCGACGAGGCGTTGCGCTTGGTCGGCGCCTGCAGGACCTCGACGTCGAAGACGCCCCACGGGTCGACCTGCCAGGCCGGGTTGCCGATGACCGGTACGTCGGCGGTGTTGGTCAGCGCGTTCATCGCGGTATTCGAGGTGGTGTGGTCGTCGATGCCGTTGATGATGAACACGCTGGTGCCCAGCGGGGCCTCGTCCCAGCCGGACCAATAGCGCGCGTAATTATGCGGGTCGACCGCGTCGGCGCCGGTCTGGGCCATCTGCAACACCGGGTGGAATCGGTCGAGCGGGCGAGACACGTCGACCAATTGCTTGACGAGCGCGGCGATATCGAAGGGGTCCTTTCTCCAGACCACGGTGTTGGACAGGTACGAGCCGACGCCGTTGAGCGCCATCGCGCTGATGCGCGGCTCGACGCCGGCGGCCATCGCGCCGACCAGCGACCCCTGAGATTGGCCGCCGAAGAAGACCTTTTCGGTGCGGATTTCGGGGAGTTCGTCGAGTCTGGGGAGTGTCTGCTCGAGGAAGCGAATGAAGTAGCTCGTCTCGGCGACCTGTTGGCGAAAGACGGTGCGCCCGGCGCGCGGATTCAAATAATTGAACGTGTCCATCTGCGGGTCGAAGCCGCGCTCGCCGCGGCCGTCGTGGAATTGGGCGACGAAGGTGGCCACCGCAAAGCCCTGGTTCAACGCGCCGACGATCTGTCCGTCTCCGACGTGGCTCTCGATATCGGCGCCGGTGCCGTCTTCCCATACCAAGAGCTCGAGCGGTCCTTCGTGGTCGGTGGGCACGTTGACGGCCATCGGCACCGCCTCCCAGCGCTGGATGATCGGGTCGCCGTGCTCGTCGAATTCCAGGCCGCCGTCCTGGTTGTAGGGAGGCTCGCCGGCCTGGAAGATCGGCATCTGCATCGAGGCGCGGTAGACCTTATAGGAGTCGGTCGACTTCTCGGTCCACTCCTCCCATCCGGAGATCGGCTCGATGGGCGTGTCCTCGCGCCAGACGACCTCGCGCATCAGCCGGGTCTCGTCGGTCGGCGCCTGGGTGGTGAACACGGTGGCCATGGCGACCTCCTCGGGCGCCAGGCTCGTGCGAGGCAGGCAGCGGCGAAGCGGCTCGAAGCTCTCCGAGAGCGCCGCGTCGTCGCCCTCGCCGTTGAAGTGCGCAGCAAAGCTATCCGAGCGCGCCGTGGTGAGCTCCTCGCCGCCAAAATCGGTGGTCACCACGAACGCATAGGTATTCTTGGGTCGAAGCGTCGCCCCCACGACCGGTGCGATCTTGAGCGTATTCGGGTCGATGAACTTGTCGCCCTCGCCATCCCACACGACCTCGACCGGCACTCGCTCGCCGCATCCCTCTTCGCTGAGATTGATCAGTTGAACGGACGCATCTTCTGAGAGCGTCTCGACGGGCTCGGGCAGCGCGTCGTCGGCAGGCTGTGCGTCGCCCGAGAACGGAATATACCCCACCGGCATCGTCGAAAATCCCTTCACCAGGGCCAGCTCCGGCACATATTTCGAGACGAAGCTGTTGTTCCGGTTGGGGATGTCCGAGATGTCCACGCCGCCGTCGGCGGTCAAGCGGGTATCCGACGGCCACGGCATCCGGTAGAAGTCCTCTCCGGCCGGCTCGAAGCGCGGCGTGAGCTCGCCATCGTCGGCCTGCACTGTTTCGAACGGAACATCATCCTCGCTCGCCTCGGTCTCGATCTGCTCGGGGCACCAAGCCTCGATCTGCTCCGTCTCCTCGGTAGCCTCGCCGCAGCCGGCGAAGGAGAGCGCCAGGAGCGCGACCAGAAGGGCGGATTGGGGCAGAAGTGTACGTCGTTGCATTTGGTTCGCCGGATCGGGGAGACAATTTGAGGCACACTATAGCGGGTTGTGCGCCTTGGCTCCACCCGATGTTGTGTCTTTGGGGCTCCGTGGATGACCGCGATCATTGTTCGCACCCTGGTTCGTCACTATGATGGCGCGTAGTTGTGACGCACGAACCTGGAGTGAGACGATGAGACCAGTCCTATTAGCGATGTTGATGGCCGTGGCGTTGTTGTGGCCGGCCGTGGTGTCGGCGGACGTCGAGACCGGCGATAAGCCCGAGTTCTCGGTGACCACGCTCGACGGCGACGAGCTGGACTCCAAGGAGCTTCGCGGCAAGGTCGTGCTGGTCGACTTTTGGGCGACGTGGTGCGATCCATGCACCGAATCCTTCCCGTTTTATTCGCAGCTCGCCGCTGACTACTCTGGAGATTTGGTCGTCGTTGCGGTAAGCCTCGACTCCGATAAAGAGAAAGTGCGCGAGTTCTTAAAGGGCCGCGATGTGGCCTTCGATGTCGTCTGGCAGAAGAAGCACCCCGCGGCGCGCCAATTTGGGCCGCAGACCTTTCCGACCTCGTATCTCATCGACCGCAAGGGCGTGGTTCGACACGTCCATCCGGGCTTCGATGAGGAGACGCAAAAAGAGACCGAGGCGCAGATCGAGGCGCTCGTAGAAGAGAGATGATGATGTTTGACGTACGACAGAATAGCTCGTTGATCGTCGGTGCGCTCGTTGCGAACCTGCTGGTGATATCCGCCGGTTGTGGCGACGAGCCCGCGCCGACCTCGCCGTTCGAGGGAACCTATAAATCCATCCAGCATACCCGCAATACCGACGGCTGCGAGACCCAAGGAGATCATTATCCTTCGGGCGACGATTATTTTCAGCTCTCGTTGTCGAGCGACGGCGACACGCTCGTCTACATCCCCTGCGACGAGGCCGACGACTGCGCAAGCCCGAGCGATTCGGGCAGCTTCGACGAGCAAGAAGGGGAGACGTGGAAGCGCGTCAGCGTCGACATTGTCGACATCCGCGACGCGTGCGATATCGAGCTGACCGAGCGCATCGCGGTCTTCGAGACCGAACGGGACGTGCGTATCGAGACGCGCACCTATGACGGCGTGGCCCCCCGCGACAGCAACGACATCCCCTGCGATGAAGCGTTTGCGCGCGAGAATCAAGATCAGCTCGAATGCGTCCGCTTCGAGTCCATGCTCGGATCGCCGGTCGAGTGAGCGGGCTTTGTGCCTCGCTCAGCCGGCCCGGCCTTCGACGAGTATCAGGCGGTGGCCGAGCACGGCTGCCAGCCGTTCGATGAACTCGCGGTTGAGCGAAGGCCAATTCCAGAAGCGAAACCCCAGACAGCCAAAACCAATCGGCGGGTCGTGGCGCCAGTCGACCAGCGGCGCGCTGCGCTCGCAATGAGGGCATTGGAGCACGATATCGCCGGCGCTCGACTGCCATGCATTTATCGCCTGGCGACGGTCGCCGTCGGTCTCGCGTGGCTGATTGCAATGCGGGCAATACGGCATCGGATCATAGGTACCTGCATCGAAGATCTGGCGTCCCTTTTCGACCTGCACGCCGTTGAAGTCCAGACTCAAAAAATACTCGTCGAGCTCGACGATCGCTGCCTGCCAATCTTCGCCGGGACGGTGGCCCAGTTTGCGCCGATCAGGTACACAGCGGCTCGGCGACTCCTCGACGATATGCTCGTCGATGAGCCATTCGAGGGCGCGCTCGGCAAGCCGGTCGACCTCGCCGGCGGCTGCGTCCCCGTCAACGACAACCTGAAAATGGTTCATGAGGGAGCCAGGGGTTCAGGGGTCCAGGGGTCCAGGGGTCCAGGAACAGCTTCACTGCAAAATCTAAAAGGAGTAGATATGAGTGATTCATTGAGCGATATTCTCTCGGATTACCCGGTCATCACCACGTTTCCGGTCGCCTGGGGCGACATGGATGCCTTCCAGCACGTCAATAATACGCGGTATTTTCGCTACTTCGAAAACGCGCGCATCGACTACTTCGACGAGGCCGGCGTCAGCGGCGTGGCCGGGATGCCCGAGGGCATCGGGCCGATTTTGGCCTCGACCTCGTGTCGATTCAAGGCCCCGCTGACCTTCCCGGACACCGTCGGCGTCGGCGCACGGGTCATCGAGCTTGGCGAAGACCGCTTCACCGTCGAGCACGCCGTGGCCAGCGAGAAGCTCGGCCGTATCGCCGCCATCGGCGAGGCGCTTATCGTCGCCTTCGACTACTCCGCCGGCCAAAAGGCCCAGGTGCCCGCGCAGTGGCGCACAGCCATCGAGGCTCTCGAAGACCGCGAGTTTTGAGGGCTTTTAGAAATCGAGGCCATCTGCCACATTTGCCCAATCGATCAGCCTCGGATAACGTGACAGCGTGCCGGAAAGAGAACCAAGAACCAAAAACACAAGAACCAAATCTATGAAGCAATACGACGTAGTGGTCATCGGAAGCGGCCCGGGGGGCGAGGGAGCGGCGATGACCGCGGCCAAAAACGGCAAGGAAGTCGCGATCGTCGACCGTGAGTCGGAGATCGGCGGCGGCTGTGTACACTGGGGCACCATACCCAGCAAGGTGCTTCGCCACGCGATTCAGCGCTACGATGATTTTCGAAGCGCTCCGATGTTCCAGCCGGCGCTCAGGCACCTGGATATCGAATACCCGGACTTGCTGCGCGAGGCCAAGGACGTGGTCTCTCAGCAGGTCAAGATGCGTCGGGGCTTCTACGAGCGAAACGACGTGCGCATGGTCGACGGCCTCGCGCGGTTTGTGGACGAGCACACCCTCGAGGTGACCAGCTCCGAGGGCGTCAAGGAACGTATCAAAGGCAAGCACTTCATCGTCGCGGTGGGCACCAGCCCCTGGCGGCCCGAGGATATCGACTTCGGCCATCCGAGGGTGCTCGACTCCAATAGCGTGCTCCAGCTCGAGGAGACTCCCGGCTCGATCACCATCTATGGGGCGGGGGTCATCGGCTGCGAATACGCCTCGATCCTGCGAAGCCTGGGCTGCAAGCTCGACCTGGTCAATACGCGCGACAAGCTGCTGTCGTTCCTGGACGACGAGATCATCGACGCGCTCAGCTATCACCTGCGCGACCAGGGCACGATCATCCGCCACAACGAGGAGTACGAGGCGGTCGAGGCGCACGACGACGGCGTCATTCTGCACCTGAAGTCGGGCAAGAAGGTGCGCAGCGACTACCTGTTGTGGGCGCAGGGTCGCACCGGAAATACCCAGGAGTTGGAGCTCGAAAACGTCGGCTGCCAGACCAACTCTCGCAAGCAGCTCGACGTCAACGAATATTACCAGACCTGCGTCGAGCACATCTACGCGGTCGGCGACGTGGTCGGCTTTCCGGGGCTGGCCAGCGCCAGCTACGACCAGGGCCGCTTCGCCGCCGCCCACATCGTGCGCGGCGAGCACGACCGCCGGCTGGTCGAACATATCCCCACCGGCATCTATACCAGCCCCGAGATCAGCAGCGTCGGCCCGACCGAGCGCGAGCTGACCGAGCAGCAAGTGCCCTATGAGGTCGGCCACGCGCTGTTTCGCAGTCTGGCGCGCGCCCAGATCGTCAACTGCAGGGTGGGGATGCTCAAGATTCTCTTTCATCGGGAGACCTTCGAGATCCTCGGCATCCACTGCTTCGGCTATCAGGCCGCCGAGATCGTCCATATTGGCCAGGCGATCATGAGCCAGCCGGGTGAAGCGAACGATATTCGCTACTTCACAGACACTACATTCAATTACCCCACCATGGCCGAGGCTTATAGAGTCGCCGCGCTCAACGGCATCAACAGGGTGCATGGGCGGTGATTTGCGCTACGTCACTTTTTTGTTGGGTGACATTGCATAAATTCAGCATACGGTTGATCGTATAGTTGTAAGGAACGTGGCGAGTCGGTATGCATCTTCATACGGGCCACTAAGAGGGCGCGGTCGGATGTTTAATTGTCTCGAAATGAAGCACCTGTGCTGATGGCCAAATCTCCGAAAGCTGAGCCGTCCGGCTCTGCGGGGGCTCACCGGGGGAGTATCCTCGACGAGCGATACCGCCTCGACGAGGTCATCGGCGAGGGGGCGATCGGCAAGGTTTATTCGGGCACCCAGCTCGCCGTCGATCGCAAAGTGGCCATCAAGCTATTGCACCCGTCGATCCAGGAGCGCGAGCTGACCACCGAGCGTTTTTTGCGCGAGGCCAAGGCGGTCGCGCGCCTGAGTCATAGCAGCTGCCTGACGCTATTCGACTTCGGCTCCTGCGACGACCTCGGCTGCTTTTATATGGTCACCGAATTCGTCGAGGGCCAGACGCTCGCCAAGCGTATGCAGGAGGGCGAGCTGACGCTCGATGAGGTCTTTCACATCCTCTATCAGATCACCGCCGCGCTGCAGCACGCCCATGAGCGCGGGATTTTGCATCGCGATCTGAAGCCCGAAAATATCATGCTCGTCGACGAGGGCGGCCGACCGGCGAGCGTCAAGGTGCTCGACTTTGGCTTGGCGCGCATCCGGGAAGAGGCCGGCCAGCCCCTCGAGCCCAGCTCCAGCGACGAGGACACCACGCCGAGCGGCTCACGGCTGACCAATTTCGGTGAGATCAACGGCACGCCGGCTTATATGAGTCCGGAGCAGTGCCGCGGGCGGCTCGATCTGACCCCGGCCTGCGATTATTACGCCCTGGGCGTGCTCGCCTACGAGCTCATCGAGGGTCGGCTGCCTTACGAGTCGCATCAGGTACCCGAGCTTCTGGGGATGCATATGCACGACCCCATCCCGTCTATGGAGTCGGGGCGGGCCCCCGGGGCCATCGAGGAGATGGTCAGCCGGATGATGGCCAAAGATCCCGAGCATCGGCTGCAATCGCCTACCGAGATTCTCGATATTCTGCGCCCGTACGTGGCCTTCGAGCCCAGCCAGGAGATCTCGATGGCGACCCTCGATCGCTATCAGCCCCGGCCGGCGACCCACGAGACGCCCACCGAGGTCGGCGCGGTCGCCGGCGATGTAGACCAGACGCTGCTCAATTATGAAGACGTCGACACGCCCATCCCGGCGGACCGCCCAAAGGATATCTCGGAGCGCGAGACGATGGTCCTCGATGGCGGCGACGACGTCAGCCGCGCGAGCGCGTTCGGCACGCTCGTCGCTCCCGAGGCCGGCGCGGACGAGCAGAGCCCGGAAGAGGCCTATGCGAATGCCGTGTCGCCCCAGAGGCGCACCGCGTTTTGGCTCGCCGGCGCCATCGTGGCGGCGCTCGCCGTCGGCGGGCTTTTCGTGTGGAGCGGCTCGCCGACGCCGTCCGAAGAGCCGGATAGCGCCGAGGTGGAGCAAAGCGAGGAGGCGATTCCCGAGTCACAGGGTGACGCCGAGGAGCCGTCGATGGACGAGGCCGCGGCGCTCGAGGCGCTCGAGGACGCCGTGGACGATGAGTCACAGGCTGATGGCTCATCCGATGAGAACGAGGAAGTCGAAGAACAAGAGCCCGCGCGCGCCGAGTCCGAGCCGTCGGCACGCCCCTTTCAAGCCGACCCGCCATCCGAGAGCGACGGCGACAAGGACAAAGATGAAGAGAAGCGCCGCCCGAGAAAGCTCGATCTGACGTACTGAGTTGATGATGGAATCGATGGCCATATTGTCTCGGGGGACGCGGTGGTTCTGCTCGCTGCTGGTCGTGAGCATGTTGTGCTGGGCCGTGCCTGTTGCGGCCCAGAGCTCGTCAGATCAGCTAGAGCCGGTCGACCCGGAAGAGCGCATGCTCGAGCTCAATGAAGAGGGCTTTTCGGCCTTCGGCGAGGGAGATTTCGAGGCGGCCGCCCGAAAATTCGAGCAGGCCCACGGCTTCGTTCCCGACCCTAATTTGCGCAAGAATGCGGCGATCGCCTGGTTCAAGGCGGGCAATTGCGAGCGGGCCAGTCGGCAGGCGGTCTTCTTTTTGCTCGCCGACGAGATGACCATCAAAGATCGCGTCGAGGCGCGCTCGGTGCTCGGCCACTGCCGTCTCGAGGTCGCCGAAGAGGCGCTCGAGGAGGGCGATGAGGTCCAAGCCGCCGAGATCGCCGATTACGTGGCCGCGCTCGAGACCGACGAGCGGGTCAACAGGCGGCTCCAAACGATCGACCGGCGCCTCGGCCGCGCGGACACCCGGCAGCCGCCGACCCGCGCTCACATCGCCCGGACCGAATGGGCTATCGTCGGCGCCGGCGTGGCGGTCCTGGCGGGGAGCGCCCTCTACCATGTGCTCAGCGCCCGCCAGGAGGACACCCTCGACGCGCTTCAGCGCACCGGCACCAACGCCGTGCGCCAGCGCCAACTCCAGGACAACGTCGACACCGCCGGGTGGCTGGTGCCCAGCCTCTACGGGGTCGGCGCGGTCACGACCGGCACCGGCCTGTGGCTGGCGCTTTCCGCCGATACACCAGACACAAAACAGCCGGCGCCTGCGCCCCAAGCGGGGCGGCAAGCGCCGGCTGCGTCTGTCCAGATCGGCTGGACGGTCGAGTTTTAAACTCACCTGGCCGTCAGGCCGGCTCGACCACGGAGGTGATTCGCCAGCCCTGGCTTTTGGGCTTGGCGACCATCTTGATGTCGCGGTCCATCTCTTCACTCATATCGTCGATGATTTCGTGAAGTTGGTCGGCCCATCGATCCGTATACTTTCGCTCGCGGCCGCGCATCTGCATGACGAATTTGACCTGGTTGCCCTTTTTGAGGAACCGCTGAGCGCGGTTCATCTTGGTCTTGAGGTCATGGTCGTCGGTCTTCGGGCGCATACGCACCGTCTTCAAAGAGACGTTATCAGTCTTCTTCGCCTCTTTTTTGGACTGTTGGTACTTATACTTCCCGTAGTCCATGATCCGACACACCGGCGGGTTCGCCTCGGGGGCGACTTCGACCAGATCGAGGCCCAAGTCTTTGGCCTTGAGCTGGGCTTCGCGCGATGAAATCACGCCGACCTGTTCGCCTTCTTGGTCGATCAGGCGGACTTCATCGTAGCGGATATCCCGATTGGTGCGGTGAGTGTCTGCGTTGCGACGTCGCGAGTTTCTTCCTCTGCTCCTACCGATAAGTGCTCCTACTGTTGAGTGATGTAGCGTACTTGTTGCGGCTCCGTGCTATCAGAACCTTCCCTATTATTACAAACAACCTAGTGGGAGCATTTCGAAAAGCAAGCTCCTCGGAGGCCGGGAGTTCTCAGCTCTTATCGAAAAAACCCTGTATATTCGACGTCATGCGCTCGGGATGCTCCAGGTGGACATGGTGGTTGCCCGATACAGCGACAGTCTCCAGCGTGGCGATGGCCGCCGTGCGTCGCTTCATGAGATCAGCATCGGCCGGCCAGCCGTTTTCGGGTCGAATCAGCAGGGTAGGGCACGCGATGCGTTGGAGGAAGCCGATGACCTGCTCTTCGGTCAGCCGCATATGCGAGGCGCCGCGCAGTGTGAGATCGTAGGAGAACTCCCACTGGCCGTCGTCGTTTTGCTCGACGCCGCGATCGACGAGCAGCCGAGCATTTTTTGGCGAGACGGAGTGAATCTCGGAGACCACCGAGGCGACCGCCTCGGGCGAGGCGAAAGCGCGCGGGCTCTTCTCGGAGAGTACTCTGCGTTCGTCGAGCGCCTTTTGGAGCTGCTCGGGCGCCTGTGCGGCCGGCGTCGTCCACGGCCCCAGCCCATCGATGAGCACCATCCGCTCGATACGATCGGGGTAGGTGCCCGCGGCCAGCGTCGCGACCGCGGCGCCCATCGAGTGGCACATCAGCGAGAAGCGATCCCAGCCGAGGCTATCGGCCACGTCGAAGTATACGGGCACCCAGTCGATGAAGTGGTAGGTCGTCCCCGGCGGCCGGTGCTCGGAGCGGCCGTGGCCGGGAAAGTCAATCGCCACGATCCGCACTCCCTCGAGCATCGGCGCCAGCCGGTCGAAGCTGGCCGCGTTATCCAACCAACCGTGGCAGGCCAGCACCGGGCGGCCCTCGGGCGGGCCCCACACTTTGGCGGCGAGGGTGAGGCCGGGGATGTCGATGGTGATGTCTTGGCTGGGCATGGGCGTTTGGGGGGTGTGGGGAGGCGTGGTTGTTGGGGGCATTATAGGTGGTTATGGATGGCTCGCAACGTCGTCTCGGGGATCCACCCGAACGCTCAACCGGCCACAAAACCAAACCATAACTGGGGGTAAGACTCGGCGCTTTTTGCCGAGG
>CAYLTX010000114.1:15280-21404 GCA_964386725.1 uncultured Bradymonadales bacterium | reverse complement strand
CACCATTGCCCCTGGACCCCTGACCTCCTGCCGTTAAGCTGTTCCCGGACCCCTGGACCCCTGAACCCCTGGACCCCTGCCTTGCACAAAATCTGCACAAAATAGCCGGACCATCGTCATGAGAGCGGCCTACTGAGGCAACCTCCGGTGGGCATCTTTAGAGGCGTAGATAGCTCATATGCCCGCTTGCTAATGGAGATGCCCCATGTTGATGAAGATGATGCCGGTTCGGATATTGTGCTTGCTGACGGCCGTGGCGATGGTCGCCGCGGCCGGTTGTGGCGACGACGCCTCGCCCGAGAAAAGCGCGGCGGTCCACTCGCCGAGCTCACCCAATGGGCTAGGGCGCGAATCGTCGGAGGTGGGCGCCTCGAAGGTGCGCTCGGCGGCGGACCTGCAGCCGGTGTTCGCCACGCGCGGGCCGTCGGGGGTGGTGCCGGACAAGCTCGTCGTCGAGTTCGACCACCGTATCGCAGCTCGGGATAATCGCCGAATCAACGGCGAGACCGAGATCGAGATGGAGCCCGAGGTGGACGGGACGTGGCGCTTTGAAGAGCGCGACCGGCTGGTCTTCTCGCCGGCCGAGCCCTTCGAGCCGGGCGCGTCCATCGAGGTCGAGATCGCGTCGATCGGGCTCGAGAAGACCGTCACAGACGACGAGGGCGGGGCCGATATCGAGATCAAACGCCTCGAGCCGTCGAAGCCGTGGTCGCATACCTGGCGTATGCCCAAATTCGAGATGGTGCAGATGATGACGCCGTCGGCGGTGCCCGGGAGCGGGAGTGTGCAGGTCTCGCTGCTCTTTTCGGCGGCCGTCGACACGAGCGAGCTCGATGATTACGCCATCTGGCGCGTCAATGGACAGCCCTTCGAGGGCGAGGTCAACTACAAGCGCGGCGACCAGTCTCACATCGCCCAGGCGAGCTTCGAACACTCGGCTTTTTCGGGTGAGACGGGCTATGCGGCGATCGAATTCTCGCTGGTCGGCGGGCTCCCCTATGACGACACGGCGCGCATCCGGGCGCCGGCGACCAGCGAGCATAAGTCGGTGGCCTTCGGCGGGAAGATCAACATCGAGCACGTCGAGGTCGAGGAGGCCGTCGACGGCCACTATCTGTATTTCGTCTGCGACGACCGCGCCGCCGGCGGAAAGATGCGTTTTCGCAACTTGATCGGCTATCGGGACTTCAATCTCAGCCAGCGATGCACCCCGGAGGCCGACCTCATCGAGCGCTATATCGATATCGAGCCAAAGGTCGATTTCGAGCTCGCCCCGGCCGCCGGCGGCTTCCAGCTGCGCGGCGACTTCGGCCGCGACACCTATCACGTGCGGCTTCGGCCGGGGCTTCGCAGCGTCGACGGAGGTGTGTTGGGTAAGGTCGTCGAGCGCCAACTCGAGATCGGGCCGCGCTCGTCGGTCGCACAGATCGTCGGCCAGGGCCGCTACATCCCGCCGGAGGCGTGGGATAACCTGGCGATTCGCCACCGCAACGTCGAGGAGCTCTCCGTGGAGGTGCGCCATGTGCGCCAGGAGAACCTGGTGTTCTGGATGACCGGCTACCGCGAGAACGCCGACCAACGCACCTCCGACCTGGTCGGCAAGACGACCATTCGACCAGGCGGGGCCGCAGACGAGGTCGCCACGCATTTTCTCGATATCGGCGATATCGTCGGAGAGCGCGACCCGGGGCTGTACGAGGTCAGCATCAACGGGGCCGGCACCGGCGACGCCGCCAGGCTCTTGCTGACCGACATCAACCTGTTGGCCAAGCGCAGCGCCAAAGAGCCCAACGCGAAGTGGTCCGACGAGGTCTTCGTCTGGGCGCTCGACATGCATACGAGCGAGCCGAAGCGCGGCGTCGACGTCAAGCTCGTGCGCCCCAGCGGCTACGTGATGGGTCGCTGCAAGACCAACCGCCAGGGCTCGTGCCGCGTCGACGTCTCCGAAGAGGACGTCGACCCGAACGCGCCCTTTGCGCTCATCGCCTCGAAGGGCGGCGACGTCACCTACCTCGACTATAGCGAGGTGCAGACGCGCGTCACCGGCGCGGACACCGGTGGTGAGCCGTATCTGTCGCCGCGGCCCTACGAGGCGACCGTCTACGGCGACCGAGACATGTACCGGCCGGCCGATACGGCTCATTTCGTGGGCGTCCTGAGAGAGCACGACCAGAGCGCGCCGCAGGCCGAGCTCCCCGTCGAATACGAACTCTTCGACGCCCGCGGCCGCAAGGTCGAGGACGGCGTGGTGGAGACCAGCGACACGGGCATCGTCTCCCTCGACCACGAGTTGGGCGATTATAGCGCGACCGGCCGCTGGCGGCTTCGGCTGCTGGTTGGCGCCCGTGAGGTCGTCTCCCACGACTTCTACGTCGAGGAGTTCGTCCCCGAGCGTATGGAGGTCGAAGTCGAGTCGCTCGAGAGGTCATTCTTTCCCGAGGACGACGCCGAATTTGGCGTCTTCGCGCGCTATCTGTTTGGCGCCTCGGCCGACGGCAGCCGCGTCGAGCTTCGCTGCCGCCTCGAGCCCAAGGCGTTCACCCCGCCCGGCCGGCAGGACTATAAATTCGGGCCGGCGGCCTTCGAGAACGAGGACCAGAGCTCCATCGATCTCGGAAAAGCCTCGGCGACCATCGGCGAGGACGATATGGCGACCATCTCCTGCCCGGAGACCAAGATCAGCGGCGCGGTCGGCGGCGAGATCATCGCCCACGCCTCGGTCTTCGAGGCGGGCAGCGGGCGGACCACCGACGCCCGGGCCAGCGCCTGGCTGCATCCGTCGCACCGCTACGTGGGCCTCAAGGCCGACGTCAGCCAGGTCGAAGAGGACGAGCCGATCACCGTCGAGGGCGTGGTCGTCGACCCGGAGGGGAACCCGGTGGGCGACGTCGACGAGGTCGACCTCGAGTTCACACACCTGGTCAGGAATTACTCCTGGTATCGCAACCGCCATCGCGGCCACCACCGGCGCGAGTCGCGCTGGCAGCCGGTGATCTTCGACTCGAAGACCGTCGAGATCGAAGAGGGCAAATTTTCGGTGCAGCTCACGCCCTCGGAGGTGCGCGACGGCTTCGCCATCAAGGCGCGCGCAGGAGATGTCGAGTCGACGCTGCAACTCGGCACCAACCGACGAAGCTATTGGTCGCGCTGGTGGGGCCGGCGCTACAGCCGCACGCCCAAGCCCGACGATCCCACCGAGCTCAATATCGACGGCCCCGAGGAAGTCGAGCTCGACAAACCCCACGAGATTCACTTCGACGCGCCCTATCGCGGCAAGGCGCTGGTGACGCTGGAGACCCACCGGGTCATCGACCACGCGATCATCGACGTCGAGCCGGGCAAAAATAGCTGGATGTTCTCGCTGACCGAGCAGGTGCCCAACGTCTACGCGACGGTGTTTTTGATCAAAGATCCGCACCTCGACTCGAAGATGGCCTTTTTGCCCGAGCGCGCCTTCGGGGTGAAGTCACTAAAAGTCGATCGCTCGCCGTATCGACACGCCCTCGAGGTGGAGACGCCCGACGAGGTCGAGCCCAATAGCCGGCTGGAAGTCGTCGTCGACGCGGGCAAGCTCTCCGAGCCGATGCAGGTGACCGTGGCCGCGGTCGACGAGGGCATTTTGCAGCTCAATAATTACGAGACGCCCGACCCGCTCGACGGCCTCATCGCCAAGCGGGCGCTGGGTGTGAACACCTTCGATACCGTCGGCTGGAACGTGCAGATGCCGATGGCCGGCCAGTCGGGCCCGCCCGGCGGTGGCTCCGGCGGAAGCAGCGAGCACACCGGGCGGATCATGCCCGTCGAGCCGGTCGCGCTGTGGTCGGGCGTGGTCGAGTTGCCCGAAAGCGGCCGCAAGACCATCTCGCTGGACGTGCCTCAATACCGCGGCGAGCTGCGGGTGATGGCCGTCGGTATCAGCAAGAGCCGCGTCGGCACCGCCGAGGCCGCAGTCAAAGTGCGCGATCCGCTGACCATCCAGACCACCACGCCCAGGTTTTTGACATCCGGCGACACCTTCGAGGTCCCGGTCTTTTTGACCAATACCACCGGCAGCGACCAGGAGGTCGAGGTCTCCATCGCCGCGGAGGGCGTAAAGCTGCCGGGCAGCACCTACCTGGAAGAACTCTTGTCGCCGGTCGCCTTTGACGAGGCCAAAAAGACCAAAAAGCTCGCCGATGGCGAGTCCAAGCGATTTGTCTTTCGCGCCGAGACGCTGGCCGTCTCGGGCGGGGCGCGCTTCGAGGTCACCGCCAGCGCCGAGGGCTTTGTCTCGCGCGATGAGGCGAAGCTCCCCATCCGGCCGGCCGACCCCACCGAGCGCAAGGTCGAGACGATCGAACTGGGCGACGGTACCGTCTCATTGGCCAACCACGTCGACGGCTGGGTGCCCCACAGCGAGCGGTCGACCTTCTGGGTCAGCTCGATCCCGTATGGCGAGTCCTTCGACCACCTTAAATTCCTGGTGCGCTACCCCCACGGCTGTGTCGAGCAGACCAGCTCGACGCTGCGGCCGATGGTATTTTTGTCCGAGTTGATGCAGACGGTCGACCCCGAGGGCGCCTACTCCAAAGAGGAGATCGACCGCCGGGTCATGCACGGCGTGCGCAGAATTTTGTCGATGCAGACCAATAGCGGCGGCTTCTCCTACTGGCCTGGCCGCGGCCGCCCATCGACCTACGGCACGGTCACGGCCACGCATCTGCTGCTCAACGCCAAAAAGGCCGGCTACGAGGTGCCCCAGGAGCGTCTCGACGACGCGCTCGACTGGCTCAAAAACCAGGTCGACCAGGCCAACTTTCGCTGGACGAATGGTTATATGCACTATGTGCTGGCCATGACCGGCCGCGCCAATAAAGCCAAGATTCGCCGTGCGCTCGACCGCTACGACGAGAGCGTGCGCGGCTACCAGGCCGAGCAGGTCTTCCTGCTCAAGGCTGCCCTCTATATGGCCGGCGACAGACGCTACGAGGACGACCTCAAAAAGCCCGACCTCGGCCTGGACAGCGGCGAGCGCGAGTCCTCGCGGAGCTTCTACTCCGACTTTCGCCGCAAGGGGTTCCAGCTCGACGTCTTCGTCGATGTCTTCGGCCGCGACAAAGCCGGCCAGAAGCTGGTCGACGCCGTCGTCGAGGGGCTCAAATCCGAGCATTACGGACGACGCAACACCCAGGAGTTGACCTGGGCGATCACCGGCCTGGGTAAGTGGGTTCGCACCGGCAGCAACCACATCACCGCCAAGCTCGAGGCCGGCGGCAAAGAGGTCCAAAAAGCGGTCGACGGCAGCCACGGCGTCAGCTGGACGCTGGCCCGCGCCGCCGACTACGACGACCTCCAATTCACCGTCGACACCTCCGACGACAAACCGGTCTACCTGGTCATCAGTAGCGAAGGCGTGCGCCGAAACCCCACCGTCGAATACGGCGGCGAAGGGCTCGAGATCGAGCGCGAATACCTCGACGACAAAGGCAGCAAGCTCGACGAGGACAGCCACCACCTCGGCGACGTCGCCTTCGTGCGCCTGACGCTGAGAAATACCTCGGGACACTCCCAGGAAAACGTCGCGCTGGTCGACCGGATCCCGGCCGGCTGGGAGATCGAAAATCCACGCAATAGCCGAGGCCGCTACGACAAGCTGTACACCTCCGGCAAATGGCAGACCGACCACCTCGACGTGCGTGACGACCGACTCGCCGCGTTCGGCTCTCTCGGCAGCCACCACAACCGCCAGGTCGTCTACCCGGTGCGCGCGACGATGTCCGGGACGTTCACCATTCCGGGCGCCCACGCCGAGTCGATGTATCGCTCGGACGTGTGGGCGAGGGAGAAGAAGTCGCGGATTACGGTGAAGGGTCCGTGGAGTGGGCTTGTCGATTAGCCCGTGGTCGTGGTCGTGAGCGTGGTCGTAGACGTAGACGAACAGCGCAAACGGCCACGACCACGACCACGACCACGACCACGACCACGACTACGACTACGGAAGACAACGAGGCACCATGTTCGACCGCATCAGAAAATACACCCCCAAGCTACTGCGCCTCGGCCTCCTCGCCGGGCTGCTGGTCACGCTGGCGACCCTCATCGCCGCCTACCTGCTGCCGCTACCCGATCGCCTGAATATGCGCGA
>CAYLTX010000114.1:0-15270 GCA_964386725.1 uncultured Bradymonadales bacterium | reverse complement strand
CTCCACGGTGGTCACCTGGCGAGACGGCCGGCCCGCCCACGTGATGCTCAGCGATGACGATAAATTTCGCATGCCGGTCTCGCTGGATCGGGTCGACCCGGCCTACGTCGAGGCGCTGATCGCGCTCGAGGACGAGCGCTTCTTTAGCCACCCGGGCGTCGACCCTATCGCCATCGGACGCGCGGCGCTGTCGAATATGACCCACGGCCGGGTCGTCTCGGGCGGCTCGACGATCACCATGCAGCTGGTGCGGCTGCTCGAGCCGCGGCCGCGCACGTTTGGCTCGAAGGTCGTGGAGGCGTTTCGCGCCGTCCAGCTCGAGCTACATATGTCCAAAGAGGAGATCTTGGAGGGTTATCTGCAATTTGTCCCCTACGGCAGGAACGTCGAGGGCGTCGAGTCAGCCTCCATCGCCTATTTCGGCCAGACCGCCAACGTCATGTCCGAGGGACAGATTGCTACGCTCCTGGCGGTGCCTCAGGCGCCTACGTCGCGATACCCGACCGAGCAAAACGCCGAGCGGCTCGAGGAGGGGCGCCGCGATGTCGCCGAGAAACTCTTCAGGGAGGGCGCGCTGATCGAGCCTGTTGGAGAGGGTGAGTTCACCCTCGAGCAGGCGCTCGCCCAGATCGCCGCCGAGCCGGTGCCCCAGAGGCTGCGCGCGCTGCCTCGCAGGGTGCCGCACTTGGCCCACTGGTTCAGGTCGAAGCATCCCGATCGAGTGCGCTTCGAGACCACGCTCGACCGCAACCTGCAAGACGAGGTCGAGCAGCTCGTCGCCGCGCGCAAGGCCGAGGCCGGCCGACACGGCGTCTACAACGCCGCGGTGGTCCTCACCGAACACGAAACCGGCGCCATCCGGGCGCTGGCCGGCAACTTCGACTTCTCGATGCACCGGCCCGGCGCCCACATCCCGGCCTTCGACGTGGTGCGCTCGAGCGGCTCGTTGCTCAAGCCCTTTCTCTACGCCGAGGCTATCGACCGCGGCAAAGCCGCTCCGGGCCAACTCGTGCCCGACGTGCCGGCGACCTACGGCATGTATAACCCACAGAATTACGGCTATAGCTACTCGGGCCTGGTGCGCATGGAGGAGGCGCTCGCCCAATCGCTCAACGTGCCGTTTGTGCAATTGTTGAGCCGTGTCGGCGTCGAGCGGTTTACGAGTACGATCCGGCAACTCGGGTTGCAGCGATTCAACCCCGCCCCGGGTGAGCAGGGCTTGTCGCTGGCCGTCGGGGGCGTCGAGGCCACGCCCGTCGAGATCGCCTCGCTCTACGCCGCGCTCGCCCAAGACGGCCGCCGCACACCCGTCAGTGTGCTCCCCGAGGAGCTCGCGATCTTGGACGAAACGCCGGTGCTCGGCGACGGCGCCCTGTGGCTGACCCGCCAGGCGCTTCGCCGCCGCGACCGCCCCGACGCCCCCGGCGGCCACCACGGTCTCGGCGCTCGTCACGATCCAAGCCTTGGGACGCCTATTCACTGGAAGACGGGCACCAGCCACGGCCATCGAGACGCGTGGGCGGCGGGCTCCGGCGGGCGCTACACGGCGGTCGTCTGGATGGGCAATATGAGCAATACGCCGAGCACCTATCTGGTCGGCGCGCGGGCGGCGGCGCCGCTCTTCTTCGATATTTTGGAGGCGGTCGACGACGCCGGCGTCGAAGACCCCAGACCCGAGGATGCCTTCGCCGACGTCGAGGTCTGCGCGTTCTCCGGCCACCTGCCCACCGAAGCCTGCGGGCATACCGACACGGTCGAATTACCCGCCCACGCCGTTCCCACCGAGCGCTGCCCCTATCATGTGCGGGTCGACGTCGACAAAGAGACCGGCCACGCATTGGGCGCGCGCTGTCGGCAGGGCCGAGACTTCGAGACGCGAAGCTTCGTCGAACTCCCGCCGGGCGTTCGCCGCTGGATGCAAGAGCGCCTGGGCGGCTATGCCGAGCCACCCGCGCTCCATCCCGAGTGCGACGGCGCCGCCGGGGATCGTCCACCCGCGATCGCCTCACCACCGGCCGGCGAGACGCTGGTCCTGATGGATGGCATCCCCACCGAGCACCAGAAGGTCGCCCTCGAGGCCGACGCGGTCGCCTCCAATGAAAATTTGAGCTGGTTCGTCGACGGGCATTTTCTGGGCAGGGCCAAGCCCCACGAGCCGCTGTGGTGGGAGCCCACCCGCGGCGAGCACGAGGTGGTCGTGCAGAATGCCGCGGGCCGGTCGACGAAGCGGCGACTGGTGGTCCAATGAATTCCCCGGCGCGCTCCGGGCGGAAAGAGCACTTGCGTTCCCCGCGCGATTTGCGCACCATTTCGAGCGACTTAACCTGCCACGATAGATTGGCGAGACCGCCCGGATGCGAAGTACCGACTCAGCAACACCTCCGCGATGGCGCCGGCTCGGGGCCATCGGCCTGGGGCTGGTGGTGTCGGCCGGTTTCGTCTACCTGTTGCTCAGCCAGGTCGAATTGGCTGAGCTGGGCTCCCAGATGAGCAAGGTACATCTGGGGATCCTGGCGCTGTCCGTATTGACCGACTTCGCCAGCATTCTCTTCATGGGCGGGCGCAGCTACCTGCTTCTAAACCGCCCCGGCGATTATACCTACCGTCAATCGCTGAAGTCGGTGTTGCTGGGCTATGCGGGCAACGTGATTTTTCCCCTGCGCGCCGGAGAATTGCTGCGAGTTGGCTACCTCGCCCGCGAGGGTGAGTTGGCCGGGCGCAGTTGCCTGGCGGTGGTCGCCTTCGAGCGGGTCATCGACGTGTTTTGCGTCATGGCGCTGTTCTTGGGCACCCTGTCCTTTACGCTGGTCGACATCGAGACGAGCGCCTCGTTGTGGGGCGCAGCGGTCTTGGTCAGCGCGATGGTCGTGTTCATCGTGCTCGTCAGCCGCTATCCGAAGCCGCTTCGCGCGCTCCTGGTGCGTATGACGGCGGTGCTGGGCGCCAAAGTCTCGGGGGCGATCGTCGACACCTACGACAAATTTGCCGACGGGCTGTCGGGGCTCTCTTCGCTCAAGAGCGTGCTGCTGGTCGTGTTGATGTCATTCGGCAATTGGTTTTTGACCGCCGCTTCCATCGGCATCATTTTCGTCGCCTTCGACGCCCAGCTTCCCTGGTACGCCCCCTTTGTAGTGGTCGGCTTCGCGGCGCTGGGAAATCTGTTGCCATCATCGCCGGCGGGTGTGGGGACCTACCACTACTTCGCGGCGTTGGCGCTGACGCTATTCGGGCTGTCGCAGGTCGAGGCGACCTCGATCGCGATCGTCCAGCACGCGGTGGGCACTTTGCCGCTGACGCTCGTGGGGGTGGTGTGGTTTTTTCCGGAGCTCAAGCGTGGAATATCGCTGGTGCTCGGCACAGCCGACGTATCCGAAGATGTCGAAGAGGCCGGCGGCACCGAGTGAGCTCACAGGTAGTCGTAGCGACGCAGCAAGGGCAGGGTGGTCGCGGCGACCAGTGACTTCTGCCACCGCGGCATCTCGCGGCGCCAGGCGCGGTCCTGGCGCAGCTCGATGTCGCCCGACTTAAAACGCATGGGGTTGCCCGAGACGGTGTGATTCGAGGTCAGGTGGACGGTGTGGTCGTCGACGACGTCGATCGGCGGAGTGTGGCCGACCATGGCGGTGATACGCTCGAGGACCTCGACGGGCTTGGCGGTCATATCTTCGTAGCGCACCCGAGTGTATCGGCCGCTTAGATGGCCGAGGTATTCGAAGATGCCGTTGTACAGGTTCCAGGCCACCGAGGTCGTCAGCGGCGAGTAGCGCGGCATGTGGGCGTTCTTCCAGTGGATCTCGGGACGTTTTTTCTTGCGTTGCCACGAGCGGGCGACTCCGCGGGCGTCTCGAATCAGGTGGACCACGTAGAGATCGACGTCGCAGGCGGCATAAAGGAGGCTGGCTTCGGCCGGGTTTTTGGAGGCGTCGACGATGACGTCGCTGTCAAATTCGTCCCGGACGCTTCGGTAGACCTTGTCGAGCGCTTCTCCGTATTCGCGCATCTGTGCTTCGGTGCGCGCCGAGCGCAGCTTTGGGAAGAGGAGCTCCGGGACGCGGTAGGTTCGGCATAGCCGCTGCTTGAGGCCAAGGAGGTGCTCGGCGCCGGCGCGGTCCAGGCCCGGGTGGCTCGCCTCGAGGATACGCTGCCAGGTGTCGCAATCGCCGAAGGGCTCGCCGCAGCCGCATAGTTGGCTTTCGAGCACCCCTCGCTCCCAAATATGGGCCAATTCGCCGACGGCCACATAGCCGTCGAGCTCGCCGAGCATCAGATCGAGCAGCGTGCTGCCGCTTCGGCCGGCGCCGCCGATAAATAAGACTTTTGGACGTGCCATCGCCAAGACTCCTCACTGACGTTTGAGGCCGAGAATGCTCACAAAGAAGCTCGACAACACGATCTGAATCCCCAGCGCCACGGCCAAAAAGGATGGGATGACCATGCGCAAGGTCGTGCTGTAGGACAGGCTCTTGAACCACTCCCAGTGGAGCACCGAGTAGCCGGTCACACTCAGCCCTGCCAGGGTCAGCAGCGCCCCGCCGATCAACCCGCTCTCCAGGTGGAATTTGGTGTTGATCGTGTCGATCATCTTGTCGGGCGGGTGCAGTCCGGCGTTGACGGCGAAGACCTTGCTGAAGATGCCAAACCAAAGCGATTGGAACCCCACCAGCACCGCCAGCGCGGCGTAGAGCAGTGTGTGGACGTCCAGGGCGAGCGGGCCGAGCTGCAGCGGCTGGGACAGATAGAGCCAGCCGCCCAGGGCGAACCCGATCATCATCAACACCAGGCCGGGGACCATGAACAGCCATCGCGGGCTGTACAGCAGCAAAAAGCGCAGGTGGCGCCAGCCGTCGCTCCAGGTGTTCAGGTGCGCATCGCCGGAGCGCCCGTCGGGAAAGACCCGCGTGGGCACCTCGGCGATGTCGAGGCTGGCCAGCTCGGCCTTGACGATCATCTCACTGGCGAACTCCATGCCGGTGGTGCGCAGGCCGAGCGCGAGGATCTTTTCGCGATCGAAGATGCGATAGCCGCAGTTGAAGTCGCTCAGATCGCTGTTGAAGAAGAGGCGGCCGATAAACGACAACACCGGCGTGCCGAGGTAGCGGTGCAACGGGGGCATCGCGCCCGGCTGGATGCCTCCCTCGAAGCGATTGCCCATGACCATGTCGTGGCCCTCGCGGATCTTTTCGACCAGGGTGTGCAGATTCTCGAGGTCGTGCTGATCGTCGGAGTCGGCCATGAGCACATATTGGCCGCGCGCGGCGTGGATGGCCCCCATCAAGGCGGCGCCGTAGCCGCGCTGGGGCACGTCGACGACCCGCGCGCCCTCGCGGCGAGCGATCTCCTGGGAGCCATCGGTGCTGCCGTTGTCGCCGACCACGACTTCGCCGTCGATGTCGTGCTCCTCGAGCGAGCTCATGGCTTTGCGGATACAGGTCGCCAGGGTTTCGGCTTCGTTGAGACACGGCATGACCACCGAGACCTCGCAGGCAGGTTGCTCATCTGCGGCGGTCGACGTCTTCTCGTCGGCGCTCGCCTTTTCGTCGGCCCTCGCCTTCTCGGCGACGGGTTGGATTATCGACTCTGTCACCATGTCCTAATCGAGGCTCTAAGTAGATCTTATCGGCTCTCACGTGATTCGGCGGTGCTTCTTAGACGGTGAAGCCGAGCGACTCGACCTCTGCCAATAACTCATCGGGGAAGACGGTGATGTCGTGGTCCCGGTAGCGGCCCTTTGAGGCGGGAGTCCGCGGGCACGCGGCCAGCTGCTCGCAGGTGGCCTCGTCCATTTCGATCTCGAGGAAGTCGGCCAGTTGCCGGCTGGCCTCGACCGGGTTTGCGCACAGCTCTTCGAATTTGACGAGCAGAAAGCGCTCCCCGAGTAGCTCGCGTCCCACGTCGATGGCGCGCTGGTTGGCGGCCACCCAGTACTCCACCGAACGTTGGGGCAGCTCGTCGGGGTGTCCCGGCGCGTCGACGCCGAATTTCGGCCCCCAGTTGAGCAGTTGGTTTTGATTGTCGCTGAACGCCATGTCCAGGCCGTGGCGGATCAGATGGATATATTTCATCTGCGGGAAGTGGGCCGCCAGGTGCTCCAAGAGGATGTGCGAGGGCGGGTTTTTAAAGCCCCAGCCCCTCGAAGACGCCACCTGGTGGCGGCCGTCCGAGCCCGGCAGCAGATTCTCGGCGAGCCCGACCTTCTCGAGAAAGGACTGATTGTAGTTATACCGGGTGACCAGACGTTCGATGAGGGCGCCCACCACAAAGGGCAGGTCCGAGGGGCGCAGTTGGTGGATGGCGTGCCTGAACTTCTCGTAGATGTGCAGGCCGCGTTGAATCTCGCGGTCATCGCTGGCGAAGACCCATCGCGGCCGAAACAGCAGCAAGGCGGCCCACAATTCGTCGTTGGCGTGGTTGGTGACCCCGAGGTCGAAGCTCAGCCCGCGCACCATCTCGGCGAGTACACGCGTGCCACTACCGCCGAGGCCCCCGATGATCACGGGGTCGTCGCTCAATGCTGGGTACGTCATAAGGTACGTCTTTGGGAGATACGGCTGTGTGAAATACGTCTGTGATCGAAGCGGCGTCAGCCAATCGCGCCGCCGACGCCAGAGCGCAAGGTATACCCGGCAGGTTCGGTGATTTCAAATCCTCGCCGCTTCCGCCTTGCTTGAGCGGGCGGTTTCGACCATCCTACGGCTGCCGTACTGCAGGCGATATTCGCAAAACAAGCTGTACATTATGGGCACACTTCCAATCTGGCTCGGCGCGCTACTGGCGTTGGGCGTCTTCGCGGCAGCAGCCGCACTCAGTTATACCCTCAGCGATCGTCTCTTGCCGACCGCCACGACGCGCGTCCGGCTTTGCGCAGCGGGTATCGTGTTTTTGTGGGGTCAGGGGTTGGCGTTTTACGCGCTGATCTTTACCCGGCAATTTGCGATGGGCCAGGTAGTCGCCCTCGGCATCGCCGCAGCGGTGGCCACCACCTGGGTGGTCCGCCAAGATGATGGGTTTAGCGAGCGATTACAAGGGGATATCGAGTCGGTTCGCAGCTTTATCGGCTTCGCCTTCGGCAGCTGGGCGTTGCCGGTGACGCTCGGCGCCGGGTCGTTTCTGGGGGCTCACCTGCTGCGCTCGCTGGTCATCCCGCCGCTGGCCTGGGATTCGCTGCTCTACCACCTGGTGCGCCCGGCGCTGTGGATTCAAGAGTCGGGGATCTTCGAGTACAACGCCGGCGGCAAGAGCACACACTGGAGGCTGTTTCCGCCGCTGGGCAATAGCCTGTCGGGCTGGAATATGGTGCTGGTCGAGTCGGATGTGCTCTTGCCGCTGGTCTGGTTCGGCGTCTGGAGCCTGCTCGTGCTGGGGGCTTATACCATTGGGCGCCAGCTCGGGGCGAGCCGCTTCAACGCATACCTGGCCAGCCTGACGGCGGCGCTGATTCCAGCGATCAGTTCGCATATCTTCGTGTCGTACTCCGATCACGTGGTCGCCGTCCTGGTGGTGTTCTCGCTGGCGATGCTCATCCACATGGCCCGAGCCAGCAGCCAGGCCGCCGGCGTGCTCGCCGTGGCAGCGTTGGCCGTCGGCGTCGCCGTCAAGCAGACCGTGGTGCCGTTCGCGGGCATGGGAGGGCTGGCCTTTCTATACCTGGCCTGGAGCGACGACCAGATCCCGCTGGTGCGCATCTGCCTGCAGGCGGGGGCGTTATCCGTGCTGATCATCGCCCCCCATTACGCGTATGTCTGGGCGGAGACCGGCTCGCCGGTGTATCCCTACGGCCTCGAGATCGGTGATTGGGTCATCTTCGAGGGCCGCTCCGAGGAGCATTTCCAGGGCACGATCAGCGACGACCGCCTCAAACGCGAATTCAAGACCAACCTCTGGCAGCAGTTCATCCCAGGTTATCCCGCACCCGGCGCCGAGTCCTGGCGAAACCACGTCAATCTGGGGCCGGCGCTTCCGCTGCTATTGCTATCCGTGGGTCTAGTGCCGCTGGCGAACGCGCTGCGCGAGCGGTCGCTCCGCGTCGTCGCCGGCTGTTACGTCTTCGCCGCGATGGCCGCGCTCATCCTGGTCATCAAATTCTCCAACGGCTCGGGATGGAACGTCGCGCGCTATGCGGCGGCCGCGCCGATCGTCCTTCTGGCGCTGGCTGCCGTGCGCAAAGGCTGGATCTACAAGGTGTTGTTCGCGGCCGCGTTCGCAGTACATTTATTCTATTTTTGGCCGACCAACTGGGGCGGGCCGGACACGCAAGCCACCGTTGAATTCGGCTGGGCGGCGCTCGCCTTTTTGGCGGTGGCAGCGGTGGTGGTGGCGGTCGCCTATTTTCGTGGGTCGACCTGGACATTCGGGGCCGCCTTGGGCGCAGCCGCGCTGCTGGCCTATTTGGCTCCGGCGACCGTCCTGGAGCCAATTCGCGCCGATTACCGCTATGATATCTACCGCAGTGCCGCCGACGGAGAGAGCTTCGCCAACGTGCCGGTGACCGGCAGCGCGGCCGGGGGGGTTCCCAGTGCGCCGACCTGGGAGGCCGCCGACGACCCCGACGAGCCGCGCACCATCGCGGTGGTCGCCGGCTGGGACGGGCGCGGCGCGAACGTGTTCGTCTATCCTTACTTCGGCCGGCGTCTCCAAAACGAGATTGTGTACGTCCCTCCGGCCTCCGACGGCCAGCTCATCCAGCCCAACCAAAAGGTCAAAATCCGGCGCAGCGCAGATTATGATGCCTGGCTCGACCGACTCTACGACCACGGGGTCGACTACGTCGGCGTGCTCGGGCCGCTGCCGATGGAGGCCGGCTGGATGAGGGCGCATCCCGAGTCCTTCGAGTTGGTCACCGAGGGCCTGAACGACGAGAACCTGCTCTTCGAACTCCTGCCGCGCGAAGGAACCCAACAGCGGCTCGAGCAGCGCGAGAAGACATTGTCCGAATTCGTGCTCGACAAAAAGCCGGCCAGCGCGCACGCACGAAACGCGCGGTTTTCACGCTACGCAAAGCTGGTCGGCTACGACATCTCGGCCACGAGCGTCGAGCCGGGCGATGAGGTCGAGATCTCCTATGTATTCGAGGCGCTTCGCCCGATGCCCAAGGGCTATAGGTTGCTCGTTCACGCCGAGGGCAGCGGCCCGTACACAAACTTCGACCACGTGCCCGTCGACGGGCTCTATCCGGTTGGGATGTGGCAAAAAGGCGAGTTTATCGTCGACACCCATACGATCGAGGTGCCGCGAAAGTGGCGCAGAGGGAAGTTCAACATCTACGTGGGCTTTTGGAAACCCGGACGGGGACGCTTGAAGATCTACGGAGGCGATAAAAAAGACGCGAACCGAGCCCTGGTGACCACACTCGAGGTTCGCTAATTAGGTTCAATCTTTAGAACTTTCGGTATTTGACCCCACCAGCCTTCGGTGAGCGCCTACGATCTCACTCTCTAACCGCCGATCAGCAACCACTATCGGCGTTGCAAAAACCGTCCGTAAGCCAGATTTTCGGCGTGCTTGCACTTAGCCGCCGTTCGGATAGCACTTGCCGTTGGTGGCGCAGAACTCGCCCGGGTCGCAGTCGGAGTTGTCTTCGCAGGCGCAGCGCGCCTCGTTGAGCGTCTCGTTATTGTCCTCGATACACTCGTTGTGGAGCTGCTCGCCCTGTTCGTTTTGATCGGCGACGGCGCGGATCTCGATGGTCTGGCCGGCCGGATCGGGGGCGTCTGGCCAGTCGTAGACGAGCGTCTCGCTGCCGCCGGGCGGCAGGTCGACCGAGGTGGTCAGGGTAGTCAGGTATTGCTCGGTGCCATCGACGGTCACCCAGACGGCCACGTCGACGCCTGCGCGAACGCCCTGGCTGCCCCGGTTGGCCACGGTCAGGCGCAACTCGAGCCCGGAGGCGTTACAGGTGGTCTTGATATTGGTGATCTGCAAGTCGGGGGCGTTGAAGAGTCCTTCGCCCTGGACGTTCTGGCGGAAGTTATTGAGGTAGTCCATCTCCCAATTGTCGCGTTTGCCGATGGGGATGGCGCCGACGGTGTTGGGCCGGCCCACGCATAGCTGATCGTCGATGCCGTCGCAGACGTTGGTGACGTGGTAGGCGTATTCGTTCCACACCGGGCGGGTGGACACCCAGCGGTTCTCGGCGTCGGAGACGACCAGGATGCCGCGCTCTTCGCCGCCGAGCGCCTGAAAGTCGCTCCAGTTGTCGGTGCACCTCGTACTGACGCCCGAGTAGTCGTTGGAGATGACCACGATGTCGGCGTGGTAGTCGGCGTCGACGTCGACGACCACCGGCAGCTCGCGGGTGGTCCCGGAGGTATGCGAGCGCTTGAAGAGCACCTCGGTGGTACCGTCGCCATTTCCGGTGCCGTCATACACGCGGATAAAGCATTCGTCGGCGTAGACCACCTCGGCCTTGCCGTCGCCCTGGAAGTCGAAGACGCTCGAGCCGGTCACCCGGCTGGAGAAGTCCTGCGAGGGGTGCTTCCACATGATCGAGCCGTCGGTCTCGTAGACCACGTAATAGCAGGCGCCGGCGGTGGCGATCTCGGGGACGCCGTCGCCGTCGAAGTCGGCGATGGTGGGTGGGCCGGCGCCGGATTTGCTGGAACATTGGACATCCGAAAAGTGCGGATGACCGGTCGTCGGCAGCGTCGCCGACCAGATACGCTCGCCGGTCTGGCCGTTGACCAACTGAATCTGGTCGGTCGCGGATGTACTCACCGTCACGATCTCGGGGATCCCGTCGAGGTTGCCAAAGTCTCGTTGGCCATTCGTAAAGGTGCCGAAGTCGCCCACGGCAGGAAAGCCGCTGCCGCTCTCGTAGGTGAAGTAGGTCGGGCAAGTAAATCCGCCTTGGCCATCCGATTCGAATTTGAACGCACCGTTAGCACCGATGACCTCTTCGACGCCGTCGCCGTCGAGGTCTGCGGTCGTGGAGTTTTGCGGCGAGCCGCTGATGCCGCCGGCCACGCACTCCAAGTCGCCGGTCATCCCGTCGAAGACCCGGTTGGCGGCGACCACCTCGACGCTCCCGTCGGCGTCCAGGTCGACCAGGGAGGCGCCATCCCAGGACATCGAGAAGGGGTCGGTCTCCCACATCACCGCCCAGTCGGTGGTGTGGTCGTCGAAGGCGATCAGCCCGCTGCCGCCCGGTGAGACGCCGACGATCTCGTTGCGCCCGTCCGTGTCGAAGTCGCCGATGGCCACCGACGCCGCGCCGCTGACGTGCTTGGCCGGGTCGGTCAGATCAAAGATCGTGTCGTTGGTCTCGCCGTCGATGGCTCGCAGGACGCTGGCGCCGGTATAATTGCTGCCCGTGAAGGTCGAGAAGACGATGTCGGGCGAGCCGCTCTCGTCGATATCGATGACCGAGGGGGTCATCATGACCTGATTATAGGTGGGCATCGGGGTGTTTTCGTCGTCGCGCCAGGCCAGGGTGACCTCGGGGTCGAAGACCTCCTCGCCCGGCCGCCACTCGCAGGTCACGCCCGGATCCGGGATGCAACGCTCCAGCGTCGGCTCACAGATCTCCGAGGAGCCGCAATCCTGGTTGTGCTCACACTCGTCGCCGGGGATGACACATTGGTCGCTCAGGCATAGCTCGGAGTCGGCGCAGCAAAGGTCGGCGCATTGATTCGCCGGAGGACACTCCTCCGCGTCGGCCTGGGCATCCGGTTCGGCGTCGGCGTCGTCGGCGTCGTCGTCGCCTGGAGCGGCGTCCGTGGCGTCGCCGGCCGCGTCCTCGCAGTCAACACACCAGCCGCCGTCCTCATTATCCTGCTCACCACCGGTCGTCTCGCCCTCGCAACCACTACAGCCCGCGGCCAACATAACTACCGAGCATAGCGCGGCCAATATGAGTGCAGCATTACGAGTCTTCTTTATCCAAAAGCCCATGAACTTCATCCGTCGTCATCGCTCTACCATTCGATGGATTCAGGATGTCTGAATCTGCGTTCAGGTGCAACCATAGTGGGTTCGAAACCGGTGCCAGACCTGCCAGGTCTGGGGTCAGGGCAGGATGCCCTGGCACCGGATCTAGGGAAACTCGCGCGGAAAGCGGCGAGGCGGGCGCGGCAAGAGCCGGTTTTCCTGGGCGTCCCATACGCCGAATACCCAGACCTCCTCGCCGCCGAGCTCAAAGGTGAGCAGGTCGTCGAGCGACTCCGGCAGGCTGTCTTGCTCCTCTTCGGGCCACCACGGCTCGTGTAGTTCGATATCGCTGACCGGCGCGCCGTCGGCGTAGACGCTGAGCCGGAAGAAGGCGCGCGGGAACTCGTACATGCTGAACGCGCTCACCCCGATGTAATAGTAGCGCCGGTCGACCTCGTCGACCGTCATAATCTCGCGGTGGGCGCCGGTGACGCTCAGTGAGTGGACCTGCGCACCGGTGCTCGAGCACTCGGCGATGTCGGCCGCCGGTAGATCGTCGAGGGTCGGCGGCAACGGGTACTCGCCGTAGCCGAAACAGGCGTCCTCGGGGGATGACAAACCGGTGCTCTCCACGAGCTCATCGTGGGCGATCAGGTGCAGGTTGAGGTCCCCTCCGCGTCCGTAGCCGACGTCCGACGGGATTAAATCGCCCACGGAGATCCACTGCAGGTCGATATACAGCGCTGCGGTCGGACGAACGTCGAGGGTCAGCGTGCGCTGCTCGGCTCGGTCGTTGCCCTGCAGATCTTTGTCGCATAACGCGGCGCCGGCCTCGTCGAGAGCGTTAAGCTCGACCTCGTAGCTGCCGGCTACATCGGTGACAAATGAGGTCCGGTTGGGCTCGACGACCTCGGAGACCGTCGGCTCGAGGCGGGCGCGACTTCCGTGCGGCGCCTCCAATTTGAAGAGCGGGTGGCCAGGGCTCGCTTCCGGGTCGGCCCGGGTCGGGTTAGCCTGGATATGAATGCGCTCGCCGAGGCGGACCCGGTGGCTCCAGCCGTCGGCCTCTCCTGACTCCTCGGTCCATATAGTCGGTGCTGCCAGCTCGCCATCTCGGCACGGTTGGGAGGCCAGGTGGCCGGTGACGGTCGTGCTCAACTGCTCGGGGTACTGCTCGGCGTCAGCGATATCGATGACGATGTTGTCGGCGAAAGGGCCCGGGGTGGCGTCGCCGTCAGTCTCCACGTCGAAGGGCAGCGCCAAATGCTCGCCCGGCAGCAAGACGGTCGGGAACTCCATCTGCTGCAGCGCGATGGGACTCGGCGAGCGGCTTTCGTTGATGTGAACACCGTTGAGCTGGACCGGCTCGGTACCACAATTTTGCACATGGGCGCGTCGCTTCACCTGGCCGTCGACGATCCCGAGCTCGATCTCCGGCGTCGACGTCACACAATGAGCCTTGGGGATGAGCTCGACGTGAAACTGGCGGTAACGGCTGCCCAATAGCTCCACGTTGAGCCTCCCCTTCTCACGCGAGAAGGCGTATTGGGGCTCGTAGCGCACCGAGATGCTCTTGGTCTCTCCGGCGCGAATACTGTCGCCGGCCTGGAGCTCCGAGCGGTGAACCGTGAAGACGTCCCGGTTGCCGACGCGATTGGGGTCGTAGGGTCGTACGTCGATGAGTCGGAGGTCGTCGTTGGTGCAATTGGTGATGTCCAGCAAGGCGGTCGAGGACTTGAATTGCTCGTCGGTCTCGAAGACCAGCTCCTGCGGCGAGATGGTGAAATCGGCCAACGACTCATCGTCGTCGAGCGTCCTGTCGCAATGGGTCTCGATGGGCCGGCACGCCCCGTCCTCACAGCTTGTGCTCGCCGCACATTCGACGTGATCGTAGACGCCCTCGTCGGTACACACCTGCAGCAGTGGGCCGTCGCAAACCGTCTCGCCGGGCTCACAGACAGCCTGCAGCGCGGCGTCGGCCGTGCCGGGAAGCGGCACACCCTGCATATCACACCCCAGCACACACGCCGCGATGATCACCCCGATCAGCGCGCAGCGAGGCCCGAGAGTGAGGCGGTCTCTGAGTGTGGCGACTAGCTCCACAGGCTCTCTTTTGGGCTCGAATAGTGATTAGATCACCGTTCATTGTGAATGCAGTACGGCCCGATTGCAATTTCAATGCAGTCACGCAGATCTTGTGACGCTCGAAAATGACGCGCTCGCACCCGGCGTTTGCGCCTCACGCCAACCACCAACAACCAAGAACGTAAGCGTCAGTCAATAAGCCTCCCGAGAAGCGATGGCTTGTCGAAAACTAAGAGCTGATCGTGGACGAAAATCAGTCGAGGGCGAGGCCGGCGTGGATCTTGGTGGCGGCGCGCTCCATAAAGCTCGATCCGGTCGTCGACATGCGGGGCAGTCCGGCGACGAGCTGGATGCAGTCGAAGCGATGCGAGCCGCGCAAATACCATCCGGGTAAATAGGCGACCGGCTTGAAGCCGAAGTCCAACAGGTCGATGAACGCCTGCTCCTGATTGACCGGGAGGGTCAGGCGGACGTCGCGCACGCCTTTTTTGCGCACTTTGCTGGTGAACTCGCGGATGATCTCGATGGGGTAGCGCCCGGCCGAACTCTCGATGGACACGTAGTTGCCCTTGGAGTGGTAGGTCGGCCATACGCGCCCGGAGATGACCGGCATGCCGGTGCCGTGTGGGCTGCCGACCGGATAGGCGGTCGGGTACTCCATATGCTGATCGGCGTTGGGCAGCGCCTTGACGATGCGAGCGGCGAACGGAAGCTGTGTGATCAGATTGTCGGGCGGGTGGACTCGGGGCGCCTGTGCCTCGGGATTGAAGAAGCCGAGCAGCAGCTCGGCCTCGCCGATATTTCGAGAACCGGGTGCCGGCCGAAAGCCCCAGGTGGTCGCGCCGATCTTGCGGGCCCGCTTGAAGGTGCGCTCGGTGCTGGCCCGAAAGTAGACGAGCCCGTAATTTTTGAAGCCCAGCCGTCGCATCGCCTCGAACAGCGCCTTGCCGACCTCGCCGCGCTGGGGCACCTCGTCGACCGACAGAGTGCCGATTTCGAGCGATTGATTCCACGCCTGCGGAAAGCTGATTCCGCAGCCGATGATCCGCCGATCCTGTGAGGCGATCACCACGGCCAGCTCGCCATCGCGCAAGAGTCGCTCGACGGTCTGCTTGGAGAACATCTCCTGGTGCGGAAACGTCGGCCCGTGAATCGCCTCATAGAAGTCGGCGACGTGCTCGGCGTGTTCCGGTCGGGCCAGTGTGAGTTTCATAGTCGCGAAGTCTTCGTACAGGACTGCTGCCGCCGCGTGTCTGTGGCGAGGCTCGAGTGCTGGGATCTGGAAATACGTAAGCACCTCGGCGGCTGGCTTCGACGATGCCT
>CAYLTX010000113.1:0-21676 GCA_964386725.1 uncultured Bradymonadales bacterium | reverse complement strand
TTTTTTTGCCCGATGGGGAGGTGGCGAGTGCGCTGTACAGCACTCGACGGAGGGGCCGCTCAACAATCCGAATGCCTCGAGAGGCCACAAGACTTGCCGCGCACCTGCAGGGTCGACACAACGGATACTGGTCGAGCGGCGAAGGGCTTCAACCAAAACGCACTCGGTCCTCGGTCGCAACGACAAACGCATCCTTCAACTCCTGCTCATAGTCGCGCAGGAGGTCGCGTAACACTGCGATCTTGTTGGAGCTGCGCTCGTCGTCGAGACGCAGCAGTATGACGCCCGCGTGGGGCTCCTTGTCGCGGAAGACGCGGTCCCCGAAGTCTTTGTCATTCGTTACAAGGATACGCTGCTCATCGGCGGCCCAGGCAACCACCGCGGCATCGTCGATACCGGGGTCGTCGTCATACACAGAAGCCACATCGTGGCCCTGCGCGGTCAGCCATTGCGCGACCGCCGGACCGGTGCATTCGTCGATGAGGAAGCGCATTTATGCAGACTCACGTCCGCGAGGCATAAAGCTGGCGTCGCCGGCGAGTTTTCCGGCGAAGAGGAGGCAGGCTCGAATATCGTCGGGCTCTAGCCCCTGATATTCGGCGAGGATCTCGTCGTTGGAGGCGCCGTGAGCTAGCAGATTCAAGATGAACTCGACCGAGAGCCGAGTCCCGCGCACGACCGGCTTACCGGCCATCACGTCGCGGTTTTGCTCGATGCGTTTCAGTAGTTGTGCGTCGTTCATCTTCCCAGCTCCACTGCAGGACTCGGACACCCAAACGAGTTCGTTTCGTGCCGCGATCGTCTAGCGTTAGTGTAGTCACCTCGTCGTCCTTTGCCAACGCAGACCGGCGTCGTCTATTTGAGGCACGTATTAAGAATGAAGCTCTATGGTTGCTGGGAAGCCCCTCCGTCACGCCTTCGGCGCGCCACCTCCCCATGGCGGCTGAACGCCGCATAGGGAGGAACCTTCCGGCAGATCGCGCAGTGGTTGCTTTTCGTGGCCCCAAAAAACTGCCGTGTCGCGATTCGAACGCAAACCGACCAAGCCGCCGATCGGCTGTAAGTTCCTCCCTATCGGGCGTTTTTTGGCCCGATGGGGAGATGTCGAGTGTTTATGCGGGTTGACCGTGCGTTTTTAAGCACTCGACGGAGGGGCTGCTCAAAAACCCGAACGCCCTGAGAAAACGTCAATGCACCCCATGCATCCACTTCTTGAGCACCGGGGTCATCAGCAAGCAGACCACGCCGACGACCGCCGAGATGATCGCGATGGTCTGGAAGACCTCGGTGTAGATCGGCAGCGTCTCCAGGGCGCTGAGCGTGTTGATGTCGACGCCGTCGTCGGGGCTGGCCAGCTTGGCGAAGATCGCGGCGATATAGTGGGCGAACGAGCTGGACAAAAACCACGCGCCCATCACCACGCCGACGATCTTCTTGGGGGCGAGTTGGGTGACCTTGGACAGGCCGACCGGCGACATGGACAGCTCGCCGGTGGTGTGCAGAAGGTAGCCGGCCATCAGGAAGAACATCGGCACGGTGCCGGCGGCGTCGGCCATCGAAGCGCCCCACACCAACACCACGAAGCCGAGCGACAATTGCAGCAGCGCCAGGCCGAATTTGACCGGCGTCGACGGCTCCAGGCCGGCCTTCTGGAGGCGATGCCACATCCAGGCGAAGATCGGGGCGAGCAGGATGATATAGGCGGGGTTGACGCTCTGGAATAGCGAGGCAGGCACCTCCCAGCCGAAGACGAATCGGTCGACGTTTCGCTCGGCGTATAGCGTCAGCGAGCTGCCGGCCTGCTCGAAGAACGCCCAGAAGGTCGTCGAGAAGACGATGAGCACCAGGATCACGAAGATGCGGTCGCGCTGGATCTTCTCGGAGCGAAACGCGACCAGTAGCATGCCGATGAGCACGACGATGCCCAGCGTCAATAATATCGCGCGCATCGCCCCCTCGGCGGTGACCACAAACGCCACCAGCGGCACCGCCGCGAAGGTGGCCAGGTAGATGGCGTGCTCGAGCTTGAGCGCCGGCAGCACGAATTTGTCGAGCTTTTCGGGCTCCTCGGGCTCGCCGTTGCCGTACAGAAAACGCTCGAAGGCCAAAAATAAGACCAGCCCGACGGTCATCCCCACGCCGGCCAGCCCGAAGCCCCAGTGCCAACCGTAGGTCTCTCCGACGATGCCGCAGGCAAGCGGCGCCAAAAACGCGCCGAGATTGATGCCCATATAAAAGATCGTAAAGCCGCCGTCGCGCTTGGCGGCGTCGGCGTCGGCGTCGTCGTACAGGCGCCCGACCAGGCTCGAGATATTCGGCTTGAAGAAGCCGTTGCCCAGGATGAGCAGCGCCAGTGCGGCGTACAGGAACCAGGTCGTGTCCAGCGTGAAGCTCGACGCGCCCATCTCGATGAGCAGCGAGTTGGTCCCCGTCGGGGTGGCCATCGCCCCGAAGATCCACTGCAGCGTCGACTGGTCGAAGGCCATCGCGAAGTGGCCCAGGACCATCAATACCGAGCCGAAGACGATCGCCCGCTTGAAGCCCAAAAACCGGTCGGCCAACAGCCCACCGATGATCGGCGTGGCGTAGACCAGCGAGCCGTGATCGGCGTGGCGTAGACCAGCGAGCCGTAGGCGCCGTAGATGCCGTAGGACATCTCGTCGGTGAAGAGCAACTGCTTGGTCATATATAGCACCAGCAGCGCGCGCATCCCGTAGAAGCTAAACCGCTCCCACAGCTCGGTGAAGAAGAGGACAAAGAGGCCCACCGGGTGGCCGAGAAACTCTTTGCGATCTTGGGGCTGCTTCCAGTCGGACATCGTCTGTACACCTCTCGAAAGAACTTGCCGCGCAACGTCTTATGCCGTTTGGGCGGCTGAGTCCAGCCATGAAGATGTACCCGGCCGGGAACATCTGGCTGCTTGCGCTGTCAGATCCAATGAAGCCCGGACAACCCTACTGCAGCAAGTGAGGCAAGCTGATGCGCAAGCGCCGCAGCGAAAACGACTCGCCCGCCAACCTGGACCTGGCCCCGTTCATGAATATGGTGGTCATCCTGATCCCGATGCTCCTCTTGTCGGTCATCTTCGTCAGCGCCGGGGTCGTCAACGTATCGACGGAACTGACCACTCCCGCCAAGCCCCAGCCTGAAGATGAGACTGAAGAACCGCTCGAGCTCAGCGTGGCGCTGTCGCAGGACGGCTTCGAGGTCAGCGCCAACGAGGAGCGCGTCGCCCCGCTGGACGGCTGCGCCGAGGACGGCCCGAGCATCTGCCTGGCCGACCCCGCCGTCGATGTCGCCGAGCAATTCGCGCGCGCCGAGCGCCTCTTCGACAGCGGGGAGAACACCGCCGCCGACGCCGCGCTCCGCGAGGCGATGGGGGCCTACGACTTCCGCCGCCTGTACAACGAGTTGGCCGAGATCAAGGCGCGCCACCCCGACGAGACGCGCATCGCTCTGACCGGCGAGCCGGACATCCCCTACGCGCTGCTCATCCGGGCCATGGACGTCGCCCGCTTCAAGCTCGACGAGGACCACTACGCCGACGCCTCCCAATTCCAGGCGGCCAATGAGCGCGTCGAGCGCAACAACGTCCAGCCGCTATTCAGTGATCCGGTATTGGCGGTCGCGCAGTGATTGATTTTCAAGCTTTCTTGCTTGAAACGGAGTGCGCTGCTAATAGTGCGAATATCGAACCAGCTAGCAGCGCACCCGTCACCCGTCCGCGGGAAAAATGGCCGTCACGATCACATTTGAGTGGTCGGGGTGACGAAAGACTCGAATGATAAAGCGTTTTGTCTCGGCGAGGAAGTTCCTCGATGGCTCTGCTGTTAATGCGTTAACAGTCCCGGTAGAGTTGTGAATGTACCGTTAAATTACGTGTTAAATTACCAGCCGGTTTGCCGGAAGGCAGTTCGAGACTAGCTTTGAGACGCTGTCCCTTCTTCGTTGACCACCTTATGGGGCTATGAGCAGCCAACACAGAGAATCTTCCGAGGGGCGACCTGACACCGAACGTGACTACCCCTGTTCGATGCTGGTCGATGACGAGCAACGCGAGCACATCCTACGCGATCTGGTGGAGAATAACCCCGATCTCGTGTTGTGCATCGCTCCGGACGGGGGGCTCCTATACGCCAACCAGACCGTTTGGGACGTCCTCGGCTACAAGCCGCCCGACAACGGCCAGATGCACCTACGCGACTTTTTGGCCGATGAATCCCGGGAAGTGATCCGGGAGCAGTTGGATCGTCTCGATCGCGGCGAGGTGGTCGGCCCGGTCGAACTGACCCTCATCGACGCCGACGACAAGCGGCTGTCGGTCGAAGCCAAGCTCAACGCACGCGTCGAAGAGAGCAAGCCACTGTGGTACCGCGCGGTCTTGCGCGATCTACGCGATGAGGCCCCTGCGACCGATATCGAGCCACCTTCGCCCCAAGAGGACCAAGAGGCCGCCCCCCCACGCATTCTCGTGGTCGAGGACGACCCGGTCAGCGCGCGCATGCTGCGCAGTATGCTCGAAAAAGGCGGGTATCAGACCGACTGGGCCGACACTGCCAAAGCGGCCATCGAGATGCTCGACGACGAGTATTACGACGCGATGACCCTCGACCTGGTGCTGCCCGACTGCGACGGTGTCGACCTATTGCACCAAATCCGGGCCAACGAGGATACCGCCGAGTTGCCGGTCATCGTCGTGTCGGCCTCGGCCGACCAGGCCCGCCAGCAGTTGACCGGCGACGCCGCCCACGTGGTCGATTGGCTCAACAAGCCCTTCAAACCCAACTCGCTCAGGAGCGCCTTGGGCCGGGCGGTCGTCCTCGACGAGGACCGCCTGCCGCGGGTGCTGCACGTCGAGGATGACCCGGAATTCGGCGACCATGTGCGCGAGACGCTCAGCGACGTCGCCATCACCGAGCGCGCCGCGACGCTGGCCGAAGCGCGCCGCAAGCTCCAGGATCACGAGGACTACGACCTGGTCTTGCTCGATCTGACCCTGCCCGACGGGCTGGGCGCCGAGCTTTTGCCCTTCCTCAACCGCCCGCGCGGCCGATCCGTGCCGGTCATCCTCGTCTCGTCGAGCGGCGCCACCGACGCCCTCGCCTCGCACGTGGCCGACACGCTGGTGAAGTCGCACACCAGCCAACAACAGCTGCTGTCCACCATCCGCGCCCACCTGCGCCCGTCATCGTGACTTGAAAATCGGCGCCGTGGCGATCATCCTACCGGCCACGGTCGCTCACTGCCGTACTACGAATCAGATTCCCCAACCGGAAGCACTATGCCCACCGACTACGTCCGCGCGTTGTTTCGCTATGTCGACTCCGGCTCCAAGGCGACCGCCTTCGAGCTGGGTGACAGGGAGCTATCTTGGGCACAGCTCGAGGCGTTGTCGCGGCGCTATGCGGCCGGGTTGCAGAGCCTGGGCCTCGAGAAGGGTGACCGAATCGCGGTGATGTTGGAGACCTCCCTCGAGTTGATGGTCGCGCTGGTCGGCCACTATCGGCTGGGGCTTGTCCACGTACCGGTCAATACCGGCTATGGGCCCGTCGAGATCAGCCATATTCTGGCCGACAGCGGCGCGCGGGCGGTCCTCGTCGACGACGACACGCCCGCCCACGGCCTGCTCGACGAGCTGGACATGCCCGCCACGCTCGAGCGGCGCATCGTCGTCGGCGGCGAGCGCGAGGGCGCCGAGGTTGGGTTCGGCCAATTATGCGAGCACGACCCCATCGAGGGGCCGCCGGTGGTCGACGACGACGACCGCTCGATCTTTATTTATACCTCGGGCACCACCGGCGCGAGCAAGGGCGTCGAGCATACCTTCCGCTCGGTGCTCTCCGACATCGACAACCTGACCAGGCTCTGGCAGTGGTCCGAGGCCGACCGTCAAGTGCTCGCCCTGCCGCTATTTCACGTCCACGGGCTCGGAATCGGCGTGCACGGCACGCTGCTTCGAGGCTGCTCGACGCAGCTCTTCGAGACCTTCGACGCGCGCAAGGTCGCCCACGCCATCGGCGCCGGCGGCACCATCTTCATGGGCGTGCCCACCATGCATACCCGACTTGTGCGCGCCATGGAGGACGACCCCGCGCTGGCCGACGAGCTCTCTGGAGCGAGGCTATTTACCTCGGGATCGGCCGCGCTCAGAGTCGATATCTTCGAGCGTTTCCGGGAGCTCACCGGCCACGCCATCCTGGAGCGATACGGCATGAGCGAGACGATGCTGACCCTGTCCAACCCCTACGAAGGTGAGCGCCGGCCGGGCACGGTGGGCTTCCCGGTGCCCGGCTGCGAAGTGCGCGTGGTCGACGAGGACTTCCAAGATCTCGAGCCCGGCGCCGAGGACCAACACGGCCAGATCGTGGTGCGCGGGCCGACCCTGATGCAGGGTTATTGGAATCAGCCCGAGCTGACCGAGGAGGCTTTCCATGACGGCTGGTTTCTGACCGGGGACGTCGCCACCGTCGACGAGGACGGTTATATCGCGATCGTCGGGCGCGAGTCGGTCGACATCATCATGTCGGGCGGCTACAAGATCTCGGCGCGCGAGATCGAGCAGGTCATCCAACAAGACCCACACGTCTCCGAGATCGCCATCGTCGGCGTGGCCGACCCCGAATGGGGCGAGCGCATCGCCGCCGCGGTGGTCCCCGCCGAGCGCACCGGTGACACCGTCGAAAAGGACGTCTTGCTGGCGCGTCTGGCCGAGCGGGTCGAAGCGTCGCTGGCCAGCTACAAAAAACCGCGCGAGCTCATCATCGTCGACCAGCTGCCCCGAAACGCGCTCGGCAAAATCCAAAAACATCGTATTATCGAGGATTTTCGTGCACGCCAATGATCGCACCACCCGCTCCAAAGACGGCACTAAAATCGCCTGGCGCGCCGACGGCGAGGGGCCGGCTCTGGTCTTCGTCAACGGATTTGCGACGTCTAACTCCTATTGGAGCTACCTCATTGAACGCTTCACCGGGCGCGCGCGCCTGGTCAACTGGGACCTGAAGGGCCACGGCCGCTCGGGCCCGGCCCAGGACCTCGAGCAGGCGACCATCCCGGGCTCGGCCGACGATATGTTGCGGGTGATGGATGCCGCCGGCGTCGAGAAGGCCGCGCTGATCGGCTTTTCAATGGGCTGTCAGGTCATCTTCGAGGCCTGGCGCCTCGCCCCGGAGCGCATCAGCGCGCTCGTGCCCATGCTGGGGCCCTACGAGCGCCCCTTCGACACGGCGTTTCCGCGGGGCGTCGGTCGGGTGATGTACGGCATGTTTCGCCGCGCCGGCCCCATCGTCGCCGGCACGATGCTCAAGGGTGCCAGCCTCACCAGCCAGACGCCGGTCAGCTACACCATCGCCAAATTGGCGGGCCTGGTCGGCAAGAACGTCAAATACCGCGATATGGAGCCCTTCTTCGAGCACCTGGCCGAGATCGACGGGCCGACCTGGGCGGCGATGGGTATCGCCGCCCAGCAACACTCCGCACGCGACGTGCTCGACGCGATCGACGTCCCCACGCTGATCATCTCCGGCGGCAAGGACTCATTCGCCCCGCCCGAGCTCGGCCAGAAGATGCAGCGCCTGATCGCCGACAGCGAGCTGCTGGTCGTCCCCAAGGCCACCCACACCGGCCTGCTGGGCCACAGCGAGATCATCGAGGAAGAGGTCGAGCACTTCCTCGAGCGCCACGATCTGCTCGCCGCCGCCGACTAGAGCACTCACCGATCGAGACATCCGATGTACGACTCCATTTCACACAAAGCGCCCGCCGAAGAGCGTCGCGCCCACTACGAAGCGGTCATCGAGCGCATCGAGGCCATCTTGGACGGTGTCGACGACCCGGTGGCGGTGATGGCCACGGTGGCCTGCGAGCTGCACCACAGCTTCGACTACTACCACTGGACCGGCTTTTACCGCCGAACCGCCCCCGAAGGGCTGACCGTCGGCCCCTACCAGGGCGGCCACGGCTGCCTGCACATCGACTTCGCCCGGGGTGTCTGCGGCGCCGCCGCGCGCACCAAGACCACCCAATTGGTCGACGACGTCCACGAGTTCCCCGGACATATTGCGTGCTCGTCGACCACCGAGTCGGAGATCGTCGTGCCGGTGGTGACGCCGGCCGGCGAGTTGGTGGCGGTGTTGGATGTGGATTCGGACCTGCCGGCGGCTTTTGGTGAGATCGACCGGGAGTATTTGGAGGGGCTTTGTGGGTGGTTGGGGGATTTTTTTCGGAGGGCTAACTAGGATGTGAAAGCCCCTCCCGCAGATACCAAGAAACTCCCATCACCACCGGACAACCCCTACTCCACCGATCGGCAAACTTGTCACCAACTCCACGCCCTCCCTCGCAGCAGAACCCTCCACAGCCGCTCGTAGCCCCCACAAAAACCTGGCACGCCCCATGCATCTAAGCTTTGGCGTGAATGAATCCAGCACCAGGAGTACGAAAATGCGTCACTTATTGACTGGAATAATTGCCCTTGCGTTTCTTCTCGTCTCGACGACCGCCTTTGGCGCGGTATGCGTCGAGGTCGACGAGGAGCGTGACAACCTCAACTCCGCCGAGCGCCAGGCGGTCAAGACGATCGTCGAGGACACCCTCCGGCAGGAAGATGTGGAGGTCTCGCAGCGCGATTGTGACACGACCTACACCATCTATAGCCTGCAGCTGGGCAATTCGATCACGGCGAATATCTCCGGGCCGAATGGCTCGCAGAAGCAAAAGGCCCGCTCGCTCGACGAGCTGCCCGAGACTTACGAGCAGATCACCATCTCGGTGCTCACCGGTGACGACAGCCAGATGGCCGGGACCACCCGCCACAACGTCACCAGCCGCCAGTCGGCGCCGCGGCGGGTGCGCGCCGACAGCATCTACTACGCTCGGCTTGGCTACGGACTGATTACCGGCGGCGATGTGGCCACCGGCCCGGCCTTCGGCTTCGGGTGGCGCTACGAGCTCGATAATATGGGCATCGACATCTCGGCGCTGAACTTCACGATTAGCGACTCCAAGACAGACGCCGCCTCCTTTAGCCTGTTGCGCCTGGGGGCGCTGTACTTCTTCGACCCGGTCGCCAACAGCACCGCCTATCTCAACGGTGGGCTGAGCTGGGGCTGGACGGTGACCGAGTTCGAGGAGAACGACGTCACGCGCACCTACGAGGATAACGGCCTGCAGGGCGAGGTCGGCATCGGCTACGAGTTCATGCGCACCAGCACCATCCGGCTCTTCGTCGAGGCCAACGCGCTGCTGCCCTTCTACACCGTCGACTATGACGGCTCGTATTGGGACGAGGGCGCCAACGCCAACGAAGAGGACTCGCGCTGGGCGCCGGTGTTCAACATCTCGCTCGGTGTCGGCTACGATCCCAACCCCTCGACCATCGTCGAAGTCTACGATTGAGGAACTGCAGAAAGTTAGATAGTGAGAAAGTAAGAGAGTAAGAACCTCATACTGACGGCACTCACGATGCAACAATACCTCGATCTGATGTCCCACGTGCTCGAAGACGGCGTGGACAAGAGCGACCGCACCGGCACCGGCACCCGCAGCGTCTTCGGCCATCAGATGCGCTTTGATCTGGGCGAGGGCTTTCCGGCGGTGACCACCAAGAAGCTGCACTTCAAGTCGATCATCTACGAGCTGTTGTGGTTTCTCAAAGGCGGCACCAACGTCGGCTACCTGCAGGAGAACGGCGTGCGCATCTGGAACGAGTGGGCCGATGAGGACGGCGATCTCGGGCCCATCTACGGCCACCAGTGGCGAAGCTGGCCCGATGCCGACGGCCAGGCCATCGACCAGATCGCCGGGGTCATCGGCAGCATCGAGACCAACCCGGACAGCCGCCGCCACATCGTCAGCGCCTGGAACGTCGGCCAGCTCGACGAGATGGCGCTGCCGCCGTGCCACATCCTCTTTCAATTCTACGTCGCCGACGGCCGGCTGAGCTGCCAGCTCTACCAGAGAAGCGCCGATATCTTTTTGGGCGTGCCGTTCAACATCGCCTCCTACGCGCTGCTGACCCAGATGGTCGCCCAGGTTACCGGCCTCGAGGCCGGCGACTTCGTGCACACCCTCGGCGACGCGCACCTGTACTCGAACCACCTCGAGCAGGCCAAAGAGCAGCTTGCCCGCGAGCCCTACCCGCTCCCCGAGCTGCGACTGAACCCGGACGTCGACGATATCGACGATTTTGACTACGAGGATATCGAGATTATCGGTTATGAGTCGCACCCGAGTATCAAGGCGCCGATCGCCGTCTAACCCGAGGCCCCCAATGAAAATCTCCCCCATCGCCGCCTGTGACCTGCAGATGACCATCGGCAAGGACAACGACCTGCCGTGGCGTCTGCCCGCCGACCTGCGCTACTTCAAGACGACGACCATGGGCAAGCCGGTGATCATGGGCCGGCGCACCTTCGAGTCGCTCAGCGGCCCGCTGGTCGGCCGGCTCAACGTAATCTTGACCCGCCAGGACGACTACGAGGCCGACGGCATCGAGATCGCCCACTCGGTCGACGAGGCGCTCGAGATCGCCCGCGGCGAAGCCGCCGAGCAAGAAGAGCTGATGATCTTGGGCGGCGCGCGCGTCTACGAGCAGTTCTTGCCGCTCTCCGACCGGCTATATCTGACGGTGGTCTACGATCGCTTCGAAGGTGACACCTACTTTCCGGCCTTCGATATGGACCAGTGGGAGGTAGCCTCGGTCGAGCATCACGAGGCCGACGCCAAAAATCCCCATCCCTATAGTTTTTGGCAGTTGGAGCGGGTGGCCGACAAGCCGGTGGGCGCGACGCGTCAGGAAGCGCCGGGCGAGCTGCCCGAAGAATTGCAGCAGAGATAAAAAAACGCCCCCGCCGCTTTGATGCGGCGGGGGCGTTTTTTATGCTCCTAGAGCACTAAGCGAGATCACTCCCACTCATACTCGGCCGAGGCGAGGGCCAAGAAGCCGGTGCCGCCGCCGATGAAGTTCGGTCCGTTGACCAAAAAGCCGTGCTGCAGCGAGCCGTCGAAGCGGAAGTCGCCGAACTGCGCACCCAGACCGGCGTTCCAGCCGAATCCGTCGGCACCCGAGACGCCGTCATTGTCGTCGCCGTCGACCGTCTCAAAGGCGGTGTTATTGATGCTCCACAGATAGTGAGCGCCGCTTCGGAACGACAGCCAGTCGTTGAGGGCGATGTCGGCGCCGATCTGGAAGCCGGGCAGCAGGATTTCGCTGTTGACCGTCTGCGGGCCGCCGCCTTCGGCGTCCTCGTCGACGTTCGGGTCACTGGCGTCACGCTGGTAGCCGAGCACGGCATAACCGGCCACGATGGCCTCTTCCTCGATCTCCCAGACCGGACCTGCACCCGCTTGAATACCGAAGAAGTTCTGGTTGCTCTCGAGGTCCGGGTCCTGGGTCACGTCGGTCAGCGACTGGGTCGAGAAGACCACGTCGGCGATGAAGCCGAGGTCGAAGGGCTGTCCGATATCGGCATAGCCGCGCGTGGACAGGCCCAGCCCGAACAGCGATCCCTCTTGGGTGGTCTCACCGGCGGCGATATCTTCGGCCGACGCGAAGTGAAGGTTCAGCGCGGTGTCCAGGGTCAGCGGGCCGCTGAGCGAATAGCCGCCGTCGATGCGAAAGGTGGTCTGCGAGTTCGACGAGGGGTCGCCGTCGGCGGGGTCTTGATCGGTGGCGCCGCGGCCCAACGATAGGCGTGCACCGGCGAGGCCGCCGCCGAGGTCGGCGCCGATAAAGAAGTCGATGATATTACCCGGCTGTTGGAAACCAAGCGGGTTTTGGAAACCGCTCAGGAACGGCCCTTCGCGATCGTAGGGAAAGAGGTTGTTTCGGAGTAGGTCGCCGCGGTGCAATGCCACGCCGTAGGCCAGCGTGTCGTTGCCCATCAGCATCAGGGCGCTGCCCTGGTTTTCGGCACCATTATAATCGAAGCCGATGCGGTTGGCGTAATGGACAGCCAACTGCGGGTACTGAAAAATGTCATCGCGATCTTCGATGAGTCGGTTACCGTCGAGGCTGTCTCGGCGGGCGGTGTTGGCGTCGGCTTCTGCAATGCCGAACGCGCTGACCAGAACTGCTGCAGCTACGAAATAAATCAAACTACGGTACGACTTCATACTTCCATCCCATTGATTAATTCGCGTTCCGAGCTGGACAGGACACCCGGCAACACAGGTTATGGTTGACAATGACACGCTGACGCGCCACACAAAGGCGCGACTCACCGTCCGCAACTCCCCCCAAGGAAGCGGCCGTGTCGCGCGCTGTCCGTTGAGTTCAACCGCCCTCTGGCGGTCAAACTCGTCAAAATCTTTCATCCGTGTTCAAACACAATTACGGCGATAACTCAAGAAAGCTAGGTCTCTTTTTCAAGATCTTTTCAGCCGTGTTGGCGGAATGTCCGACTGATAGCGTTTCTTTACCGTATGCGATGAGCCAGACGGTTCGATCGCGTGTTTATTCAAAATTATTTGGTGAGTCGCCAAGTCGGCTCGACCACAAGAAAGAGGCAGTATGAACGAAAGACAAGAAGCTATCCCGAATCTAGCCATTTTCGCGGACACCGAGAACGTCGCCATCGGCGTTCGGGAAGCAAAATTTGGTGAATTAGACATCGACCTCGTCCTGGAGCGCCTGCTCGACAAGGGCAATATCATCGTCAAAAAGGCGTATTGCGACTGGTCGAATTATAAGAAGCTCAAAAAACCGCTGCACGAGGCCGCCTTCGAGCTCATCGAAGTGCCGCATATCTCCTACTCGGGCAAGAACTCGGCGGATATTCGGATGGTCGTCGACGCGCTCGATTGCGCCCACAGCAACACGCACGTGGACAAATTCGTGATTTTGACCGGGGATAGCGACTTCTCGCCGCTGGTCAGCAAATTGCGCGAGTACAACAAGCAGGTCATCGGCATCGGGGTCAAGCACACCTCGAGCGACCTTCTCATCGAGAACTGCGATGAGTACATCTATTACGACGACCTGGTGCGCGACAAAAAGAAGTCCAAGAGCAACCAACGCAGCAAGCGAAAGTCCTCGGGCGGCGGCAAGCGCAAGAGCTCCAAGGACACCTCCGGCGAGGGCGGCCCGAAAGAAGACGCCCTCGAGATGGTCCTCGACCAGGTCGAGGCGCTGTTCCGCGAGCGCGACGCCAATGTATGGGCGTCGCTGGTCAAGCAGACCCTCAAGCGCAAGCGGCCCAATTTTTCGGAGACCTTCTACGGGTATCGCAACTTCAGCGAGCTGCTCGAAGACGCCCAAAAACGCGGGCTGCTCGAGCTGGAAAAGGACGAGAAGTCCGGCGGCTACATCATCCTCGGGTTCGGCCCGAAGGCCTAATCGGGCCTAATCAGGCTGATCAACGAGTTGAGCGCGCGCCGTCTTTGTGGCGCGCGCTTTTTTCTTCACCACGGTCATCATGGAACGCACGTCCTGGAGAAGCAGAATTCAAAAGGGACTCGTCGTCATCCTCGTCGGGTTGATCACGTTTTTCGTCTTCACCGACCGAGATGGCGCCGCGAGCGCGCCTTACTCGGGCTCCCAGGCGCTGACCCGCGTCGAGCGGGGATTCACCTCGATGGTGACCTGGTTCAGCGATGGCGCGCGTGAGAAGAACCGCGACATGCAGCGGGTCCACGACGACTACGAGACGCGCACCGAAGACCGGGTAAAAAAGAGCAGCGGCGAGTAACGAGCACACCTGCGCGCCGCCTCGAGCCCCAACCTCGTTTTCCAACGAGACCGAAAATGCGCTAGTATCAATGTGTTCGCACATTCAATACTGGTCATTGGCGCATTATGATTGCAGGACGCCGACAATTTTTCTTCTTTCCGCTCGTCCTCCTCCTCGCCGCGTCCACGCTGCATTGCGGAAGCTGCGACGAGGGGACCGTCAACACCAATAACGGCACCGACGCCGCCCTCATGCCCGACGCGGCCGACGGTGGCGACGACGTCGAGGACGTGCCCACCGCAGACGCCCATGATGCGGCAGACGAGGACGCCGACGGCCCGGCGTGCACCGGCACGCCCTGCGGCGACGAGTGCTGTGAGGGCGGCGACGAATGCGTCGAGGACCAATGCCTGCCGGCCTGTGCGGGCACTCGCTGCGGCGACGATCTGGGGCTTTGTTGCGAGGGCTCCGAGCTCTGCCTGGGCGACAGTTGCGTGATGCCCGGCGACGACTGCGAGCGCACCGAGCAATGCCCGGTCGCCGAGATCTGCGAGCCCACCATTGGAAAATGCGTGCCGCGCTCGAGCGTCGAGGTCTGCGAATTCATCCCGCCGGTGGGCGAATTCACCCCCGAGATCGCGTGCAGCTGGCCCTCGGGCACCCCGGAGGTCAACGGCGGGCGCATCCACGTGGTCAACAACCCGCTGGTCGCCAACCTCACCGACGACAACGGCGACGGGCTGACCAATACCGACGACGTACCCGACATCGTCTTCTTGTCGCGCTCGCCGGGCTGCTGCAACAAACCGGGCACGCTTCGCATCGTCAGCGGCGAGTGCAACGCCGACGGCTCGATGAACGAGATCGCCTCGCTCAATAGCGCCCCGATGATCAACGACGGACCGGCCGCGCTGGGCGACTTGACTGGCAACGGCGTGCCCGAGATCGCCGCGATCAGCTATAACGGCCCCACCAATACAAATGACCGGCAAAGCCCCCAGGGCGTGGTCGTCTGGACGCGCACCGCCGACGACGGCTCCGAATGGGAGGTGCTGTGGCGAAATACCCAATACCCGACCTACGGCGTGCATAGCTACGGCGGGGCGGCCATCTCCTTGGCCGACCTCGACGGCGACGGCAACCCGGAGGTCATCGTCGGCAACGTGGTGCTCGACGGCCAGACCGGCGACCTCAAATGGGACGGCGTGCAGACGACCAACGGCGACGGCGGCATTGGCAACAACGCGTTTTTGGGGCCGGTCTCCTCGGTGGGCGACGTCGATCTCGACGGCAACCAGGAGGTCGCCGCCGGCAATACGCTCTATGACCACAATGGCGCCGAGATCTGGACCTACGATTATACCTCGTCGAATTCGAGCTGCCACGGCGGCGCCCGAGACAACTGCGACGGGTTCACCGCCATGGCCGACTTCGACGACGACCCCGAAGGCGAGGTGGTCATCGTGCGCCTGGGCGAGATCTTCGTGATCAACCATGACGGCACGCTGTTGTGGAAGCAGGAGATCCCCGTCGACGATTGCATGCGCAACGGCCAGGTCGCCAACGAGGCCGGCCCGCCGACCATCGCCGACTTCGACGGCGACGGTCGCCCCGAAATCGGCACCGCCGCGGCCGACTTCTACACCGTCCTCGACATGGACTGCGACGCCGACCCGGTCCCCGACGGATGCCACAGCAAAGGAGTGCTGTGGGCGACGCCCAACGAGGACTGCTCGAGCCGGGTGACCGCCTCGAGCGTGTTCGACTTCGAGGGCGACGGCAAAGCCGAGATGGTCTATGCCGACGAGAACACCTTTCATATCTACGACGGCACCAGCGGAGACATCTTATTTTCGGACCCATCCCACAGCAGCAACACCCGCATCGAGATGCCGGTGGTCGCCGACGTCGACAACGACGGAAACTCCGAGGTGGTCATTCCGTCGGCGACCGGTCAGGGCATCAAGGTCTGGGCCGACGCCGACGACAATTGGGTGCGCACCCGGCGCATCTGGAACCAGCACGCCTATTCGGTGACCAATATCGACGAAGACGGTCATATCCCGTCGCACCCTCAGCCCAACTGGCGAAACGGACGCTTGAATAGCTTCCGCCAGAATACCCAGCCCGGCGGCGTCTTCGACGCCCCGGATCTGGCGGTCGAGGAGATCGGATTGGGTGGGGCCTGTGAGGGCGCCGAGAACGTCAACATCACCGTCGAGGTCGGCAACCAGGGCGCCCTGGGCGAGGGCGCCGGCGTCCCGGTGCATATCTTCGCCGTCCACGACGGCGACTCCACGCAGATCGATTCGCTGGAGACCACCCGGCGGCTGCTGCCCGGCCAGAGCGAGACGCTGTCGTCTGCCTGGCAGGTCCCCGATGGCTGGTGGGCCGACGGCTTTTCGATCCAGGCGGTCGTCGATCCCGACAGCCAGATCAACGAGTGCGACGAGACCAACAACGAGATGGCCGCCGACTCGGCGGTCCTCGCCCTCGATCAATCCGGCCTGGAGATCAGTGAATTGGAGGCGATCACCTTCGCGTGCGGCCAGACATCCGAGCTCACCGTCGAGCTGACCGTCGAGAATACCGGCACCGAGACCATCGCCGCCGACGCCCCCGTGCTCATCGAGGCGATCTCGACGGTCGACACGGTGACCATCGACACGGTACGCACCTCACAGGCGCTCGCTACTGGCGACACCGAGGATTTCTCGGTGGTCTGGAGCGTCCCGATCGGGTTTAGGGGGCCGGAATTCGACATTACCGCGACCGTCGATCCCGACGGCGAGGTCCTCGAATGCCCCCAGCAGCACTCGGCTACGATCACTGCTCAGTGCCAGCCCGAGGGGTGAGACAAGTCCGAATTCGACCAAATTTGCGAATGACGTTGTCAACGACGGTATAAGACGCTATTTTCAAGCCCACGAAATTGCCGTGTCGACGCGGCATCCAAGTAGTGGAAATGCACCTGTGGTGCGTACTGTTTGTTGGTAGTGACGTGCCCCCAACAGGTTCAACTCAGACAAGGGTGAAGGACAATCGTTAGGAGAAGCAGAGATTCGCGTGGTGGAAGTGATTCGTATCGGGTCAACAACCAGGTGCGCGCCCGAGAGGTGCGTCTGGTCGATCCCGATGGTGAGCAACTTGGCATCATGACCGCCGACGAGGCGCGTGAGAAAGCCGAGGAGTTCGGCCTCGATCTGGTCGAGGTCGCTCCCAAGGCCAACCCGCCGGTCTGCAAGGTCATGGACTACGGAAAGTTCAAATACCAGCAGTCCAAGAAGAAAAAGAAGGCCACCGACAACGTCAGCCTCAAGACGTTGCGCATGCGCCCCAAAACCGAGTCGCACGACTTGAACACCAAGCTCAATCGGGCCTCGGATTTCTTGGATAAAGGCAACCAGGTTCGCTTTGTCATGCAGATGCGCGGCCGTGAGCGCCAGTTCACCGACCGTTGGGTCGAGCAGCTCGAGGAGATCATCGAGATGCTGCGTGAGAAGGTCGACCGCGACATCAAAGTGGTCGCCGCCCCGGAGAGTCAGGGTTGGCAGATCACCGCGGTAGTCGAACCGGCATAGCCGGCCAAACGCCCGCCTCCGAGATTGGAGAGTTGCGTGGCCACATGGCTCGCACAGACCAGACAGCTGGCCGTGCGTCTGTGGCGATTCGCGCTGCGCATCGTCAAGCGTTTTCTGGCCAACCAGGGGATACTTTTGGCCGGCAGCTTGGCTTATAATAGCCTGCTGTCGGCCATTCCACTTTTCGCCGTCCTGGTGATGTCGCTGTCCTTTTTCCTGGACGAAGCGTTGCTCTTGGAGACCGTCTCCGCCGAGCTGCGCCTGCTCTTTCCCGGCCAGGCCCACACCCTCACCGAGACATTGAAGGCCCTGCTCGACGCCCGCTCGGTGCTCAGCGGCGTGGGTATCCTGGTGCTGATCTTCTTCAGCTCCATCGCCTTTCGCATGCTCGAGGAGGCGATCGCCAATATCTTCCACGTCCCCGATCACGTCGAGGGCCGCAGCTTCTGGGTGTCGGCGCTCATCCCCTATGTCTATATCTTCTGCATCGGCGTGGGCATCGTCGGCGTGACCATCCTCATCGCCATCCTCGACGGCTTTGGGGACGCGACCATCACCTTCTTGCGCTGGGAACTCCCCGTCGAGGCGCTGCCCAGCATGGTCCTGTACATCTCCGGGTTCATCGGCATGACCGCGCTATTCGCCTCGGTCTACAAGGTGCTGCCGATCGTCGAGATCGACGTGCGACGCGCACTGGTCGGCGGGCTGTTCGCCGCCGTGCTCTGGGAAATCGTGCGCCGCATCCTGGTCTGGTACTTCGCCAGCATCTCGCTGGTCAACGTCATCTACGGGTCGTTGGCCACGGTCATCGTCGTCTTGCTGAGCCTGGAGATCGGCGCGGTCATCCTGCTGCTGGGCGCCCAGATCATCGCCGAGCTCGAGCGTAGCTCGAATTGCGACGTGCCCTGGTATGAAGATCCGGAGGAGATGGAGTTGGCTGAAAAGGTCGAGTCGTCTGAAGATTCCGACGATCAGGGTTGAGGGTTTCTTGGTTCAGGGTTTCTTGGGTGTGGATGCCGCGGGCTTTGGCACCTGGCTGCCTGGAGTGCGTGCGGGTTTAGGGTTTCTTGGTTCAGGGTTTCTTGGGTGTGGATGCCGCGGGCTTTGGCACCTGGCTGCCTGGAGTGCGTGCGGGTTGAGGGTTTCTTGATTGATCAACCCAAGAAACCCGACAACCACACCAGGCGAACACCCTTCAAGCAGCGCAAACCCTCCACCCACCGACCAACCAAGAAACCCTAAACCCTCAACCCGAAAACCACACCAGGCGAACACCCTTCAAACGGCTCGAGAACTCAACTCACCGACCAACCAAGAAACCCTAAACCCAAATCCCCACCAGGCGAAAATCCGTCAAGCAGCGCAAACGCTCAGCCCACCAAGAAACCAAGAACCAAGAACCAAGAACCAAGAACCAAGAACCAAGAAACCAAGAACCAAGAACCAACTCACCGCCCAGCATCACCGGCAGGCTCGTCGGCCTCACCCGACTCGAGCGCACTGATCGCCTCGGCGAGGTCTTTGCGGATGCAGCCGTAGCAGTCGGTGCTGTTGAAGCTGCCGCAGCCGGTCTTGGGCTGGCGGTCGTAGAAGCGCAGGATCTCGAGGCTTCGGGGGTCGCCGGTGTCGACCAGGGCGTCGATCTGCTCGCGGTGGGCGTCGCAGCCGTGTGCGAAGCGAAGCTCGATGGAGGCACGGTTCCACGCCTCGAGCTCTTCGAAGCGCCCGCTCTCCTCGAGCATCTCTCGGGCCTGGCGCCTCATCTTGCCGCTATCTCCCAGACGCGCCAGCGCGCTCAACCGGCGGTCCGAAACCTGCCGGGGAAGCTTGTCCAGCAGGATACGCTGGGCGCGCTCGGCCTGCTCTTCGTCGCCCGACGAGAACCGGGCGACGACGTCGTCGATCAGCCGATCTTCGCTGGCATAGCGCGGCTCGAGGTCCAGGGCGTGCTCGTAATGCTCGAGCGCCGCGGTCCAATCCCCGGCCACCGCGTGGGCTCGGCCGAGCAAGAACTTCAGGTGGGCGTTGTCGGCGTCTTGCTCGACGAGCCCCTCCAGACGCACGACCGCCTCCCCGGCGTCGCCGGTCGCCAGCGCACTGATGACGTCGCCGGCCTCATGCTCCTCGAGGTATTGCTGGCGCTGCTCGCTGAGGTCTTTGGCCTCTTCCTGGCGCGCCTCCGGGCTGACCGCCCCGCCGCTGGGCCAGACCAGGTAGACCACCGGCGCGACCAGCAGCGCGGCCAATAGGAGCGCAGCGGCGCCCATCGCGACGCCGCGCACGATCGAATTTTCGTTGGCCCAGTTTCGCACCTGTTCGATGCGCGGGCCGACCTCTTGGGCGACCTCTTGGGCGACTTCTTGGGCGACATCGCGCAGGGCCATCGTGCTGGTGTCGGCCGCCTCGCGGGTGATCGCAAACCAACTCTCGGTATTGCCCGACTCGCGGATCCGCTCGAGCTCTTCTTGGACTTCTTTTGCCGACGCGGGCCGATCCTCGGGCTCCTTGGCCATCAACTTCTGGATGAGCGTGTCCAGCCGGCGCGGCACACCGGCCTGCGGCATGCGCTTGCGGATCGACGGCGGATCCTCGGTCATATGCATCGCCATGACCTTGGCCGGATTCTTGTCGACAAACGGCAGGGTCCCGGTGAGCATCTCGAAGAGCATCACGCCCAGACTATAGAGATCGGCGCGGTGGTCGATATGCTCGGAGCCGGCCGCCTGCTCGGGCGCCATATAATGCGGGGTGCCGTAAATACGACCCGCCTGGGTGATCTTGCTGCTCGAGCCGTCTTCGCCGATGCGCACTCGGGCGACGCCGAAGTCCATGATCTTGACGTAATCGTGATCGCCGTCGCGCTCGACGAGCATGATATTCTCGGGCTTCAAATCCCGATGAACCACGCCCAACCTATGCGCCTGTCCGAGCGCCGCACATATCTGCTCGGTGATATGCAGCGCGCGGGCGGGCTCGAAGCGCTCCACGCACACGAGCGTCTCGTCGAGGGTATTGCCCTCCAGATACTCCATGACCAAGAAGAAGCCGCCCTCTTCCATCTCGCCGAAGTCGGTCGCCACGCACACATGCTGGTGGTCGATATGCGCGGCGGCCTGCGCCTCCCTGCGAAACCGCTCGACGGCCTCGCCGTGGCCGACCACCTCCGGGAGCAGCACTTTGACCGCCACGGTCTTCTTCATCAGCGTGTGCTCGGCCCGGTACACCTCTCCCATGCCGCCGCGCCCCAGCGAGCCCTCGATCCGATAGCGTTCGGACAAAACCCTGCCGGTCAGGTCCCCATTGGGAACCGCTGCGGCCTCGCCGACCGGTGGATCGCCGCCCCTACTCGCCACTGTTGATTGCTCGTTCGACATGAAAGATTTGCCCTGTTTCCATCAACTTACCAGCACCGTACACAAGAATCGAACTTGCGTGAATATGCGATTGGACTGGGGGCTTGGGGCTTGGGGCTTGAACTGCGGGCTTGGGGCTTGGGGCTTGGGGCGCTGAGGCGCTGAGGCGCTGAGGCGCTGAGGCGCTGAGGCGCGAAAAGCCGTGGCCCGAGGTGCGAGACGCAAACACCCTCACGGCACGTTCCGGCCGATGCCCTCGTCGAGCACCCAGAAGCGCTCGGGGTCGACGTCCTGGTCGGCCAGCGCCTCCTCGAGCGCCTCGACCGGCTCGGCGTAGCCGTCGTCGGCCAGGCGGAAGGTCCCCCAATGCATGCCCATGCTCGTCTCGGCCTCGAGCACCCGGTGAGCCCGGACCGCCTCGGCGGGCGAGATATGCACCGGGCTCATAAACCAGCGAGGCCGAAACGCGCCGATCGGCAGAATCGCCAGTCGGGGCGCGCCGAATTCAGCGTTGATCTGCTCGAAATGCGGCCCCCAGCCAGTATCACCGGCGAAGTAGACCGGCCCCGACGGCCCCTCGAAGACGTAGCCGCCCCACAGCGTCTGGCCGCGATCGCACAGCCCGCGCCCCGAGAAATGCTGCGCCGGCACCAGCGTCACGCGCACCTCGTCGCTGACCGGGATGCGCTGCCACCAATCCAGATCGCCGGTATTTGTGATGCCGTTGTCGCGAAGCAGCCGCGAATTGCCCAGCGGCACCACAAAACGCGGCGAGTGCTCTGCGGCCAGGCGCTGCAGCGTGGGGATATCCGTGTGGTCGTAGTGATTGTGGCTGATCACGACCACGTCGATCGGCGGCAGATCCTCGAAGCGAAGCCCGGGCGCGCGCCTCCGGGTCGGGCCCACCCAGCTCACCGGGCTCGTGCGCTCCGACCAGATCGGATCGGTCAAGATATTGAGCCCGTCCATCTGGATCAACGTCGTCGCGTGGTTGACCCAGGTCACCCGAAGCTCGCCATCTTCGACCCGCTCGGCCGGCAGGTTCAAGTAGTCGCTGACCTCGCCGCTGGTG
>CAYLTX010000112.1:0-21837 GCA_964386725.1 uncultured Bradymonadales bacterium | reverse complement strand
GGGGGCGGCCCTGCTGGCGGTTGTAAATGCGATTGAGAGGCCTTTTAGCCTTAGGAGTTGAGTCTTGAATATGAAGTCGCCTCGCCACAATACAGCGACCTTCGATGAGGAACCGCCTGACGACACCGGCTGCCTGGAGGCTTATAGCCAAAACGGTCAGCGCGTCTTCGAGGTCAAGCCTCCATCAGCCGGGCGCCTGCGCCGCGAGAGCGCGCCGGCCCCGGTGCTTCTGGCGTTGTTTTGCGCCGGGCTTTATGCGACGGGCTGGATCCCTCAGACGTTCGGGGTCATTGCTTCCTTCGCGTTTGGCGTCGCCTTTTTGTCAGTTGCGCTTTGGCTGCACGGCCGGCGCATGTGCGGGCTTATTATCTGTATCACCGCGGATGAGGAGTTTCTTCGGTTTGACACGCGAGACCGGGGGCGGCAAATCACCATCGAGCTGCGCCACCAGCCTTATGAGATGTATTGCAAGAATACCGGGCCACTGCGCTGGCCGCTCGTCGCACAGGAACTACTCATCATCACCTCGGAAAATCGCCTCGAGATCGGCCGTTATTTATCACGTGACGAGATCAAATACTTGGGCGAGGCGATCTGTCAGACGACCGGCTGGGAGATTCGCACTCAATTGGGCATTGCCGATTATCTCGCGCGTCTGGCCATCATCTCGGCGATCGCCATAGGTGGTGGCTTTCTTCTCGGGCCGCATGTGGTCGAGTGGGATATCTCGCCCGAGCTATGGCAAGGCCGGTTCTACGCCGGGTTCGTCTGCGCTTCGATAGCCCTCTTCCTCATCGCCGTGTTCGATGAGAGCCGACGGAGACGAGCGGTTCCAGATGGACCCGCGACGGTGAACGACGACGGAAACCACTGAAGTCCTCCCGGCTTGGCTAGGGCCGTGCGGCCTCTGGCCCAGCGAAAAAGGAAGTCTTTTCTGACGCCCAGAGTGCGTCAGTCCAATACTAGCGGCGGGTCGGCCAGCGGTCGGGCACCACGAACCCGCGGCTGATCTCGCGCCAGCCCGCCTCGGTCTCGACGACGCCGGCGATTTGAGTGTGCCGGCTCGCGCTGAGGACGTCCTGGAGCCGCTCGGTCGAATGCAGCTTGTCGCGCTCGTCGGGGCGTGCCGGGGCCATCCAGCGCAGGCGGGACAGCCGCATCCACACGAGTTCGTTGTCGGGGTCGATGGCGTCGTAGTAGTCGGCGAGGTCGCTATGGTGGACCCACCAGCCGCGGAAGCCCGTCGGGTTGGCGTCCTCGTGGTCGGCGACGGCGAACGCGTCGTCGAGCGGCTCGAAGAAATAGCCTTTGATGAACGCCGAGGGCTCGACTTTGCCGTCGATGCCAAGCTTCTGAAGTGTCTTTTGGGCGGCGGGTTTTTCGGCGAGGCGGAGCTGTCGGCGCAGCATCTTGGGCCACTTCTTGTCGAGCCGGTCCCTGGGGTTTGGGCCGTACCAAAGAGATTCACCGCGGGGCCCTGGATGGCCGAGGTAGTACTTAACGGCCAGCTCCCAATGGTGGACGACCCGGTCTCGCTCGAAGAGCAGATCGAATTCGCCGATGGTGTGCTCGCCTTTGTGGACCTGCTGGTTGGCGGCGATGAGCCTCGCCGGCGGGACCATGGCGATCCAGGTGTTGACCAGAATCTCGAAGTATTCGCCGAGCCGGTCGGTCTGGCGGTGCTTGATAGCGTGATGCAGCTCGGAGCCGTCCCGGTCGAGCTGCGACAGAAGCCCTTGGTTGCGGGCCACCTCCAGCCGACCGAACTCCTCGCCAACGGCGCATGGGTGGCGCATCAACGACGGGCTGGACAGCGCCCATTCGAGGTCGCGCGCGGCTTGTGTTTGCAATTCGAGCATCTTGTCTTACCAGACGGGTGCATTGGCATGCTCTTCGGGCCACGGCTCGCCGCGGTTGCCTTCGATCGGCTCGCCGTCGTCACTGGTGGCGAAGTTGCCGACGTCCGAGAACGCCCGCTCGCGGTTGACCGTCTCGCCGCGCTGGCGAAAGCAGTCCATCGAGGAGCCGCGCTTGACGCAGATGACGTCGTGCGGGCCGGGGCGCAGGTCGACAAGCGCGCCTTTGCGCTCCTCATTGAGCAGTTGCTCCTCGTTGCCGATGGGGTCGGCGACGGTCTTGGCCTTGAGCGTCCACACCAGCAGCGAGGTGGGGTCCTTGTCGGGAAACTCGCCGGTGAGCAGGTCGTCGTGGCCGAAGAACTCCTTGCCGATATCGTTTTGGTTGACCGGCCCGGCCATCAGGCAGATGCCCGACAGCAAATCGCAGCCCTCGGGGATATTCACGCAGCCCATGAGCTCGGCGACGAGCGCGCCGCGAGCCGAGGCCGCGCCGACCGCGCGTACGGCGAGCTGCCAGTCCATGCCCTCAGACGCGATTTCGTTGCGGTCGAGTCCCCCGATGTAGATACGCTGGCCGGCCAGCGCGAAGGCCTTGCGGCCGCGCTGGGCGTTTCGGCTCAGCGCCTTGCCGGTCAACAGGTCCGCCCACAGGGGCAGCCCGTCGATGACCTCGTCGCTCACGCGGCCGAGCGACTTGCGCACCTCGCGCAAGCGTTCTTTTCCGCTGTCTGTGAGCACGTCGATGCGCTCGAGCAAGAGCAACTCTTTGCTGCGCTCTCGCTCGCATCCGGTCCAGTGCACAAAGGCGTTATATGCCGCGCGGCCGGCCATCACCGTGAGTTCCTCGGGCACATCCATATCCTGGCGCTTTTGGTAGGCCGCGGGCGCGCTCTCCTCGGCGTTGACGCCCGGCTGAATTCGCTCACTTCTGAAGGCGAGCAAATTGGCGCCGAGCTTGCGGCAGGTTGCGGGCTCGATAGCCGGGCGATCCTCCTCGGCGACCGTGCCCACCTGGGCGACCAACGCGACTCGCCAGCCGGCGGCGCGGTCGGCGAGGGTGACGCCGGCGAGCTTTTCGATCTCGCGAATGGCCGCCTTATTTTCCTTTTTATGAGCACCGGTGAACGGGCCCATAAAGACATTGGCTCTGCGCTTTGCGTCCGAGGCGACCACCGCCGCGCGTTCCATCGCGTCGGCGAGCACGCCCACGTGCAGATGCTGCAGATAACCGACCGTGGGGATGTCGTCGACATGTATGAGGCGCTTTTCGAGAGCGCGCTTGAACACCGTGAAGAGGCTCTTGATGGGTTTGTGGCCCACAAAGGTCAACAGCAGCGTAAAGGGCGTTCGATACGGCCGCGAGAGCACCACATGGGTGTACTCGGCGTCGTCGAGCGGCTCGCCATGGCTGCCGGCCATGCCTCGGAGGAGCTGGGTAATCTTGGTGGAATCCTCGGGGCCGAGCGTCACCTGCCGATGGCCGCGAAAATTGGTCGACTGGCGCGAGGTGGTCACCCCGAGCGAGGTCTCCTCGAATATCTCGCGCTCGGTCACCGGCGCCTCGGGTTCCACGAAGCGCGTCGGGCGCTCGAGCGACAAAAGCTCGACGGCCTGCTCGGCCTCGTCTTGGCTGAACGATACCCGCTCCCGATAGCCCACCGGCGAGCTCGACTCGAGCTTGCGCGGCATATGATAGCGGTTCTTCTTCTCATCGGCCTCGGCAAAACGCAGCGGACGCCGAGCAAATTGGTCCTCGGGCGGCGGCTCGAGCGGGACGACGTTGATCTTCTTTTGCTGCGGCTTGCTGGACATAGCTATGGCGGCGCTCGTTCAGAAGTAATGACGTGAGAATGACGCGACTACTACCGCATTCGGCCGTAGAGTCAAACCGGAGAGTCAACCAGCAGCGCGAATGATGCGCGTGGCGATGTGTCGCTCGAAGTCCGGCACTGAAAGCACGACGCGTTGGCCCGCGGAGGTCGTGGTTTTGGTGCTGACGACCTCGCCGCTGGTGTCGTCGATCCACTCGATTTCCCAGCTTCCTTTGGGCAGGTGGACGTCGACCTGCATGTCCTCGACGGTGTCCGAATAGCCCTCTTTGGCCGCCATAACCCACAGCGCCAGCGCGTCGTCGCCGCGCAAGGTCCACATGCGTGCCCCCGGCTCGTCGAGTTCGCGTACCGGATCGGGGAAGAGCGGGGCGTGCTCGAGCAGGGGCTCGAGGAAGCCTCGAAGCGCCGTGAAATGAGCGGCGCGCTCGGGCGTCATATACTCGTCGGAGTCGATATTGAACGGCGGCGCGCTGTGGGCCAGGGCGCCCGCGCCGGACATCGTCAGGCTCCAGATGCCCACCTGGGTGTGGTCGTAATTGGGCGACGGGTCGCCGCCGTAGCCGAACTCACCGGCGAATATGGGTTTGTCGTGGCGGCGGCTCTCCTCGGTGCGGAAGCTCAACTCGGCGGCCAAATCGTGGACGTCGTAGGTGTCCGGCCCGTAGCGGTGCCACTGGACCAGGTCATTTCGCTCGTCGCCCCACCAAGCGTGCTCGTCGCCCTCGATATTCCAGTGCAGGCCGACCGGCCCGACGGTGATCAAGTGGTCGTAGGGGTCGATTTGCTCGATGCGGTCGGCCATCTGGCGGGCCCAGGGCGTCCAGGTTTCCTCGCTGATTTCGCCGTCCCACTCCGGCTCGTTGAGCAGGTCGATAGCGACCAGGTTCGGCGAATAGCCCCAGCGGTTGATCACGTAGCGGAAGCGCTCGAAGGCCGCGTCGCGCACCTCGGCGTCGTCGAAGAAGGCGAAGCGATCCTCGGCCGGCCCGCCGCGCTCGGCCGAGTAGGGGTTGTCCTCCCAGCTTTTCCAGGTGTCGTCGGGCGAAAACCCGATGGCGTAGGGCACGAGCACCACGTAGATGCCCTCGTCTTCGGCGGCCTCGAAGATCTCGTCGAAGCGCTGGGCGACCTCGGGGTCGAACTCGCCGACTTCGGGCTCGAGACAACCCGGCTGGATGCCGTCGTCGGACTCCTCGTTTTCGCAGTCGCTAAACACGAAGACGCGCAGCGTGGTCATGCCGTTGTCGGCCATATAGGCGACGTATTCGTCGATATCCTTTTGCTGCCAATTCCACGACGGGTCGTAGATATTGATGCGGTTTTCACCCAGCAGGATAAACGGCGAGCCGTCGTCGTGCTCGAGGCCGGGATATCCGCCCTCGGGGTCGATGCGCACAAAGCCCGCGCGGTCTGCGTCGACCGACTCGAACTCACCGTCGGCCAGCGTGGCGCCGGCTTCGTCGACCACCGTATAGGTGTAGCCGCCGAGTTCGACCGGGGTAAAGCGCACCATCCTGCGGTCGCCGTCGTCGAAGCCGCCGACGCTGACTTCGTCTCCGTCGGGCTCGACAAACCGGGCGCTGACGTCGTCGTCGCCGTCGGCCAACTCGAGCTCGAATTTTGCGTATTGTTCGATCTGCTCGACTTGCGGGTCGGGCTCGGTCGTCTCGGTGTCAGTGCGCACCTGAGGCGACGCACAACCCGCAGCGATGGCGAGCAGCAGGCTGCTCAGAGAGGCTACAACGAATGTCTTTTTCATGCCGGGTTTTACTTCATAAGAGGCCTGAGAGCTTTCAACTCGAACAAAGCAACGCCCGGTGCCCGAAATTCCTGTATTTACTAGAGCTTGTGACTTTGTCGTGGAGACTTAGGTTCCCGATGAGACGACATAAGGAATCGCGAGAGAGAAAGTTCTATGACGACGCAGACGTATACAGATTACGAGCTCTTCTATTGGCCGTCGATCCCCGGGCGCGGCGAATTCGTGCGCCTGGTGCTCGAGGAGGCTGGAGCTGACTATGAGGACGTCGCCCGCCAATCCGACGAGGAGGGCAGTGGGATGGACGCTCTCCAGGAGTTGTTGGAGTGGGATATCGGACAGACGCCGGGCTTTGCGCCGCCGATATTGCGCGCCGGCGACTTGGTCATCTCGCAGACGGCCAATATCTGCCTATTCGTGGCCGAGCGCCACGGCCTGGTGCCCGACGACGAGCGCAAGTGGCATGCGAACCAATTGCAGTTGACCATCCAGGATATGCTCACCGAGGCGCATGATACCCACCACCCAATCTCGGTGGGCGATTATTACGAGGACCAAGAGGGGCCGGCGAAGCGGCGCGCGGCGGCGTTTATTGGCGAGCGCATGCCGAAGTTTTTCGGCTATTTCGAGCGCGCGCTGGCGTCGACCGAAGGGCCATTCTTGCTGGGCGAGGAGCTCAGCTATGTCGACCTGTCGCTCTTTCAATTGCTCGCCGGACTGGAGTACGCCTTTCCGCAGGCGTTCTCCCGTCGACGCCCCGAGGTCGGCGGCCTCATCGAGTTGAGCGAGCGGGTCAAAGAGCTTCCCAAAATCAAGTCCTACCTCGCCTCCGAGCGCCGCCTGGACTTCAACGAAAAAGGCATCTTTCGGTCTTACTCCGAACTCGACGCCGACGGAGTCATTCCTTAACGACTCGAGGCGGGCGTTTAACCGGTTGGTGATTTTTAGCGGGTTTGTGTTGTTTTGAGTGCGGTTTAGTAAAGAATTGTGCTTGCGGGAGGGGGCTGTGTTCCTTAGAGTACACGTATCACTAGGCCGGGAATGGAGATAATAATGTCTGATGAGCACGCACGTCGTGAGCTAATGAGAAGCGCGTCCACGTTGGTGGCCGTTCTTCTCGCCTCGTTTGCAGTGAGTTTGTCATTTACCGCCGAGGCCGAGGCCTGCAGCGCGACGCCTCCACCACCCGATTGTGGTGTCTCGCTGACCTGTTCGCTGACGATGCCCCAGACGATCACCGCTGACAGCGACCCCTCCGGGGACATGCCGGCGCTGCTCTATCTGACCGTGACCGGCAACGACCCGCGTTGTCCGGACAGCGGCTTCGTCGAGGTGGATCTCGACGCGGAGTGTCTCGAGCCCGGCCCGGGCGGCAGCGAAGAAGCTCCCGGTGGTTCGGGGACGCTGAGCACGACGATCGCACAGGGGCAGATCAATCCGGTCGATATTCCGATCAGCTTCCTGCAGGGCGACGCGAGAATCTGTAACGTCGAAGGCCAAGCGCGCGTGCGGCTGTCTAGCGGGCAGACGGCGACGGCTGCCTGCAACCCCCAAAATGCGTGTATTGTTCCCGACGATGGCAACGGCAATCCGGCCGTAGACCTTCGCTTGGTCGACAATGAGAGCGTGACCCGCGCCGGCCCCGGACAGCCGGCTGCGACCACCTATGAGGTGGTCAATAACAGCGATAGCACCTTCGGCGGCCAACTCTCCGTCAAGATGGACAACGCCAACGGCGAGCCGGAAGCGGGCGATGTGCCGCCGCCCGATCCGGACCCCGATGTGGTGTGCACTGATGATCCGGAAGAGCCCGAAGAGCCGGCCGACTGCAGCGACGTGGAAGTCGACCCGGTCTGTGGTTGCGACGGGCAGAGCTACGCAAATGAGTGCGTGCTGGACAACGCCGGGGTTCAAAAGCTCGACGACGGCAAATGCGAGCCGGCCTATGCGACTGCGGCGGGATTCTCGATCTCCGACCCGGGTCCCGGCGACGACTTTCCGATCGTCATCGAGATGGAAGGCGAAGACGTCGATGCGTGCATTCCGCTGCCGTCGAACCCGGCGCAGTACTCCGACTCGACGGCGACCAAGGATATCCAGGATCTCGGACCGGGGGAGTCGCGCCGATTCAAGATCATTTCGAGAAACTGGCACCTGTGCCGCGACGGTAGCTGCTCACAGGCGACCGCCAGAATCTCCGGCGCGCTGACCGACGGAACCTTCATCGGTGCCTGCGGCGGCAGCAGCGTGGTGGTCGACTCGACGCTCGACGTCAACACCGACCAGTGCAAAGACGGCTCATCGGGGACGCCCCCGATGGCCCCGTATGTACCGAAAGATACCGACGGAGACGGCCTCGACGACCAATACGAAGCCGATCTGGGCACCGACCCGGACAATCCCGACACCGATGGCGACGGTCTCACCGACGCCGAGGAGATCCTGCTGGGCACCGACCCGCTCGACCCGGACACCGATGGTGACGGGGTCAGCGACGGAGACGAGGTCAACACCTACGGCACCGACCCGCTGGTCGCCGACACCGACGGTGACGGTCTGTCCGACGGCGACGAGATCAACACCTACGACACCGACCCGCGCCGCGCGGACACCGACGGCGACGGACTCTCCGACGGCGATGAGATCAACGTCCACGGCACCGATCCGCTGGTCGCCGACACCGACGGCGATGGCCTCAGCGATGGCGACGAGGTCGACACCCACGGCACCGATCCGCTCGACGAAGACACCGACAACGACGGCGTCTCCGACGGTATGGAGGTGCGCGCAGGCACCGATCCGCTGACTGACGACGCCGACCCGGCTGACTTCGTCGACACTGACGGCGACGGCCTCACCGACGCCGAAGAGAGCGCGTTGGGCACCGATCCCGACTCGGCTGACAGCGACGGCGACGGCGTCCCCGACGGCCAAGAGGTCAACGTCCACGGCACCGACCCGCTCGACGCAGATAGTGACGGTGACGGATTGAGCGACGGCGACGAGATCGGCGTCCACCACACCGATCCCCTCAGCGGCGACACCGACGGCGACGGAATCAGTGACGCCGACGAGGTCAACACCCACGGCACCGATCCCAACCAGACCGACACCGACAACGACGGGTTGAGCGACGGAAGCGAGATCGACGTGCACGACACCGATCCGACCGACTGGGACACCGACGATGGCGGGGCCAGCGACGGTGACGAGGTCGCCAACGGCTACGACCCGCTCGAACCCTCCGATGACAGCCACTTCCTGGGCTCGCTCGGTGGACGTGCAGGCGTGGTCTTCCAGGGCTCGGAGCCGGACCTGTCGACGGTCATGTTGCTCGATGACACCAGCTTCCCGCTCGACGTCAGCCGCGAGACGGCCACCGCCAGCAACCTGACCTCCAAGGTCGGGCGCATCGAATCCAGCGTCCATATCGACGATCAAGACTATGGCGCCGGCGACATCCTCGAGGTCACCGCGACCTTCCGCACCTTCCCCGAGGACGACGCCAGCCCCTACAATATCCAGCGTCTGCAGATGGGTCCCAAGGCGATGGGCTCCGGCCACGACGACACCCACTTCCTGGGCATGGGCCTCATCCGACTGTCGTCGAGCCCGTTTGTGGAGTTCGACGTCATGTACCAGGGAAGCGTGTGGACCAAGAATCCGGACAGCGGCAAATTCGACCGTCGGCTCATCGACGACTTCGAATTCGTGGTCAACGGCGATGAGCTCGAGGTCACGTTCAGCTTTGTCGCCCCCGACTACCAGACCGGCCGCGTGTGGATGATGCACGATATCAACGGCCACGAGCGAACGGTCATCGAGGATGACTGCGACGACGGCTTCGACAACGACAACGACGGCGACGTCGATTGTGACGACAGCCAATGCACCGGCGAGCCGGTGTGTGTGAATGGCGGTGACCCGGATGCGGGTCATGATGAAGATACCGGCCAAGACAGCGACGCCGGCGCCGACCCCAACGCCGATGCCGGTACCGGCAGCGATGACGACGCCGGCAACGGAGTCGACAACGGCGGCGACTTCGATGAGTCGCAGCGCTACCAGGGCAACCTCGACGGCCACAGTGGATGCTCGTGCAAGAGCGTCTCTACGCATCCGGCCGGCGGCGCGGGCTATTTGGCCGGCGCAGCGCTGCTATTGATGCTCTTCTTCTTCGTGCGAAGCCGGAGCCAAGTGGCCTCGCGCGTACGCATCGATGAATAGTCGACCCCCAGACAAGGTCGCCGGGCGGTTATTGGCCGCCGCAGCCTTCATATGTGCGATGAGCTGCGGCGGGCAGACGCCAGGCCAGAGCGCCGATGCGGGCTCCGATGGCGAGGCTGTATCTGATGTACGGGCTGACTCTGACGCCGACTCAGAAGCCGACGCCGACGCATCCGTCGACTACGACGAGCGTCTCGGGGCGCTCCTCGCCGAGGCCGGCGCGGCGCCCGTCGCGCCGGCGCCGGACTTCGATGAGGCGAAGGTCCGCCTCGGGCGCGACCTTTTCTTCGACCCCATCTTGAGCGGAAACCGCGACACGGCCTGCTCGACCTGCCACCGGATGGACGAAGGCACCAGCGTGCGTCGAGCCCTGGCTGTGGGCACCCACTTCGTCGAGCGCGACGGCGAGCGGTTTCCCGGCCCGGGCCACTCCTTTACGCCCCGCAAATCTCCACCGCTATTCAATCTGGGCGACGAGAATACCAGCAGCTTGCTGTGGGACGGCCGGGTCACTCAGAACGCCGACGGTCAATTCGTCATCTTCGACAAGGGATGGGAGAAGTCCGAGGCGAACTTCCTGCGTTTTCTCTCCTCGGAGCTCGACAACCTGCTCGCCGCTCAGACGATGATGCCCGTGCTCTCGCGCGATGAGATGCGCGGCGATCACGGTGAGGTCGACATCGAGGGCAACCCCAACGAGCTGGCCATCGTTCACGACCAGAACCTCGAGGGCGTGTGGTCGGCCTTGGTCGAGCGGCTGATGGCCGTCGAGGAGTACCGCCGGCTCTTTGCGGAGGCCTACCCGCAGGTGGCCGCCGAGGATATTGAATTCGCACACGCGTCCAACGCCCTCAGCGCGTTTATCATCGACGCGTTCACCCTCACCGACAGCCCGTTCGACGACTACCTACGCGGCGACTCGGACGCGTTGACCGAGCAGCAAAAGCGCGGCGCGTACCTCTTTTACGGTGAGGCCGACTGCGCCCGTTGTCATAGCGGGGCGCTTCTGACCGACGAGAAGCTGCGCAATATCGGCGTGCGCCCGCTGGGCCCGGGCCCGGAGGTCGATTACGACGTCGATATGGGCGCGATCTTCCGGACCCACGGCGGCGAAGAGGACAAATTCGCGTTTCGCACCCCGTCGCTTCGCAACGTCGAGCTGACCGGCCCCTATATGCATAACGGGGTCTATGCGACGCTCGAGGCGGCGGTGCGCCATCATCTCGATGTGCGAGACGGCCTGCACAACTACGATCCGTCCCAGCTCGACGAGGAGTTCCAACGCTACGTACACCACGACGAGGAGATCCTCGACAGCGTCGAAGAGACCCTCGTGACCATGGACCCCATCACGCTCAGCGATGACGAGGTCGACGCGCTGGTGGCCTTCCTGGAATCGCTGACCAGCCACACTGCCAGACATCTCGACGAGCTCGAGCCGCAGACCGTCCCCAGCGGCCTGCCCCTGCCCGACCCGTAAATGTCAGTCATTCTCGCGCTGCACGAAGGGAATTCCATCGAGGGTGCGTTCGGCGACCGGAGGCGGCGAGTTCCGGTCGCTCTCATCGTCGGTCTCGCTGCGGTCCGAGACGACCATCTTGGGCCGGCCGTTGGCCGTGGGCTTGACCCGCCGCGTTGACAGCACGCGGGTGTTTCGCCGTTCTCGACCCGGCTGCTTTTGCCGAGGTGGCTCGCGCTCGAACTTTCGATCTTCGGGGCGCAATAGGAGCGGCTCGGAACCCGCGGCGCCTTGTTTCTCACCTAGAGTCTGCGCCTTCGGCGTCTTCTCCGACTCCGGCTCGATGATCCGAAGCTCGACCGTCTCGCTCGGGTCGTCGGATTCGTAGACCTCGGTGCGAAGATAGGTTTTGGCTCGTACGTCGTATGTAAGCGTGGTGCCCACGTATCGTTTGGTCATCTGCGTCCCCCTGGTGCAGAATAATGCGATAAGTGCAGAATAATGCAATAAGTGCAGAATGCGGCGGATCTGTGTGACTGGCTGCGGTCACAAGCGGTCGCCGTCGATGCTGTAAACGTCTGGTGTATATAAGAAAGTGGACACAACCGGGCGGACGTCGAACCTGCTGCTGCTCAGGCCGTCCCCTGCCGGAGCGCCGGCATCCCTGCCGGCACCACCGATACGCTTCGAAGGCTGACGCCGAGCCGGTGTCTCTGGTAGCGTGGCCGTTAGCCTCAAACCGGAGCCGGTCGAAAATGTCCGAGGATTTCCTGTACAAGCGCCGTGGCGCAAAGGACCGCCGATCGAAGCCGATCGAGGTGGTGCGCTACCGCGGTGAGCGGGGCGGGGGCGTGGCGGACCGTGTGGCGATCGAGGAGCCGCTGGAAATTCGGCTGGGCTTCGATCTGCGCGGCCGGCCCGCCGAGAAGAGCATCTCGGTGACCATGCGCACGCCGGGCCACGACGAGCAGCTCGCCGCCGGGTTTCTCTACGCTGAGGCGATGGTCGCCGGGCTGGCGGACCTGGTCGGTTTCGAGTGGTGTGAGTCCAACGACGAGCAGGTCGAGCCGGCCGACAGCAATATCCTGCGCGTCCAGCTCGCCGACCACGTCGAGGTCGAGCTCGCCTCGCTCGAGCGCCACTTCTACACGACGTCCAGCTGCGGGGTGTGCGGGAAGGCGTCCATCGAGGCGCTCGAGGTCCAGGACTGCCGGGTTCTCGACGATGACTTCACGGTCCCGGCCGAATGGATCGGCCGGCTTCCGGACGCGCTTCGCGGCGCGCAACGTGTCTTCGAGGATACCGGCGGGCTGCACGCCGCCGGCCTCTTCGACCAAAATGGCGAGCTCGTCGCGGTCCACGAGGACGTCGGTCGTCACAACGCCATGGACAAGCTTGTCGGCGCGCGCCTCTTGGACGACGCGCTCCCGCTATCGGCCTCCACTGTCGTGTGGAGTGGCCGAGCGAGCTTCGAGTTAGTCCAGAAGGCACTGCGCGCCCAGGTCCCCGTGGTGGTCGCCGTCGGCGCGCCCTCGAGCCTGGCGGTCGAGTTGGCCGAGGCCTTCGGCATGACGCTGGTCGGCTTCGCCCGAGACGGGCGCTTTAACGTTTATACGCACCCACATCGCATCTATTAAGTACAGTCACGGAGATCTCGTGAGTTGCGAGCAGCTTCAGACACTCGATGCGTCGTGCCGGTTCGCCACGGTTTTTGGTTCTTGGTTTTTGGTTCTTGGTTCTTGCCAGTTGGACGTGGCGGTTCAATCACGATTTAGTGGCATCCGAGGGCATTCGAGTAACGGTATGTGAGTGCGATCGAGAAATGAAGGCCAAGAACCAAGAACTAAAAACCAAGAACAGGTGCGTTTGCTTGAGACGATAGAAGAGCCTGGCACGAATCGTAAGCCACACAATCTCCATATTGCTGCTAAGAGAAGCATCCCACAACTTATGAGCGAAGATACCCCCAAACCGCCGATCGTCCCCAACGACGACGAAGACATGAGCCTCTCGAGCCCCGGCGAGGCTGCCGGTGGCATCCCGGCGGTGCTGTCGACCTTCGGGCACGCCGCCCGCAAGATGGGCGTGGTGCGCGGCACGAAGACGCTGCTCCGGATGAACCAAAAGGAAGGCTTCGACTGCCCGGGCTGCGCCTGGCCCGACCCGGAAGACCGCTCGATGGTCGAGTTTTGCGAAAACGGCGCCAAGGCCGTCGCCGACGAGGCGACCGCTCGGCGCGTGACGAGCGAGTTTTTCGCCGAGCATTCCATCTCGGAGCTGAAGACAAAGTCCGGGCGCTGGCTCAATGACCAGGGCCGGCTGACCGAGCCGGTGGTGCGCCGGGCGGGCAGCGACCATTACGAGCCCATCAGCTGGGAGGAGGCATTTTCGCTCGTCGGCGAGGAACTCAATGCGCTGAACTCGCCCGACGAGGCGGTCTTCTACACCTCCGGCAGGACCAGCAACGAGGCGGCATTCTTATACCAACTCTTCGTGCGCGAATACGGTACGAATAACCTGCCCGATTGCTCGAATATGTGCCACGAGTCCAGCGGTGTGGGGCTGAGCGAGGTCATCGGCGTGGGGAAGGGCACCGTCACGCTCCAGGACTTCGACGAGGCCGACGCCATCTTCGTCATCGGCCAGAATCCGGGCACCAACCACCCGCGCATGCTCACCGCGCTGCAATCGGCGGCCAGAAACGGCGCCCAGATCGTCAGCATCAATCCGCTGCGCGAGACCGGCCTGGTCAGCTTCAAGCACCCGCAAGAGGTGCGCGGCATCGTCGGGAAGGGCACGCCGCTGGCCAGCCTCTTTTTGCAGGTGCGTATCAACGGCGATGTCGCGCTGCTCAAGGGCATCATGAAGGAGATGCTCGAGGCCGAGGACCGGCGCCCGGGCGAGGTGCTCGACCGCGCGTTCATCGACGAGCGTACCTGCGGCTTCGAGGACTTCGCCGCCGATATTCGCCAGACGCCCTGGGACGAGATCGTCGAGAAGAGCGGCGTCGAGCGCGACCAGATACGCGAGGCCGCCCAGATCGCCATCGACAACGAGCGCATGATCTGCTGCTGGGCGATGGGGCTGACCCAGCACGAAAACGGCGTGGCCAATATCCAGTCGGTGGTCAACTTCCTGCTGCTGCGCGGCCAGATCGGCCGCCCCGGCGCCGGGGCGTGTCCGGTGCGCGGCCACTCCAACGTGCAGGGCGACCGCACCGTGGGCATCTGGGACCGGCCGCCCCAGGAGTTTTTGGACCGGCTCGAAGACGAGTTTGGCTTCGAGCCGCCCCGGGAGCACGGATTCGACACCGTCCACGCCATGAAGGCCATGCACGACGGCAGCGCCAAGGTCTTCGTGGGCATGGGCGGCAACTTCCTGTCGGCCACCCCGGACACCAATTATACCGCCGAGGCGCTCGAGAATTGCCGGTTCACCGTGCAGATCTCGACGAAGCTCAACCGCGGCCACCTAATCACCGGCGAGCGCGCGCTGATCTTGCCGTGTCTGGGGCGCACCGAGACCGATATGCAGGCCGGCGTGCCCCAATTTGTCACCGTCGAGAACTCGATGGGCGTGGTCCACACCTCGACTGGCCGCTTCAAACCGGCCTCCGACAAGCTTCTGAGCGAGCCCGCCATCGTGGCCGGCATGGCGCGTGCCACCCTCGGCGATACTTCCAAGGTCGACTGGGAGGCGATGGTCGCCGAATACGACCGCATCCGGGACGCCATCGAGGCGGTCATCGACGGCTTCGACGACTATAACGAGCGGGTACGCAAACCCGGCGGCTTCGCCCTGCCTAACCCCGCCCGAGAAGGCCGCTTCGAGACCGGCACCGGCAAGGCCAACTTCACCGTCCACGACATGCCCGAGCACGACCTCGACGACGGTGAATTCCTGATGATGACCATCCGCAGCCACGACCAATTCAACACCACGGTCTACTCCAACGATGACCGCTACCGGGGCATCAAAGGTGGCCGGCGCATCGTCATGCTCAACGAGCGCGATATCGACGAGCGGGGCCTCACCCCGGGCCAGGAGGTCGACCTGGTCGGCGAATACGACGGCGTCGAGCGCGTCGCGCCTGGTTTTAAAGTCATTCCGTATGACCTTCCCCGAAAGAGCGCGGGCACCTATTTCCCCGAGGCCAACGTGCTGGTGCCCGTGGACAGCTACGCCAAGCGAAGCCACACGCCGGCCTCTAAATCGGTGGTCATTCGGCTGCGGCCGGCACTCTCAGATTTCTGAGTCGCTCGGCCGAATTTGCGGCACGAGTGTCATTTTCGTGCGGGTCTATCGCGGCTGGAAGGGGCTAAAGGGGCGGCGCTGCGGCTGGCATGAAAGCTGCTGTGATGAAATAGTAGTTCTTTCGGGACATCTACGACTCGAGCTAAATGATGACTAATAAACCAGGATTCAAAACCATGAAGAATTTAGCGTTTATCGTATTCACCGCGGCGCTGTGTTGGATGCTGCCCGCGGCCGCCTTTGCTTCGGGTGAATGTACGACCGACGCCGATTGCGGCGATGGATTTACCTGTGAATCCTATGAAGAACCATGTGCGGTGACTCCCTGTGCCGACGGTGACGAGAACTGTACCGAGACTTGTGAGTCTGAGGAAGTCTATGAATGCCAACCGGCGCCGCCCGAATCCTGCACGTCGGCGGCCGACTGCACCAGCGACGAGGTCTGTCTGACCTACACCTGGGAGGTGTGCGATGGTAGCGCTCCTCAGGTTGATTGCGCGGAAGGTCAGGACTGCGACGCCGGCACCGGCGCCGACGCGGAAGTCAGTTGCACTACAGAATCCGAGGGCTATTGCGTGCCGCCGTACCTCGCCCCGTGTGACAAAGACTCCGATTGCGGTACCGGCTTTAGCTGCGTCGAGGCGGAGTCGTGCGCCTGCTCTGGAAGCGACGGCTGGAACGGGGAGGGCACCGATCCCGACGGTTCTGTCGACGCGGGCTCCGACGACGGCTCCGACGATGCCGGCTCCTATGAAGAAGATTGCACCTGCTCGGGCACCGGCGAATTTTATTGTGAGCTCGACGAAACCGAATGCACCGACGCCAGCGACTGCGAGGGCGATCTGATCTGCGACGAGCTGCCGTGGTCGGGTGGCGAGACGACCCTATGCACCTCCGATCCAAGTGGTGAGACGACCTGTGAAGAGGACGCCGGCAGCAGCCAGGAGGCCACGACCTATTGTCAGCCCGAAGACCTGGATCGTTGGGCGGCCCTCGGAGGTGGAAGCGCCGGCGGCGCGGCCCGCTTGGCTGAAAATGATCCCAGCTCCGATGGCTCATCCGGAGGCTCCTCCGGAGGCGGCGACGAGTCGGCTGAGCTGGTCTCGAGCGACGTCGATCGCGGCGGGGCGGGTGCCGACTCGAGCGGCTCGTCCGACGCGGGCGCTGCCTGCGCGAGCACCGGCGTGAACGGCGCCGCGCCCTATGGCGCAGCAGGCGTCGCGGTGGCGATCTTCGGTCTGTTCGCGCTCCGACGCCGACGCTAAGCGAGTTTTGGTAGACGCACATAGCGCCCCGAGTTGATCGTGTCGATCAGCTCGGGGCGTTTTTGTGTTTAGGGCCTCGCTGCGGCCTCGGCGTTTTGCGCGACCATGCGCTGCATGGCCCGAAGGCTGGCCTTGTCGAGCGTCTTGGCGCCCTCGGCCATGGCGAGCATCTCGAGCTGGGCGACGTCGTCGAGCCGGCCGGAGGTGAGCTGCTCGTAGAATTGCTCGAGCAGGGCGACGCGTTCGCGTTCGGCTTTGTAGGCATCGAGCGCTTCCTCGCTTCCCGGGTTCGCTTTGACATCGTCGAACGCCGGGCCGGCCAGCGGCGCGGTGCGGCTTAGTCCGCCGGCCTCCCATCTGCGTTCGACCTCTCCATCGGAGCCGAAGGCCACCAGCTCGTCTCCGGCCAGGCAAAAGCTTAGCTGGAAGTCCGGCTCGACCTGATAGGTTTGGCTCGACGGCTCCAGCTCGGAGGTGGCGTGAGCATCGAATCGACACCAACCCGCCCGGCGTACTCCGACGATATAGCGCACGAAATCGACGCCACCGGAGAACACGTCCAGGAGTTCCTCATCGCTGCGGGTGCGCGCCCGCTCTCCGAGTCGGTTTTCCAGCGCGAGCGCACTGTCTCGGGTGTAGGAGAGGTCTCTGACTTCGCCGAAGACCGCTTCGATGGAGCCCCGATCGGGCAGGCTCGGCGCGTATTGCATCCTCTCCAGATATTTCTGGACATTTCGCGCACGCTCGCCGGTGTCCGCGTCGTGGTGGACGACCGCCAGTCCGGTATGACCCAGTCGACGGTTGACCTCGAGCATCCAATCTCCCTCGCTGTCAAAGAGGATGTCTTTGGCCGCCTCCGACAAACCGAGGTCTTGGAGGTCGAAGTCGTCGCTCGCGGCTCGACTGGCAAAGGTTTGGCAGTCGTCGAGCCACCGGTCGGCAGCCTCGCGTGACTCACCGGTGATGGCGCGTAAATAGGAGTTGGCCGCTCGCTCGGTGGGATCACTTGCATAAGGGCTCGCCGCGAAACGGGGGAGGCACTCGACGTCCTCGACAAGCCTTGGCTCGTCGGACTTTTCGTCGAAGGCGAGGAGCGTCTCGTCGAGTACGCAATAGGAGAGCTCCGAGTGTGTCCAGACGTTGGGTACGGCTACCCGGCCCATAATCGAGAACGGCTCGCTGGAGGCGAGCACACCGGTCACCTGCGTCAGGCAGTAGCCGGTGGTCTCACGTCCGAATAGGTAGAGGTTCGTCCAGACGCCTTCACGGCCGAAGCTGGCCGCGGCGTTCATGGGGTCTTCGGTCGAATCCCCGTGCTGCTCCATCAAGTGGCCAACGGCCTTGTGGAGATCCAGGCCGGGGCCCGTCGCATCGACCTGGCCGATATGCTCCTCGATGATCTCTCGCTGCTTGTCGCTGGCATCCAGCTCCGTTGTTTCGAGCCAGGCGCCGGCATAGGCGCTCTCCAATCTTTTTGGATAGTGTTTGGCCTGTTCGACGGCGTTCGAGGCGGCGCTGTCGAGTTTGTAGGTCATATAGTCGGCGATATTCTGTCGGACCTCGCCGGGCGTTTGCACCGAAAAGGCGAAGTAAGCGAGCGGAACCAGTGGCACGACGATCGTCACCACCGCCCGCAAGACCGAGCGCCTGGGCGCCCGAATGCAGCTGGCGAGCGCTGCGCTGACGACTGCCCCGGCACCGGCCAGGAGGGCGGTGCCTCCCGCATTGATCCCGTCGACAAATTCGAGCGCAAATAGCGAAACAAAGCCCCCCACCAGAAAACCCAGCGTCACGAGTAGCGGATGCGGATCGCGGGTCTGCTCACCTCTGAGCCGACAAACCAGCCACAGAATGCACAGTGAGCCGAAGACAGTGAGAATCAGCGCCCAATACGAGTCGACGCTCACCATCGAGTAGGCGCATTGGCGCGCGTTGTCCCAGTGCAAGCACAGGTAAGTGCCGGGCGCGAATAGCCGCTCGAGTTTGATATACACGTAGAGCGCGACGAGCGGCACCAGCGACCACCAGAGGGCGGTCCTCAACGCGAAGCGAAATTCGGGCTTTCCTGCATCGTCTGGCATCGACAGCCTATGGCTGGTCAGGATTTATTCGAGCGTATCCTGTCAGCCGCATTCTGCAAATGCGCTGTTGTCCTACTGCGTCGCCTCGATCTCCTCGAAGCGAATCATCGTATCGCCGTCGCGGGCGACCTTGCGCGTCGACAGCATCAGCGGCCCGAAGCGCTCGTAATCGGTCCAGTCGAAGCTGCCTTCGTTGCCGCCTTCGAGCTCGAACTCCCAGCCGGTGACAAGCCCCGTCTCGTCGTCGACCTCCAGCGTGTAGCGATCGCCCGGGGTTAGGCCGACCTGGCCGAAGGTCAGCACCAGCCGTCCCTCGTCGTCGAGGGTGCGGTTGACGCCCGGGTCGAAGAGCTTGGTCGGAGCGAGCAGCCAATAGCTGTCGTTGACGAACCAGGCCCACGCCTGGGCGGCGTCCTCGGGCGAGGCCTGCGGGGCGACTGCGCGCCAGGTGTCGGTGTGTGCTTGCGGGTCGTCGGCGATCTCGGAGAGGTCGTATTCGTCGATCTTCTCCAAGGTGACTCGCTGGTCGTCGTTGCTCACGACCACCTCGCCATCCTGCGGACGCCAGATATGCCGGCGGCGCACCAGCTCCTCGCCGCCTTTTTCGACGACGAAGCTGAACGCCAGCTCGTCGACCTCGCTCGGCTCGCCGCTGGTCTCGACGACCTGCCGGGCGAGGGCGTCGGCCTCGGAGGGCTCGGTCGTGTCAGAGGCGCCCTCGGGCGCTGTCGCACAGGCGCCCAGAACAACGCAGAAGAGGGCGGGCATCAGCCGGGTCAATATTTTACGCATCATCATAGAAGATCCTTAAGGTAATCGACGTAAAGTGGCCAAGTAGCCGATCATCTTACGTCCCCTCCCCAGGTTGGGGAGGTGCCGAGCGCGTCGTACAGCGCGAGGCGGAGGGGACTACGGCGGGCTTTATGCAACAAACAGCCTCCCGCGGCCCCCTCCGACGGCTCGCTACGCTTCGCCGCCACCTCCCCGGATCGGGGAGGGGACGTAAGATGATCGGCGGCCTTCTAGCTCGGCGAGCCAAAAACATCGTCCGGCTCGACCTGCAATAGCGCGGCCAGTCGCTCGCGCAGCTGGTCGACATCGCCGGTGCGTACGCTCAGCTCGAGGGTGACGTCGGCGGCGAAGTCGGCGTCGAGTTGGCGAGCGCCGTCGAATTGCTCGAGTATGTGCTCGACCTTGCCGTGCATGGCGTAGGGGACGCTCAGCGTGACCCGGGTCTGCGGGAAGCGTTTGACCACGCCGGCGGCGTCGAGCGCGCGGCGGGCCGCTTCGCGGTAGGCGCGCGCCAGGCCGCCGGTGCCCAGCTTGACGCCGCCATAGTAGCGAATCACGACGACCAGAGTGTCGGTGATCCCGCGTCCGTCGAGGATCTGCCACATCGGCAGCCCGGCGGTGCGCGCCGGCTCGCCGTCGTCGTTGCTGCGGTCGACGGTCTGGGCGCCGCGGCCGACGCGAAACGCGTAGCAGACGTGGCGGGCGTCATAGTGCTCCTTTTTGACCTCTTCGACGTAGGCGAACGCCTCGTCCTCCGAGGCGATCGGCAATGCGCGGCCGATGAATCGGCTCTTGTCGACCTCGTACTCGTCTTCGCCGAAATCCTCGACGGTAAAATACGCGGCGGTCTCCGGGTTCGGCTCGCTCATCGTCATCTCCGGTGAGAAATGGGGCCAGCAACGCCACTGCACCGCCCCGAGTATTTCACAGTCGGCGCCGACTGCAACCGGCGGTGTTGTTTGGCCCGGATACCTCTGGCATGATGGCCAACGAGCAACGCCCTCGAAAAAGAATGACTGATGTCGGAAGTGCTGGGAAAATGTCCCTCTTGTGATGCGCCGGGTAAGGTCGGCGAGGCGTGCCCTGAAAAGGCGTGCCACAAACGCGGCCACCACTTTGTGCCCGAGGTCTATTGGGAGCGCGCCCACAGCGGGCGTCAAGGCGGCCCGGACCCGACCATCGGGCTGGTCATCGGCGACTTCTTGGTCGTCGATATGCTCGGCTCCGGCGGGTTTGGCAAGGTCTTTTTGGCGCTGCAGAGCCCGCTTTTCCGGCTGCGCGGCGCATTGAAGCTGCTCGAATGTCCCACCGACAACCAGAAGTTCGCCGACGCGCTCATCGATAAATTTCGCGGTGAGGCCGAGGTCCTCGCCGAGCTGAGCCACCCCAATATCGTGCGCCTGATCAAATACGGCACCCATCAGAATCGGCCGTATCTGGTCATGGAGTACCTGGAGAAGGGGCTGACTCTTCGCGACGAGATCTACCGGCGCGCCAAACAGGACCGAGCGTTCTCCCAGGAGGAGCTGCGCCATATCTTCCACCAGCTGCTCAACGGGCTGGAGGCCGCCCACGCCCGAAAGATCATCCACCGCGATCTGAAGCCGGAGAATATCATGCTCCAGCGCGTGGTCGGCAATCCCTACCACGTGCGCATCCTGGACTTCGGGATCGCCAAATTCGTCGAAGGCACCACCGACACCAAGTGGCCGCTGGGCTCGCCGAGCTATATGGCGCCCGAGCAGGTCAGCCTGCAAAACCTGGGCACTTGGACCGATATGTACGCGCTGGGGATTCTATTCTTCGAGCTGGTCACCGGCCGGCGGCCGTTCCCGGGCAAGTCCGACGAAATGATCATGTCCAAGAAGCTCAAGGAGGGCTTCGATCCCTTCGAGCAGGTCGCCGATCTGGAGCTGCCCGAGCGCGCCGTCGAATTTATGCGCAGCGCCATCGCTCGCGAGCCGGAGGATCGCCCGCAGACCGTCACCCAATTTCGAGCGGGGATCGACGGCGCGCTCGACGCGCTGGCCGGGCACAAAGGAGGCGTCGGGGCAGGTGGGCGCTCGCTGACCATGCTGATCGACTCCAAAGATATGGTCGAGGTCGAACCTGACGCGCCCGGCGTCGACAAGCCGCCCGAATTGCCTGATGAAGCGTCCAATGAAGCATCGGCCGGCTCTTCGCGGTCCTTCGGAAAAGCTGCGTTCTTTGCAGGATTTGCCGCGCTCATTGCCCTGGGAGCCTATGTCGTGGGCGACGACTTCTACCAATACCTTCCGGGCACTGGTCCTGCGGCCTTCATTGCGGCC
>CAYLTX010000111.1:0-21838 GCA_964386725.1 uncultured Bradymonadales bacterium | reverse complement strand
CCAAAGCGGCCGAGGATGCGTCGCGGCCGGTTGACCAACTCGCGCATCTTGGCCACCCCGCGGGCCAATCCGCGGCCGACGACCCAGTCGCGCAGGTGTGTCGGGGAGTCGTCGGTGCGAACGGTGCGGTATTGGAGCGCCTGGACGGGTTGGCCTGCCTGCGCGCTGATGTCGGTGACCGCCCGGCCGGGCTGCAAGACCAGTCGGTAGCCTGCGCGTTTGGCCTCTTCGAGCACCAGGCCGTCGACGGCGTGTCCGAAGGCGGTGGGCATCGGCATCAACATGCGCACCGGGTAGCCGGCGAGCTTCGACAGCCGCTGTCGGCTCTCGGTGAGCTCGCGGCGCAGCTCCCGTAGCGATAGATCGACCAGGGGGCGGCCGCTGAACCCGCGGCTGGCCAGCACGATGCCGTGGCCGGTCAAAAGCGGGGCGTCCTGTCGGCTGAGTTGGTCGGGCCCGTCGAGCTCGCTGCACGAGCAGCCGAGCACCGAGGTGTAGCCGGTCGCGGCGAGTTGGTCGGCCCAGTGGGCGAGGCTGTGAAGCCGGCAGTCGCTCAGCGCGAGCAGCACCGGACGCTCGATATCCTCGAGCAGCAGCTTGCCGCGCAGCAGCCCGGAGGCCGCCGGCGTGCGCACGTCGGCGCCGGCCAGCCCTTCGACGAGCCGGCCGAGCGCCTCGACGCTGATGCCGTCGCGAGCGCGGCCGGGCGAGGTCAGGTGCACCTTGGAGATGTGGGCCACGGGAAGTTGCATGGGGTCCAATCAGCTTCAGCGATATGGGGGGCGATCGAGCGTTGGAAACTTAGTACTACAACGTCACTTCCCTCGCGGCGCCTCGTCGGCCCATGGAGCCGATGCCTGCGTTGCCGTCTCTCGATGATGCTCGACCGCATCGCCTACGAGCCGGCGCCTTGGCCTCGGCTCCATGGCCTCGCCGAAGACGCTCACGTCGAAAGTGACGTTGTAGTAGTAGGCGCGCGGGTCATGATTGCCAAGCGTCACCAGGTGTTCAATATTGCACAAGCCTATTGTTGCAAGCCTGACGTTGCATGAGAACCGATTCGCAATATGATCCGTCATCATCAAAAAAGATAGCCAGGAGATAGCCGGTGGAACTGACTCGTTACGAGCTCGACAACGGAATGACAGTGCTGTTGCACCAGACCACGGCCGCGCCGGTCGTCGCCTGCAACGTGTGGGTCGGTGTGGGCAGCGCCGACGAGGAGCCGCGTGAAGCCGGCCTCGCCCACGTCCACGAGCATATGCTCTTCAAGGGCACCGACAACCGGAAGGTCGGCGAGCTCGCCCGCGAGGTGGAGGCCGCCGGCGGCCACATCAACGCTTTTACCTCCTTCGACCAGACCTGCTACTACGTGGTGATGAGCAGCCGGTACTTCGAGACCGGCCTGGATATCCTGGCCGACGCCATCCAAAACTCCTCGTTCGACGCCGAGGAGCTGGGCCGCGAGCTCGAGGTCATCCAGGAAGAGATCAAGCGCGGCAAGGATAGCCCCAGCCGCGAGGCGAGCCTCAAACTCTTCGAGACCGCCTACGCCGAGCATCCCTATCGGCTGCCGGTCATCGGCACCAGCGAGTCGGTCGACTCCTTCGAGCGCGACGACGTGGTCGCGTTTTATAAGAAGCATTATCGGCCCGACAATATGGCGCTGGTATTGGTCGGAGACTTCGAGATCGACGCGGCCAAGGAACTGGTCGACGACTGCTTCGGCAGCTTCGAGCCGGCCGACTTCACCGCGTCCGAGCGCAAGGCCGAGCCCGAGCAAGGCGAGTTTCGCGGCTGGACGGACAGCGCCGACATCAACCAGGCCCACCTGAGGGTCGGTTTTCATATCCCGCACGCCACCCACGACGATATCCCGGCGCTGGATCTGCTGGGAGCGATCTTGGGCTATGGGGACTCCTCGCATCTGTATCAGACCATCCAGCGCGAGCAGCAACTGGTCAGCTCGATCTACTCGGGGGCCTATACCCCGCAGGATGCCGGTCTATTTATGGTCTCGGCGCAGTATCAGTTGCCCGAGCATCAGCCGGGCAACCAGGGCAGAGGCGACTCCGAGGTCCTCGGCGCGATCATGCGCGAGGTCTTCCGGTTCCGCCACCTGCGCCCCAGCCACATGGACCTGGAGCGGGCGCGCACGATCATCGAGAGCCAGGAGATCTACGGCAAGCAGACCGTCCAGGGCCTGGCCATGAAGCTCGGTCGCTACCAGATGGTCACCGGCGACCCGACCTACGAGCAGAAGTATTACGCCGCGCTGGCCGAGGTCACCCCCGACGATGTGCGCCGGGTGGCCGAGAAATATCTGACCCCGGCTAATTGCACGGCGGTCGTCTCGCGCCCCGAGCGCCACGACGAGTTGAGCGGTGAGGCGCTCAGCGTCGAGGCGCTCGAGCGGGCTACACGCAAAGCCTACGAGGCCGCCCAGGCCGAGCGGGTGACCGCGGCCATCGAGCTCGACGCCGAGGGCTTTGGCCGAATCGAGCTGCCCGAGGGGCCGACCCTGATCATCCAGGAAGACCACAGCGTCGAGACCTTCTCGATCCGCGCGCTGACGCTCGGCGGGCTGCGCTACGAGACCGCCGACAACAACGGCATCAACAGCCTGTTGAGCGAGCTGATGGATAAGGGCACCCGCCAGTGGTCGGCCGAGGAGATCGCCCACCGGGTCGAGTCGATGGCCGGCTCGCTCAACGCGATGGCCGGCCGCAATTCGTTCGGGCTGTCGATGTCCGGTCTGAGCCACTTCTTCGAGCAGAGCTTCGAGCTATTCGCCGGCTGTCTGCTGGAGTCGACCATCCCCGACGACGAGTTCGAGCGCGAGCAGCGCCTGCAGCTCGAGCATATTCGCAGCCGCAGAGACAAGCTCGGGGCGGTCAACTACGAGCAATTCAACCACGCGTTCTTCTCGCCGCACCCGTACGGGATGCCCTCGGACGGCAGCGAGGAGACGATCGCGAAGATGAGCGCCGACGATCTGCGCGCTTATTATCGCAGCCTGATCAATCCGCACGATCTGGTGCTGGTGGTGGTTGGAGACGTCGACGCCGAGCGCGCCGAGCAATTGGCCGAGCGTTATTTCGGCGGCCACGACGCCCACGAGAAGATGAGCCCCGAGCTGCCCCAGGCGCACCCGCCCAAGCAGGCCGAGTTGGTCGTCGGTGACCTCGAAAAGGAGCAGGCCCATATCATCGCCGGCTTCGAGGCCCCGCCGCTGGACTCCGACGATAAATACCCCCTGGAGGTGCTCTACGCGATCTTGTCGGGCCAGGGAGGCCGTCTGTTCTACGAGCTTCGCGACCGGCAGAGCCTGGCCTATAGCGTCGGCGCGCGGCTCATCTTCGGGCTCGATGCGAGCTCGTTTGTGATCACCATCGGCACCAGCCCCGAGAAGATCGAGCAGGCCATCGGCGGCATCGTCGAGGAGGTCGACAAGCTGCGCGCCGACTCGGTCACCGCCGAGGAGGTCGAGCGCGCCAAGCGCTACCTGGTCGGCAGCCACGATATCGGGCTGCAGAAAAACTCGTCGCGCTCGCTGACGGTGGGCTTAGATGAGATCTACGGGCTGGGCTATAAGCGCTCGCTGGAGTTCGGAGAGCGCATCGAGGCGGTGGGCGTCGACGACGTCCATCAGATCGCCAAGCGCTACCTGGATCCGACCAAGATGTTGGTGTCGGTGGTCAAGCCGCAGGCGGTGGAGGTGCCTGCGGACTTGTTGGCGGGGCTGACGAATTGAGTGCCAGCACGCGGATCTTTGGGCAAATTGTGACGAATTGCTGGTTCGGGCTTGAGGCTTGGGCCTTGGGGAAAGGCAACCTCGAGCCCCACGCCCCAAACCCCAAGCCCTTTGGCTGCTTTGGTTCGCTGAGGCGCTAAGGACACAGAAACCAAAGACTTCCGCGATTGAGCTCAAAAGATGTCGGCCAGCCGCTCGATGAGCCGCTCGGTCTGCTCGACGGTGCCCACGCTCATGCGCAGGCAGCCCTCGAGGCCCGGGTAGCCCGAGCGGTCGCGCACGTAGACGCCGCGCGACTCGAGCTTGCCGAGGGTCTCCTTGATATCGGGCACGCGCACCACCACGAAGTTGGCCGGGGTGATGCGTGCGTCGGCCTCGCGGCTTTCGAAGAAGTCGCGCAGCAGCTCTTTGGAGGCCAGGACCTCGTCCAAAAAGTTGTCGAGATAGTCGAGATCTTCGAGCGCGGCGATGGCGCCGACCTGGCCCAGCGCGTTGACGCTCTTGGGGTTATAGATGCGGCTGAGCCCCTCGATGATCTGAGGGTCGGCGGCCAAATAGCCCACGCGCAGCCCGGCCAGGCCGAACGCCTTCGAGAAGGTGCGCGTGACGATGATATTGGCGTGCTCGCGCACCAATTCGATGCCGGTGACCTGGGAGAATTCGAAATACGCCTCGTCCAAGATGATCAGCGTATTCGGATAGGCCTCGCACAGCGCCTCGACATCCGCGGGATCGAGCACGACCCCGGTGGGGTTATTCGGGCTGACCAGATACAGGATGCGCGTCTTCGGGGTCATCTGCTCGTGAATCCCGTCGATATTCTTCTCGAAGGGCTCACCGACGACTTTCTTGATGCGCGCGCCGCGGCTTTGAGCGAAGACCACAAAGTGGTTGTAGGTGGGCACCGGAGCGACCACCTCGTCGCCCTCGGACAAAAAGGTGTTGCAGATCAACTGCAGCGCGTCGTCGCTGCCGTTGGTCGCCAACATATATTTCGAATCGAGACCGGTATAACCCTCGAGGGCGTCCAGCAAGCTGGTGCTGCCCAGTTGCGGGTACCAGTTCAGCTTGCGGTCTCCGCTCAGGTAGGTCTGGATGGCCTCGGCGACTCGCGGGCTCGGGGCGATGGTCGCCTCGTTCCAGTCGAGCTTGAAGGTGGTCTGGCCGTCGGGCCGCGCTTCAATGGCCGCCTGGCTGGTGACCGTCTCGTAAGGCGTGAGCTCGCGCACCGCCGGGGCCACGTCGATGGTCTGACTGTCGACGACCTCACGTAGCGCCGGCGAGGCCTCCGAGGAGCGAGTGCGCAAATCTGCGCGCAGCTTGTAATTCAACTTCGACATACTCTCCTCAATACTTCCGGCCAAAATCTTAGGGGCCGCCTCTAGGGCAGCGCTGAAAAGCTATACCACGCGGCTATAGGAGACGGACTTCGGGGTGGTCGAACACACCAAATGCACCAGCCTCCTACTTCTGCTGCACAAAAGTTGCGGACAATTGCACAGCGAACCCACAGCGTCAAGATGATGGCTATGGGATGCGCAGCCTACGAAAGCCTGGCGCCAACGCAAGTTTTCATGCGGTTGAGGCGCTGGCGTCAGACTCCATCCGGGACATGACAGGTGCAAGAATGGAGCCACTGTGGAGGAGGGTCGGCGATCAGCCTGCGAGTCGGCTTGGCGTGACTGTTGTGCGCTGGTGCCTGGCAGGCCGGGCCGAGCGGTTGGATAGGTGCTGCTCCAATCGGAGTATTGATGCTCCAGCATACCGGGAGGCAAGTTTAGGTTCGCAGGGATCCTGATGTTTTTTGAATATCTCGTATTGTAGAGTGTCGAAGTGATTGTAACGCGAACCCTTGTACGGAGAAGACCATGACTGCACGAATCCCCAACATTGTTATCTTTGTGCTGTCGCTTGCGATCGCGCTTCCGGCCATGTTGACCTCGCTGGAGCAGCCCGCGCAGGCCAATCCGTTCGACAGGGCCAAGAAGAGCCGCGCCAAGGACAAGAGGAGCGACGACGACGATAAAAAGAAGAAGCGTCGTCGGGGCTCGAGCAGCAAGACCAATAAGCGCAGCAAGTCGAGCGCGCCGACGCGCAGCAGGACTAATACGCGAAGGACACCGACCACGCGCAGCAAGACCCGTACGCGCAGCAAGACCCGTACGCGCAGCAAGACTAAGGCGCCTCGGAAGTCCAATACGCGCAGCAGGACCAAGACGCCCAGGAAGACCAAGACGCGCACTAAGACCAGAACGCGCGGCAATCGCTCGAAGAGAAACACCAGGCCCAAGACCTCCAAGACTCCGAGGCGCGGGACATCGACGCGATCGCGGTCGAATTCGGGCAGCAATAATAATATCGGTCGAAACGACGACTTCGACGCAAACTCGCAGAGAAGCCGCCAAAACGATCACTCCAACCGCGCGCGCCCCAACAAAAGAGGGAAGGCCGAGCGCAAGACCACGCGCAGTAATTCGCGCAGGCGGAAGAGCCCTCCGCCCAAGGCCAAGACCCCCAGGCGAGGCCAGGACCGCAACACCAACACGCGCACCCCGCGTAAGAATAAGCGCCCGAAGGCCGGCCACGACCGGTCGCGTGGTAGAGCGCCCAAGGTGAATACGCCCAAGCAGCGCCGACCGCAGCCCAAGTCGAGGAAACCGTCGGCCAGTGACCGAAGAAAAGGCCACGACAACCACGACGAGTCCGCCAAGCGCGGCCGCGGCCACCATAAAGACGGCAAGACGACAAAGCGGGGCCCGCGCAACAACAACAAAAAGTCGGCCGCCGAGCGCCAGGCCGAGCGCCGAGCAGCCGAGCGTGCGCGCCGAAAGAACGCACGCGACAAGGCCAGGAACAACCACAATCGTCGGAACAATAACGGCCGAGACCACGCCAAGAATAACCGAAAGAAGCGCGGCAACAACGGCCGAGACCACGCCAAGAATAACCGAAAGAAGCGCGGTAACAACGGCCGAGACCACGCCAAGAATAACCGAAAGAAGCGCGGAAATAACGGCCGAGACCACGCCCGGGACAACCGGAGGAATCGCGGCAACAACGGCCGCGACCACGCCCGGGACAATCGACGAGACGATCGCGATCGGGATCACGCACGGCGCGATCGTCGCGGCCCGAACCGCACCGGCGGCACCACCGGCAGCGACCGTCGCAGGAATCACCCGGGGCGCGGCCACGATCGCCGCGGCGGTGATACCAACGTGCATAACGAGCACAACGACCACTATTACGGCGACACCTACTACGACGACGACGATTCCTACGACGACGGCTACTACGACGACGGCTACGATGACGGCTACTACGACGACGGTTATGCCGATGACGGCTACCGTCGCACACGTCGGCGTCGCTCCGGCGGAGGCGGCGGGAGCACGGCCTCGAGCAACGTGAATACGCGCTCGAACGCCAGGAGCTCGTCGCCCGTGGCAGACCCCTACGTGACGCTCGGGCTCGGGGTCAACGGCCTGCAGGCCACCGATATCGACGCCGGAACGACCACCGGTACGGACTTCAATCTCGGCGTCGGTAGCAAGGGGATGCTGCTCTCCGGCGAGGTCGGCATCCACGGCGGCAGCTACGAGCCTGCGACCGATCGCGACATGAGTCTGTTCGGGCTCAGCGGCGACTTTCGTCTCCAGCCGCGCATCGGCATGTTCGAGCCGTACGGTTTGGTCGGCGTGGGCGTCCACGGGCTGTCCGACTCCGAGGCGGAGTTCAACGCCATTGGCGCGTCGCTTCGCCTGGGCGCCGGCGCGGACGTGCGCTTCGACAATATCGGCGTCAGCGCGCGCTATCTGCACAGCATCTACGGGTTCGACGACGGCGGAAACGCTCGCACTGGCGACGATCAAGGCTTCGGCGCGACCTCCGACCAGTTCGGCGTCAACGTCCTGTTCTACTTCTGAGCCGATTCGACCCTGGAGGCCAGCCGCTCGAGCAGATCAGCGAGCGGCTCGGCCCGGGTCGGCTGGGCTTCGACGGCGCCGATGGCCTCGTCCAGAGCAGCTTCCACACGATCGAGGCGAGCCTCCTTATGCTTGGGAGGCTCGTCTTTTTTTCGTTGTCCGGTCTGTGTGGCTTTGAATCGGCGTGCCTGCTCGCCGACCAAATACCGCCGCACCGCGCGGCCGAGCCGGCAGCCGGTCGGCGAGCTGAGCTCGGCGGCGTGCTCGGCGGGATACTCGGCGGCGTGCTCGGCGGCATACTCGGCAACAAGCGCGTCGAGCCACAGCGTCTTGGCGTAGACATCCTGCAAGTCCTCGTCGAGCACATCCTCGGCCAGAGTGGGCAGCAATCTGCTCGACGCGCTTGTTGCCGAGTACGCGGCGCTGGCGCGGCTGAAGTGGTCGAGGATATGCGTCGCCACCACCATCACACCGATCACGATCAGCACAATCCCGACAATCGCGGCGACGAATTCGACGTCGGTCGCCGTAAGATCGACACCCAGCGATCGCAGAACCTTGTCGAGAAGCTCACTCATAGGCGCCTGAGCCGGTGATTTGAGGCGGTTGACGAGAACGCCGATTGCGGCTTGGGGCGTTCATCTGCTAGATCCCTGATTGCAGTTTGAATACAGAGGCTTCGCTCATAAACCCTCTGGGCCGATGATGTGGGTATAATCTTGACGCCTCACAGGCCATTGCGTAACGTGTTGGGTCCATAGAAACGCGTACAACATTGCTATTATATTCGTCATTTTCGAAGTTATACACAGCTCGCACCTCGATTCTCGTGGTTGAGGAGAGGTCAAATTGAGTCAACAGCAATCCGGCCAGTACGTCCTGAAATTTATCTCAGGCAAGTATCAGGGTGGCGAGTTTCCGCTCGAGCAGGATACCGAGATCTTAATCGGCCGCTCCAGTGAACTCGACATGGTTCTGGTCGAGGACATGGTTTCTCGCAAGCATGCCAGGATCAGTGCGCGCAACGGTGCGCTCGAGATCGAGGATTTCGGCAGCACGAACGGGACGTTCGTCAACGGCGAAAAGATCTCGAAATCTCGCCTCAAAGAGGGCGATCGAGTCCTGATCGGCACGAATATCATCAAGCTCGTCCACCGCGATCAAATCGAGGCGGCCAGCGAGGCTCCCGGTATGAGTGCGGCGCAGGAGGCCAACGCTGCAGCAGAGGACACCGGCCGCATGCCGCCGGCCGCGCCCTCGAACCGAACCACCGGTGCTACGTTGACCGGCTCGATCTCGGGGTTGATCGAAGAGGTTCCGCTCCCCGATCTTCTCCAGCTCTTTTCGACCAGCCGCAAGTCCGGCGTCTTGGTCATCCGCACCGAAATCGACACCGCCAAGATCTATCTGCGCGAGGGTCGCGTCTTTTATGCGACCATCAATGACGACCCGGAGATATCTCCGCACAAAGCGTTTTACCGCGTGCTGGCCTGGAAGAAGGGCACCTTCTCGCTCGAGCAGCCCACCGACGAGACCTTCGAAGAGGAGATGAACGAGTCCATCGAGAACCTCTTGATGGAGGGTATGCGCCAGCTCGACGAGATCATGAATCTGGGCGACGACGTCCCGGAGCTGAACGCCGGCCTCGAGATCAACAAGCCGCTGGTCGCCCCTCTGCGCAGCCTGACGCCCGAATTGCTGGACACCATCCAGCTGGTCTACAACTACGGCAGCGTCTCGAAGGTTCTCAACAAGAGCATGGCCAGCGACCTGGAGACGATGCAAGACGTCGTGTATTTGATCCGCAACGACTACCTGCACGTCGACTGACGACGCTCTTCAACGCAGAACGCGCTTCGGGCGCAGAGGTTCTCGCTGCACAGCCCTCTGCGCCCCTTTTTTTTGTTCATCGAACCACCGAAGTACCACTGGAGTCGTCATGAGCTCGTCACCGACCCGCCCGCCCGCCGACGAGACGATCCGGGTGCCGCCGCATAATGAAGACGCCGAGAAGAGCCTTCTGGGCGCGATCTTGCTGGATAACCGGGTGCTCGACGAGCTGTTGAGCCGGCTGAGCGCCGAGGACTTCTATCGCGAGCAGCACCGCCAGATCTTTCGGGCGATGGTCGAGTTGCACCGGCGCGACGAGCCGGTCGACGTCATCACCCTGGCCGATCACCTCAGCGCCGAGGACCGCCTCGACGCCGCCGGCGGCACGACCTACCTGACCCGGCTGTCCAACGCGGTGCCGTCGGCCGCCAACGTGGGACAATATGCCCAGATCGTGACGCGCAAATCGTCGCTTCGAAAATTCATCTCGACCGCCGACACCCTCGTCCACGACGCCTATAGCGACGTCAGCGACGTCGAGGAGTTTATGGACGAGGTCGAGCGCCGCCTCTTTGCGATCACCCAATCGGGCATCAAAAAAGACTACGCCTCGATGCGCGAGGTCATCCAGAACGCGTTCACCCAGATCGAGGCGCTCTATAATAAGAACGAGCATATCACCGGCGTGCCCAGCGGGTTTGCCGACCTCGACGAGATCACCGCCGGCTGGCAGGACTCCGACCTGATCATCATCGCCGCGCGTCCGGCGATGGGTAAGACCAGCTTTACGCTCAATATGGCCACCCACACGGCCGTGGAGCGAAACCTCGCCGCGGCGTTTTTCAGCCTCGAGATGTCCAACGAGCAGCTGGCCATCCGGATGCTGTGCAGCCAGGCCCGCGTCGACCAGTCCCGGCTTCGCCGCGGCAATATGACCGAGCAGGAGTGGGCGCGGCTGATCAAGGCCGCCGGCTCGCTGAGCGAGGCCAAGATCTTCTTGGACGACACCCCCGCGCTGCCGATCATGGAGTTTCGCTCCAAATGCCGCCGCCTCAAGGCCGAGCACGACATCAGCGTGGTGTTCATCGACTACCTGCAGCTGATGCGCGGCTCGGGCGGCCACGGCAGCCGCGAGCAGGAGATCAGTGAGATCTCGAGAAACCTCAAGGCGGTCGCCAAGGAACTCGAGATCCCGGTCATCGCCCTCGCCCAGCTCAACCGCGGCGTCGAATCACGCGCCGACAAGCGGCCGATGATGAGCGATTTGAGGGAATCTGGAGCTATCGAGCAAGATGCAGACATCATCACGTTTATCTATCGTGAGGAAGTCTACGAGCCGGAGACCGAGGACAAGGGCCTGGCCGAGATCATCATCGGCAAGCATAGGAATGGCTCGATCGGCACGGTGAAGCTGCGCTTCTTCGGGCCGATCACCCGGTTCGAGAATCTCGCTCCCGACATGAATATGTAAGTACAAGCGCGTAAGTCTTGGGGATAACGAAAAGCTCGAGACACTCGATGCGTCATCCCGGTTCGCCACGGTTCTTGGTTCTTGGTGGTTGGTTCTTGGTTCTTGGTAAAGACGTTGCAAATCGAGGCAAGAACCAAGAACCAACCACCAAGAACAGGTGCGTCTGCTCGAGGCGGTACGTTAAGCCTGGGACAACTCGTAAACCACAAGATTTTCGTGATTGCACTTAAATAAGTGGACGTGCGCAGGGCTCTATGAATAAAGTCGGTGCGACCTCGTCTGAACACGTAGATGTAGTCAAAGATGTGTGGACGTGGTCAAATATACGACTGCGTCGCGCCGGTGGGGGAGTCTTGGAGTACGGAAGATTTGACGTTTTTGACCAATACTTTTTTGAGCAGATGGAGCAGCAGTGATGAACGTGAATAAGTTGAAGATGGCAGTGGCGATCGGTTGTCTGGCGCTGGTCGGGGCGTACGGATGTGGAGATGACAATAATAGCGGCTCGTCGAGCAACGGCACGTCGAGTAGCACCTCGAACAACGGTTCGGACAGCAGCGGGGCGCAAAGCGGCAAGAGTAGCTTCTCCGCCGAGGTCGAAACCGACAGCGGTACGGAGACGCACGAGGCCGAGGAAGACAATAGTAAGCTGTCCTCGGATAGCTGGGGGGCGGCGATTGTAGGCGAAGAGCTGCACCTGACGTTGACGTCCGGCGGAACGGTCATCAGCGCGGTCGTCGCGACCTCCGAAGAAGAGATGGCGCCGGGGACCTTCGCGCCCGACGGTGCGTTCGGAACGAATGTGACCATGGTCAGCGCGGAGATGGGCAACAGCTTCGAGAGCAACGGCAACGGCACCATCACGCTGCAGTCGTGCCCGCGCGCAGTCGGCAACCATATCGTCGGCTCGTTCAACGACGTCGAGTTGGCCTCTGATTCGGGCAACTCGATCTGGACGCTCAACGCCGACTTCGACGTGGCCGTGTACAACAAAGCCGGCGACCTGTTCTGCGAGCAGCCCTCGTCGAATAACAACACCGACTCGAATAACAACACCGGCTCGAATAATAATACCGGTCAGTGCCGAGCCGATTGGTGCGTCGAGGAAGGTACGTGCTGTCCGTATGTCGACTGCATCAGCCAGTGCGAGTACGATTGCTTCCAGAGCGCGGAGTGTCAGGGTGGCATGAACCCGGACGCCTGCGCCACGTGCACGAACGGCTGCCTGGACGAATGTGACGTGTCCTCGGAGTGTCGCACGGCGATGGTCGACCTGAACACCTGCAGCGAGGCGAATAGCTGCGTCGAGGCCGCCGACCAAGAAGTCGAGCGGGAGTGCCTCGAAGAGAATTGCTGTGACGAGGTCAACGCCGCCTTCTGAGTGAGGCTCGAACAATCAGCATGATCAAAAAAGAGCCCGCCGAGATTCTCACTCGGCGGGCTCTTCGTTTAGCTGAGTCCCCGGACCCCTGGACCCCTGAACCCCTGCCCCACCTAAAACAACTCGCCGAGATCGGGGAAGAACTCCCAGTCGTCGACGGGGCGTTTTTTGCGGGCCATGGCCACGCAGTAGGCGTCGAGGGCGGCGCCGATGGACAGGAGGCCGCCGGCGGCGCAGGTGAAGAAGCTGACCGCCAGGATCACGATGCCCTTGGTGGTCTGGCCGAGCATCATCTGGCCGACGCCGGGGAAGAAGACCGACAGGACGATGGCGATGATGTCGTTATTCTCGAGCTTCGAGCCGCCCGTGCCGCTGCCGGGCCGTGGGGGCTGGTGGACCGGGGGCTGGTCGACCTGGCCGCCCTGCGGGTGGCCGGGGCCTTCGCCCCAGGCTTGCTGGCCCGGTTGTTGTTGCTGTGGGTCGGGGTTGTGGGCGTGTCCGCCGCTCCATTCGCCGCCCTGGGGCTGGCGAGCACCCTGCGGGCCGGGGGCCTGGGAGTCGTCGGGCTCGTGGGGCGGCTTGGAGTCCGGATGGCTCCAGTCACCGCCGCCATTTCCGTTGCCATTTCCGTTGTTGTGATTTGTCATCGTAAGTCCTTCGTTTTGGCGAAAAAGTTCTAATTATGCTTTCGAGCCAACCAATGCTTCGACTTCGGCGGCGGCCTTGGGGCACATGCTGGTCAGGTTTTCATAGCCGTCGTCGGTAACCAAGATGTCGTCTTCGATACGTATACCCACCCCGCGTAGCTCGGCGGGAGCGTCCTCGTCGTCTGCGGGCACGTAGATGCCCGGCTCAATGGTAAGCACCATATTGGACTCGAGGGGGCGCCAGTCGCCTTCGGAGGCGTGGTAGGGGCCGACGTCGTGGACGTCGATGCCCAGCCAGTGGCCGATATTGTGCGGGTAGTATTTTTTGTGGGCCTCGTCCTCGATGAGCTCGTCGACCGCGCCGGACAACAGCCCCAGGTCGATCATCGACTCGGTGAGGCTGCGAACGGCGGTGTCCTGCAGTTCGTTGTACAGCACGCCCGGCTCGATCCGGTCGATGACGTCGAGCTGAGCGTCGAGCACCGCGTCGTATAGATCGCGCTGGGCGGCGGTGAACTCGCCGGAGGCCGGGAAGCTGCGGGTGATGTCGGTGGCGTAGAAGCCGAACTCGGCGCCGGCGTCGATCAGGACGACGTCGCCGTCTTCGATGACGTCGCGGTTTTCGATGTAGTGCAAGATCGTGGCGTTGTCTCCGGCGCCCACGATGGAGGTGTAGGCGGGGTATTCGGCGCCGTTTTTGCGGAAGTGGTACTCGATGAGCGCCTGCAGCTCGTATTCGTGCATGCCCGGCTTGCAATGCTCCATGGCCAGGATATGGGCCTCGGCGGAGATCTTGGCCGAGCGCCGCATCACGTCGAGCTCCTCGGGGCGCTTTTTGACGCGCATCTCGTGGAGGATGTCGCGGGCGTCGATGAGCATGCCCGGGGCCCCCGACGGCTTGCTTCTGCGGTGGCGAAGCTTGTTCATCCAGCGGGTGATCCGCCGGTCGAATTTGTCGCTGCGGCCCAGCGTGAAGTAAAGCCGCTCGCGCTCCTCGAGGAAGTCGGGCAGCTTGTCGTCGAGCTCGTCGACGGTAAAGGCGTTGTCGGCGCCGTAGTCTCGCTTGGCACCCTCGACGCCGGCACGGCGCCCGTCCCATTGCTCTTTTTTCGGGTCGCGCTCGCGCACGAACATCACGAAGTCGCCCTCGTCGTGGCCGGGGGCGAAGACCAGGACCGTCTGCGGCTCGCGAAACCCGCTCAAATAAAGGATGTCGCTCGACGGCCGATACGCGTAGGTCGTGTCGTTGGAGCGGGGACGCTCCGGGTTGGCGACCAAAATGGCGACGCCGTCGTCTCCGATCTGCTCGACGAGCTGTTGGCGGCGTTGGGCGAAGGTCTCTGGTGAGAAGGCGTACATGGGGCCGTCCGAGAAGACATAGAGGTTGTAAGAGCGCTGGCCGGTGTGCAAATTGGGGGCCCAGCGATGATTACGCAATCTTGTAGTAATAGAGTTTGACGTCTAAGCGCAAGCTTTCAAGGGATCAAATGGATAAGATGGAGCAGAGCCTGATCGCGTTTCCGGCGCTTCGCCGGCTCCAAGCGCTACTCCCCCACGGGCTGGATTCGGCGCCCGAGGTGGTGCTGCGCGCGCTCGAGAAGGAAGATTATACGCGCGCGCTCAAAGAGGCCAACACGCGCTACGCCAACCGAGGCATCGACGACGAGATCGCCGTGCTGACCTATGCCTGCTTGTTGGTGGGCCGCGAGCTGGTCGTCGAGGCGCGCAGCCTGCTGGACAAGGCGATGGAGGCCCACGGCCGCAAGCCGAACCTGATGGCCCTGCTCGGCGACGCCCTGGTGCTCGAGGGCGACCTCGATCGCGCCCGCCAGACGCTCGCCGAGATCGATCCCGACGCGATCGAGCGGGCCTCGGTGGCCGGCTTCGTGGCCGACGTGCTGCTCGATCTGGCCGCCGAGGACGAGGCGGTCGCCTTTTATCAATTGGCCATCGACCGGCAGACCGACGACGTGGAGAGCGCCATTCGCCTCGGCCAACTTCGCATGGGCCGCGACGAGCTTCGCCAGGCGGCCGAGGCCTTCGAGTACGCCGCGCGCCTGGCCAAAAAGCGCCGCGGGTTGTGGCGGACTACCCGCGATCTGTGGTTCGAGCTGGGCGAGGAATTTGCCGGCTATCGCGCTCAGCAGCGCCTGCTCGAGTTGGAGGGCGGCGAGCTCGAAGACTGGCTCGACCTCGGCCTCGGCCTGGCCGCCCACGCCAGCTACGAGGAGGCGCTCGACGCGCTCCAGACCGCCGAGGAGTACGATCCCTTCGACCCCGACCCGCTGGTCGCCCGCGGCCACGTGCTCCTGGAGATGGGACGCGCCGAGGAGGCGATCGCCGCCTTCGACAAGCTGTCCAAGCTGGTCGGCGAGCGCGCCGCGGCCCACCGCGGGGTGGCCTCGGCTGCGCTTTTGATCGGGGATCTGGAGCTGGCCAAAACGCGCGCTCAGCGAGCCGTCGAGCTCGAGCCCGACGACGCCGAGGCGCGCCATACGCTGGGCGTGGTGCTCCAGCAATGGGGCCGCCACGCACAGGCGCTCGAAGAGATCGACCGCGCCATCGAACTCGACGGCGAGCGCGCCGCTTACCACCAATCGCGCGCGCTCTCGCTGGCCCCGCTGGGCCGAGACGCCGAGGCCATCGAGGCGATGGGGCAGGCCATCGAGATGTCCGCGCAGGGCTTCGAGGGTGTGGCCGACCTGGCGCTCGAATTTATCAAGCGCGCCAAATTCGACCGGGCGCGATCTCTGATTGGCGATGTACAGAGCGAGGCGGCGACATTTAAACTGATCTACGAGCTCGTCGGCTTTGTCCTGGGCGTGCTCGAAGACGGGGACGCCGAAGCCGACGAGGCCGAAGAGTGCCTCGTCGAGCTCGCCTCGGCCCACCCCGAGTGGCTGCCGGTCGAGCTCGATTACGAAGGCTGGCTTCGGCTCGGCCGCAGCATGGACGATTCCACGCGTGAGCGACTCGAAGCACTCCTGGCCGCCCTGCAGGGCCGCCTGGCAGAATAATTCGCCTCGTGGTTCGTCAATATGGCTGACCGCATCGAGCGTACGCACAGAGCCCATGGTCCGACATGACTACAAGAGCGACCGCGATGAAACGAATTTTGATCATTTGGAGCGTCTGTGTTCTCGGCGCGGCGTGCACCGAGCAGAATCCGTATCAGACCGAGCCGTTGATCGCCGACGCGTGTGAGCAGCAAGCCGGCGATTTCGAGGGGCCCGCCGAGCTCGACGTCCTGGTGGTCGTCGATAATTCGGGCGATATTCTGCGCGAGCAGCAGCGGCTGGCGATGGCGATGCCGGGCTTTTTGGACACGCTGGACGCCCGCGGGCTGTCGACTCGGGTGGGCGTGGTCAGCACCGACGCCACCGCCGAGGCCGGCCTGCGCGAGCCCGGCACGATCTACGAGGGCTGCGAGCAGAACTCCGGCCAGATCGCCGACTCCGAGGGGGCCGGCGACTGGAAGCGGATCGCCGCCTGCAACGTCATGATCGGAGACGACGGTCGGGATCGCCAGCAGGCGCTGAAGGTCATCGAGCGCAGCATCGTCGACCGGCCGGGGGAGCTCGACGACTTTTTCCGCGACCAGGCGCGCCTGCTGGTCTTGGTGCTCACCAACGAAGACGATTGCTCCGGCGACGAGGCGATGCCCGGCGAAGAGCCGATGCGCAGCGAGTGTGTGTGGCGCCGCGGCCGGCTGACCGAGGTCGACGCCGTCGTCGAGCGTATTTACGAGCAGACACAAACCCGCCGTGACATCGCGCTGGCCGTCTTCGCCGGGCCCCCCTCCGGCCGCGATGTCGAGCAGGGCGAGCAGGTTCGCCCGGTGTGTCAGGGCACGCTCGGAGCGGCCTATCCCTCCAATCGTCTGTACGAGGCGACCCGCCTCTTCGGCCAGCAGGGCTACTTCCACAGCCTGTGCACCGATGATCTGAGCTTCGGGCTGGCCGAGGTCGCCGCCGAGGTCGAGCAGCTTTATTGCGCCGAGGAATTAAACGAAGCCCAATAAGCCAGGCGCCTCGCTTCACGTTCTCGGGCGTGTGGGCTAGACTTGCTGATATCACAGTACAGGACCCCTACGTCGAGGAATGCAATTGAGTGTCGATTTGGCTGAGCCGACCCAGAGTTTTTTATCCGATGATGAGATCGAGGGGCTCGATTTTGCCGGGCTCGCCCCCGCTCGTGCGCTCGACGACGACAGCGTCGAGCAGGAGGAGGGCTTCTGGCATGCCTTCGATGACGAGCAGCTCTTCTGGCAATCCTGGGAGCCCAAAGGTGGGCCCAGCCGCGGCGCCGTGGCGCTGATGCACGGCTTCGGGGAGCATTCGTCGCGCTACGATCACGTCGCCGGCGCGCTGTGCCGGGCCGGCTACGCCGTGCTCGCCATCGACGCGCGCGGCCACGGCAAGAGCACCGGAAAGCGCGCCCACGTCGAGCGCTACGAGCATTATGTGCGCGACTACGACCTGCTCAAGCTGCAGACCGCGGCGCGCTGGCCGGAGGTCGACTTATTCTGTGTGGGACACTCCAACGGCGGGCTGATCGCGCTTCGCTATGCGCTCACGCGTCCCGATGGGATCACCGGATTTGTGGTGACCAGCCCGATGTGCGGCCTCGCCCTCGAGGTGCCCAGGGTCAAGGAGGCTGCGGGTAAGCTGATGAGCAAGGTCTGGCCGTCGTTTACGATGCCCAACGACCTCGACCCCTCCAAGCTGAGCCACGTCCAACGGGTCGTCGACAAGTACAGCAAAGATCCGCTGGACCTGAAGATCGTCTCGGCGCGTTGGTTCACCGAGGCCGGCCAGGCTCAAGACGACCTGTGGGAGCGCGCAAGCCAGCTCGACCAGGCATTTTTATTCTTGCTGGCCGGCCAGGACGAGATCGTCGACACGAGTGCGGCCGAGGAGATCTTCCACCGCATGGGCAGCGGCGACCGCGAGATGGAGGTCTTCCCCAAGCTATACCACGAGATCCTCAATGAGGAGCCGTGGGAGGCGATCGTGCGCCGCATGATCCGCTGGATGGAGCGCCACCGGAAAGACAAGGAAGACCAGAACGCAGAGGGATCACCATGAGGCGAGCCGAGAGTGCGCGGCGTATGAACCTGATCAGATGGGCCGGGCGGCTGATCTGTGTGCTGGCGGTGCTGGGGCTGGCGGTCGGTCTGGCGGGCTGTGACGACGGGGAGTTCGGCGACGCCGAGCGTCGCGAGGTCAAGAAGGTCCTGCAGACCGGCGCCGATATGGACAGCGACCCGCACGTGCAGGCCGAGACCATGCGCGTGCTCGAGATACTCAGCCAGCCGTCGATGGCTCGTTTCGCCGAGGGCCTCGTCGAGCACCCCGACTCGGCGATGGTGCGCGTGGCCGCGCTGCGGGTGCTGCTCGCCAGCGGACATAAGGATATTCGGCGCGCGGCGCTCGCCCAATTCAACGCCGCCGACGAGCCGGAGAAGATGGCCATCTTGGAGGCCGTCCTCGAGTACGGTGCGCCCCCGCTAAAGCGAGTGGTCACCTCCCGCGCGCTTCGCTCGAGCGACCCGCGCCTGCGGCGGGTGGCCTTCGAGCGCGGCCCGCTGGCCAGACTGAAAAAGGCTAAAGAGCAGGGCAATACCAGCTATCTGGAGAATACGCTCTTTCCCGAGGTCGGCCAATACGTCAAAGACGACGACGAGGAGCTCGCCGCCACAGCGCTCAGCGCGTTGGTCGAGGCGGGCCAGCCCGAGCGCGCCGAGTCGCTGCTCGAGACGCTGGGAGACCCATCGGCCGATCGCGACAAACGGCTGGCCGCGGCGCGCGTGCTGTGGCGTGCGCGGATCGAAGCCGCCGAGCCTCTCTTCGCAGAGATCTTGCAGTCGGTCGACATCTCCGACGAGGGCGAATTCGTGGTACCCAAGCGCATCGATAGTGAGCTCGTGCGCGCCGCGACGCTCGGCCTGGTCGCTCGCGGCCAGATCCAATACGTGCCGCAGGTGCAGTCCTTCCTGAATAACGCCGGCGCCGAAGAGTCGGTCGAGGTGCTCGACGCGCTGTCGACCAACCCCTCCGAGGACGCCGCGGTCAGCCTCAAGATCGCCATGCAGGACGCCCGCCAGCCGGTGCGCCACCGCGCCATCGAGCTCTACGCCAACAACGAGCACGCCGACGCGCGCGCCTTTATCTCGGCGACGCGCACCGCCGACTTCGAGACCAGAAAACAGCTGGCGGACGTGCTCACGCGGCAATATCCCGACCAGTGGGCGCAGCACCTCTCCGAGCAATTGGACGACGAAGAAGTTCGCCTGGAGACATTGACTCAGCTGCGCGACCTCATCTTGACCCTCGAGGACGCCGCCGTCCTCGAGCCGCTGGCCGACCAGCTCTACGAGCTCGCCGCCGACGGCGACGAGGAGGTCGCGCCGCTGGCCGCGCTGCTGTTGGTCCGCGTCGCGGAAGACGATAAAAGTCGCGAGCTACTGGCCAATATCGACGACCTGCAGACCCGCTACGCCTACCTCGAATATCTCGTGCACAACTCGCCGGCCGAGCATGTCGACTATTTTCGCAAGAATTTTCGAAGTGACGCCTACGCGATTCGGTTGATGAGTGCGGCGGGGATGTTGCTGGCCTTCGACGCCGGCGAGCCCCAGCGTGGAGAAGAGGGCGCTGAAGCTTGAGACGCTGAGTCTCAGAGTCTCATTGCTCATTGATCTCCCAATCATATTCAGCGAATTCCACCTTCGCCTTACCGCTTTCCAACACCTTCTTCGCCTTCCCGCCCACATACTTAGCCAGATAAGCCTCGACTGAGCCTTCAGCGGCCTTGAAGTCGTCCGCAAACCAATTGAACAACTGGCTCGTGGTAACCTTCTTGCCCGAGACGCTCGTCGCCTTGGGGATGAACTCCTTGGCGGCCGCTTCGAGTGAGGCCTCGAGGTTTTTTTCGGTCATCGGCGTCTGGCGCAGCCGCGGGCAGCTTTTGGCTGCACAAACCAACACAAAATGAATGCGCGGCTCTTTGAAGCGCGGGCGGATGAGCTTGTGCTCTAGCGCGTCGAGGGTCATGTCGTCGCCGGCGACGGTATGTTTTTCTTTTTTGAAGAAGCCGTCTTCCTTCATGACGCTCTTGACCGGCCACTTTTCGAGCACCGAGTCGAGCACGACGGCGTTGTAGGCGTTGATATAAAAGGCGAGTTGGGCCTTCTTTGACTGGGCGTCAGGCTCGGCTTTGGCGAGCTCGTCGAGGAAGGCGTCGAGCCGGGCGCGATCCTTTTTGTTCTCGTGCCAGCCGGCGTAGTCGACCTGGCCGTTTCCATCGACATATTTTTCGAGCAGCGTGCCGAAGCCATCGGTGTCGACCACGTCAGCCGCCCAGGCGGATGGGGCGACGAGCAGCATCGAGAGGGCGATCAGAAGGGCAGCATAGCGTCGCATGGGTTTGACCTGATTGGGCGCTCGATTAGTTTTTGCACATCCACACAGTATAGGACGTTGGCGCACGGCCACAGATTCAAAATGAGTGGTGTCAACTAAAGCACTCCTATTTCGGAAACCGGATAAATTGGCAAAGTCAGGCCAGATGGATGTCGGTTTGGCCGATTGACAGGTAGCAGCGCTACATGGATTGAGGACAAACCGACAGACACTGGTCTGACGAAGCCAAGACTCCGGGTTTCGGAGTAGGAGTGGTTTAAAGTGGCTGACGCGAATATCGTCACTGTAGCGCAACTGGGGAGTGTCACGAAACTGCCACGGGAGGGTATAATGAGCAGTGCTGAATACGGAATGATCTTCTTTGTGACGGCGCCGGTCGTCTTGCTGACTGTTGTTGCGGTTTTATTTGTCTCGGCCTGGAAACAGTCGCAAACCAACAAGGGCGGCGAGACCTGACCGAGTCTCTTTTTGCCCGGGCACATCAACCGATTACATCAAAAAGCCCCGCCAGGCGCGATGCCTGGCGGGGCTTTTTGATTCGGTCTGAGCGACGGCGCGGAGGCCGTCGCTCCAATGACGCTCTTAGAGCGAAACCGGGAACTCGTAGGACTGGGCCTTGTCGAAGTTGTGGGCGACGTTGTCCCAATTGACCACGTTCCACCACTGCTCGACGTACTTGCCTCGGTTGTTCTGGTACTTGAGGTAGTAGGCGTGCTCCCAGACGTCCAGAAGCAGGATCGGGATCTGGTTGTTGAAGAATTGCTTCTGGTGGTTCTCACCGGCGATGGTGCTCAGGTACTCGCCTTCGGGGTTCCAGATCAGGATGCCCCAGCCGCTTCCCTCGACGCTGCCGGCGCATGCGCTGAACTGTGCCTTGAGGTTGTCCAGGCTGCCGAAGTCTTGCTCGATCTGGTCGGCCAACGCGCCTTCGGGCTCACCGGACTGGTCAGCCGGGCACATATTCTCCCAGAAGAGGGTGTGGTTGATGTGGCCCGAGCCGTTGAACGCGATGGCGCGCTCGATGCTTCGGATATTGCTGAAGTCGCCCGACTCGCGGGCTTCGGCCAGCTTGCGCTCGGCGGAGTTGAGGCCGTTGACGTAGCCTTGATGGTGCTTGTCGTGGTGCAGACGCATCGTCTGCTCGTCGATATACGGCTCCAACGCGTCGTAAGCGTAGGGAAGATCGGGCAGTGTGTGCTCTCCAAATCCAGCCATTTTTAATCTCCTTTTCGGTATATTACTCATGAATTGTGCGTGAAACATAAAACACGTATTCGGAGAGTCAAGCAGGTAGCTCGGGATTGCGTGCGGCAGGGGCGATTGCGCCGGCGGGCGAGGGGGTAGTAGTCTGAAAGCCGGGTTTGGGGTTTTGGGTTTGGGGTTTGGGTTTTGGGTTTGGGGTTTT
>CAYLTX010000110.1:0-21955 GCA_964386725.1 uncultured Bradymonadales bacterium | reverse complement strand
CCGCCTCCGCGAATCACGCCCGGGAGGCGGCCCATATCATCTCTGTAGCCCCATGCGACCGTAGCATAGCGAAGGGAGTTTGGGGGGGCGCGGACGACCGGATGGTTCGTATGGGTCGTCGCTCTCCCGGGACTCCCTCCCTTCGGTCGGTCGCCCCAGGCTACAGAGGCTCCGCAAAAGGCGCGGGGCGCGCTCCCTTCGGTCGCTTGTGAGAATCACCCCGAAACGTCCTTATATACCTCTCTAGAGATAATCAGACGCTGAATCTGACTCGTCCCCTCGTAGATCTGGTAGATCAGCAACCGCGCTTTTTGGTCAATCGCACTGTGGTGGCATCCAAGCCCAGAAAATGGCCGCAAACCCGCATATAGCCTGACCTTCCTAAAACTACGCCCGTTTGATTTCGTCCAACCTCATCCTACCTCGTCCTGTCTGATCCTGCACAGTTTTGGAGAGATATTGGAGAGATTTTTCGCGGCGCAGAAGGGATGCTTCCGATATTCCCGGCAAGAATGAGTCATTCAGTCGGAGAGTTCCCGTACCTCCCGGCCACTTGTTCGATTTCTTCCTGGCCCGGCAATATGAGCTGACGATAGCTGTCCTGGAGTTGACGCAACATTAGATGGTCTCGGCCATGCAGAGGTGGATAGGTCTTGACGGGGTGAACACTGCAGCTCTGCCGTCCGCCACATCTCTACGTATTCTAACCACAGACACAAGTGTCTCGTTGTTGTAGTCTCCAAAAAAGCTCCTGTTAATATTATGACTCAGAACCCAGGCGCCAGTCAGGCACCGACTTGACCAAAGCGACCCGCTAAATCTAACCCGCAGGCGATGTTCTTGACCCCGTGTTAGTAGTTGTTATCTTATTAGCCACAGTGAACTGGCATCACTGCCTCTCAGGTTCGTGATGACTCGCGAGAAAGAAGATCGTGAGTCTGTCAATCAAAACCGAGGAGGTTCCCTAATGGCCAGTTCCCAATCGCTTCTTATTCGCGACCAGTTGCGCACTGCTCGCACCTACGACGAGCTATGCCAACTGATAAAGCGCGTCGCAGTTGGCGTGCATGACAACTCCTTGATCGAACCGTCGGATTGTCTTCACGACGTGGTCGTGGAACTCCTTGAGCAAAAGACTCTCCCCGACTCAAAGCTCTCCTCAGTGGTTGCAAGGCGTGCTGGTTGTAATTCCATTGACGCTCAACGCCAGCGCCGACGCAGGACTTCTCCGTCCTCCGCCCTCGCGGTTTCTGTCGCCTACACCCTCTACAACGCAGTTCCGACAAACGCCAACGATGCCGGGGAACTGCGCTGGGCCCGCGCCCGCACCGACGCCACAGCCAATTTCGTCGAGCGGGCAGAGCTTAGCGAACAGGTGCGCGCTGCCGTGTCGACGCTCGGAGGTGTGGAGCGAGACCGCATCCAGGCCGTGCTCGACAACGATGGCGAGTGCCCAGCGCACTTCGAGAACAAGGAGTACGCCTCGCTGTCGCGCGCCTACAAAAAATTGCGCCCGCAACTGTCAGAGTATCGCCACGCCTGCTGAGCCGCCAGACGAGCGATTCGGACCACCTGGTCGCGGTTGCCGACTACCTATTAGGCTTTCCTCAAAAAACTTTGTCACCTCATTGCAGGTTGGCGCGACGTACATAGTGAGAGCCGAACGGTAGTGGCGACGGCTGACTAGCGAGATGATCGAAGGAGTCGCCTCGGCGACTCGTCGCTCCCCGAGCAAGTGTTCGGTAGAGCGACCATCTCGCGGGCCACCCGATGGGCGGGTGCGCCCGATATTCCACTTCTCCTAAGGAGACACATATGCCCTTGGCAGCATTCTTTTTGGTCGGCGCAGCGTGCGGAATCACCACCTCGGTGGTGGCCCCGGACGAGACGCGCCGTACGGTCAACGCGCTCGACACCACCGGCATCACGCCGGTGCTCATGGCGGCGAGCGCTTCGGCACTTCCCGGCAACAACATGCGCCGGCTTCTCAAAAACTTTTCGTAAAGGAGATCCCTTATGCCGTTCGTCGTATTTTTGGCCGGCGCCGTCGTCGGCGCCAAACTCGGACTGGCGTTTCTCGACGACGAGTGATCGTGTAGATCGCTTTGCCGAGTGCGAATCGCCCTAACCAAAAAACACGCCTGCCGGCCCCCGACGTGGGGACGGCAGGCAAAAATTGTCGCGTTACTATTGATCAACCAAACCCTGAGACATATCCTGTCAGCAGCCCAACCGCCGTAAATCACCCGACATGCTGGCTGAAGGGGTAGAAGTGGCCGACATCGAACTCTCGAGTGCAATCGAGGCGTGGGTACGCGAGTTACTCGAAGACGCTCCCGCGTCTCTTTGGGAGGTCGAGCAGTGGCCGGTGTTTATCCACCCTGACCAACGGGCCAAGTGGAAACCGCCCACCAACAGCAATCTCGGCCACGGCGCCTTCATCCTAGCGCTTCCAGAATACGCGGCGGTATTGCTGCACCGCAAGGCGGGGAAGTCGAAGCCTCAAGTCGGCGTTGTCCGCCAAGGTCTGTGGGTGCCGGCGACAGAGACCGCCGGGTATTGGGCTGGGAAAGCATACTACTATGACACGGAGCCCCCCTATATTGACATCAACCTTCGCCCCGGCCACCTGCTCAGCCGTCCCGCCCGGCAGAGCAGCGGCGTGAAGGCGCCGCTACTTGAGGATATGAATCGCGCGGTCCTGTTGCCCGCTCGAAGCGCCAACGGCGGTGAGTTCGGCGGGCCAAAACTGCTGCTCGACTCGGCGTGCGGAAACCGGGCGAGCCTCTGCTATACGTGGCGCTGCTGGGGAATGAGCACTTCTGAGGAGAACGAATCCATCTTCAAGTACAAGTGTCCCGAAGACACCCTCGCGCAACGCCCGGTCCAGAAGGTCAACGGACGCGCCGTCGGCCGCGAGAAGAAAGTCGCAGCGACGACCACTGCGGCGCGGCTCTTGGCCCAGGTCCTGGGTATCGACCCTCCTCCGGCCGGTGAATGGGCGGAGGAGGACACCACTGGCCAAGATGGATTCCGGCGCGGTGAGCTTGTGAAGGTCCGATATGCAAGCGCGACCAAACCGGTGCACTGCGTGGTGGTTTCGCCGACGTATATGCAGCGCAGGCGGGGACTCGACTGCGTGCTCGTTGTCCTTCAATGCGTGCCGTGGGACGCTAGTGATTCTGAGCCACCGCCCCCCCTGGGCACCACCGGCGGCTTTGTTCCGGACCTGATCCCGATCGGGCCCAACGGATATCTCGACGGCGCTGGCGAGCGGCTGTCGGTCGACGTAGCCCTGGTGCGGGGAATCGACTGGCACAGTGACGAGGATCCGCTCGTCGAGAAGACCAGCGCGCAGTTGAGCGAACCGACGATTAACCAGATAGACGAAGCACTTCGGTGGTACTATGGCTGATAGCAACAACGGGAACGACGCGAGCGCCTGGAAACAGTGGCGCGACTCGGTGCGCCGACGTCGCCGCGAGGCTGATCAACAAATGGCACCGCTGTTTGCCAGGCTGTGGGGCCGCTGGCACGCCGAGGTCGACGAGGCCCATGCCGGAAGCTCACGTGCACCGGCGGACGATATTGTAGCGTTCGAGGAGCTACTCGCCCGGCGCACTGAACAGTCTGCCTCTGCGGCGGTTGACTGGGGAGCCGAGCCGGCGGCGGCTGCCGGCGGCGACGTGCGCTGGCCGGAGCTGGTCACACAAATTGACGACCCGCTGGCCGATCGGCCTATGGAGGTGGCGCTCGAAGCCGGCACGACCGACCCAGACACTGGCCGTACAATCTTTCGCCTTGCGCTGGTCGTTGGGCGTCGCTTTCCCGCGCCTAGCTTCGAGGTCGGCCTGAGACTCACCGACGGCCGAATCATCGTACGCTCACCGCAGCCAGCTGGTGGCCTCAAGTCCGGTGAACGCGTAGTCTTCGAGCGTGTAATCTACCCGCGGCAGGTTGGCGCCGCAGTAATCGTTCTGCTGGATGACTGATGGATCTCTATTTCTCTGCTCCGGTGCATCCGCCCGAGAGTGCGTGGACCTGCGTCTTGTTCTACCCCGACGTCTCGAGCGGTGATGACGCCTTCACTCCTGGTAGGGGCGTCAAATTCGATGCTCCCGCGGCAGCTCGCCACCTACGCACCCTGCGAAGCCGACTGGCCAACTGGCTAAAAGACGGCGGTTACGTAGCCAGTAATCGGGCGCAACAAGTCTACCACTCCTGCCCGCGCATCGAGGCGCCTAATACCAGCAATGAGCTCATCACTCTGGGGATTCGCCAGAGCCGATCGTGGGAACTCGCGTACATGCTGGCTTGCTTGTGCGCAGCCGACTTAGGTGTGTGGGGCTCGGAGCGCTACTGGGCTACCGGCGTCTTCGACCGTGAGAGCGGCAAGTTCAAGGCCGAAGGGCTCGACCAAAAATTCAGATATGTTCTCAACCAGCCCGGCAATCACACTTTCTTGGCGCCCCAGAAGGTGCCTAAGGCCCAACTGCCACCGGACAAGCACGTCATCGAAGTGCGCAAAATCGCCGACCTATTTACCCGGACGGCGTCCCCGCTGCGCGGCAACACGACCTTTCATTATCGCTACAGCAGTCACGGCACGCCCGACTGGCTGCGTGAGGTTGCCGATCGCGCCCCGACCTACCAAACGCGCGCGCCTGTCGCGGCTCAATTAGCTGAGGAGTTGTCCGACAAAGAGAACGGCCACGTCGTGGTAAGTGCAGGCTCAGGGTGGGGCAAGACGACGTTTATCGCCAAAGGCTGTGATGGCTACCAGGACTCCGTCCTCGCCATAGACTGCTCACAGGTCGAGACCGCAGCAGAAGTAGCCGAGCGGGTACTCGATTCGGCCGGAATTCGCGCGCCGATCGACGGCGAGTGCATCAACCGCCGGGTCGCGAATTTATTGGCGGCTTATGGCCTCGAAAGCACGCTCTTGGTCTTCTGCAACGGGCATCAAAACTTGTCCCAACGCATCTCTCCGACGGTATGGGAGTTCATCGTATCCCTTCGCGGGCGGGGCTTTCGGTGCGTGACTGAAATCGACTCCTCGGAGGACTTGAATTGGTCAACCTCCAGCGCCGATTTGCGCACGTTCAGCCACAGTGACATCCCCCGACTATGCATTGAGGAGGTCGAGAAGCTCGCTAAGAAGGCTGGGTGCAAGGACGCCGAGATCATCGACACATTGTCGATGCTCGAGGGGCACCCGGCGTTGATCCTGCAGGTGCTCGCCCAGATGAAAAAGGAGCGCGATCTTGGTCTGTCAGTCGATGCCAACGCCGTCTACAACTGGAGCGTTCAAGCCGCCCAGCGGCGCAACAGCCGAGGCAATACGGCACAAGAGGCAGGGTTCTCCGAGGCGGTTAAATTGTGGTTTGCGCTGTTCGGCTCCTCTGCCCTGCCGCGGCGCCTAATCGCAGCTAATGACAAACGTGCGCTTCGCCGCGGTGTCTATTGCGGCCATGTGCAAGTCCGAGACGGGCGCTTTTCTGCCCTCGGAATTCTGCGGCTGCAGTGCGTACGAGAACTGCTCGAAGGAGGGCTCGACTGTACGCAAATCCCCTTCCGTTGGTCCGAACTTGAGGACTCTAGCGCGGCGCGCGATGCGCGGCTGTATCGCCAGATCATGTTTCTGGCCTCACGCTGTGACGATGCGGCCATACGCGATCGCCTACAGGCTTTCGCCGATGAGATGCCGAGCGAGCCGCTGACCGAGTTCGAATATCTCGCGCCGCTTGAGCGCGAGGGGGCGCGCCGCTTGAGTCGTGAGGTGCTCGAGCCCAGCGCGAGATCAGTGCGGGCGCCCGCTAAGAGGCAGCTTTGGTTGTTAGGTCAGGCTGCGCGCCAAGATCTGTCCGCCGAGACCGAAGAGCTTTGGAACGAATTGATCGATACCGTTCAGGTAACCGAGACGCTCAACAAGAACTGGGTTAACCTACAGCCCCTGAAGGCGGCTCACGAGACTCTTGAGCAGCAGATTGGCCCTTCGCCATCGCGAAACCGACAGCTGCTAGACCAACTGGAGAACATTCAGCCCGCTGACAGCGGCGGTAAAGAAGAAGTCGCCGTCTCCTTGCTCGCCCAAGCCGCCCGCCTAGATGCCCACGAGAGCAGCTACCTGCGCCGGCGCTCGATTGACCGCGCCGAGCAACTGTTGGAGCAGAGCAACCGCGAACAGCACGATGCCTCGAATAGCCTGCGGGCTCAGCATTATCTGGCGAAGGCGCACTACTCCGACAGTAGCAGCGCCACGGAAGCGATCGCCCACCTCGACCTAGCCCTCGAGGCCTGCCGGCATGCTCTCAACGCTGAAAGCATCGACCCGGCCTGGGAGCGCCGGTTCCTGTCTATAGTCTCCGAGAAGGTTGCGCTCTCGGATCCCGCCGACGCTGAGGAGCTGCTGGCTGACGCCCTGGATCTGGTTGAGTTGTCGCAAACCACCATTAGTTCGCTGAACAAATTTGTCGACCGAGTGCGACACGACAACCAAATGGCCCAGCCGGTTCAACGAGCCGTAGAACGCTGGGCGAAGGCGTGGTGGAGGTTGGCACGCCGCGACTGGACGAGCAACTCGGATATGACCGCGCTGATGTGCGGTATCCTCGCTGGCGAGCAGCGCGCACGACGAGCATCATGCTCATTGTTGAAGGACTTTTGGGACGCGCCGGCCGAAGTGAACCATCGACCTGAGCTGGTCGACTTTACCAGTTTTTACCTCGAGTACGCTCGGCGCAATCCCTTGTGGGGCCGCAGGGAATTTGGCGACATCCGTCAGTTGCTATATCGAGAGAAAATCGTGCAGGCAGCCCTGACCGATCTCCCGCCGCGGCGAGCGCGCCGGTTCTGGCTGGCTCGCTTGCGAGAGGAGACGCAACGGTTTCTCGATCGTAGTAACAGGAATACGTTCTCCCTACGAAAGCATCGCGATCGAATCCGAGCACTGTGTCGAGAAGCTTTAGATTGGCTGCAGCCTTCCGATGCCATACACGTGTTTGCTCTTCGATTTGAAGTGGAGGCGAAATTATGGCGCCTTTTGGCGAAGGGTAGGCGGCCATTTGAAACCAAGTTACCTGACAAGATGGTGGAGATGTTCCCCACTGAGCCGGTGGCGTGGCGAGTCAGAGCAAAGTACAAGGCCTTCATTTGGAAAACGATGGAAGCTCTTGAGTCGGCAAAGCGCTATTACGAGCTCTCCAGTCACGCCACCGATAAGCGTAATGCACTCGAGCAACGCTTTGAAATCTTGGTTGTGCAGCTTTACACCCCCAAGCAATTACACACTCCTTACTCGTTCAACGAGTTAACCAGCAAGCACGTCGAGCAACTGAAGACTGTAGTAAAGGAGCTGATCGCCATGTGGCCACATCGGCACTACCAACTCAGGATTTTCAGCGAGGCGCAGGCCTACGATCAAACGCGATGGGTGCAGGTGCTCGACGAGCTTGAGCAACGCTTGCCCAAACCCGATCTATTCTGGACGGCGCTTTCCAGCAATGCGCATGATGAACAGGCGCGCTCAGCGGCACTTGCCGCCATTGCCGATCTAACGGCAGCAAACTTGATACGACTGGTTGCCTTTCCCTTGCGGCATGCTGCCGGAGACGAGTCTCTCCCGGAGAAGCTACGTCGTCGGCTTTCAGAGGTCGCTGTGCGGTGTGTATTCTCCGCGATTCTATGGCGACGTGGCCAGGGGAAAGACCCTGGCCCGCGCCTGAAATTCGACCTCGGCGTGTCGCTGCTCTTGGCGCTCGACCTTGGGCAGCAGGAACTCTTCGGACGAGAGTTGAGTCCAATGCAATCGAACAGTGGTCGACACATGGAGTGGAGTACGCTAGCCAGCAGCTGTTTACAATCCGCGCGTTCCAAAGCGGTCGGTTCTTTCGCAAGCCACACCGACGCCATAATGAAACGTTGGGGAGTGTCTGATTAGGACGTTTTTACTTTGATTCTGTCACTCTGTTTCGGTCACCGCTTTGGCATCTCGCCGCAACGTGGACTCGTCGCACTCCAAGACCTTCGCCGCTTCGACCCAAGTCCCGCACTTCTCCTTTGCCCACTGTGCGAGGTGTGCCTGAAACCAATTGGTCCGCTCGTCGCGCGTCCCACTGCCAAACTTCATCGCATCTAATGGATGCGTCGTTGCCCGACCTCGCCATTCTTCAAGTGCCTTCCCCACCGCCTCGTCTAACTCGTCCGTCGATAGCCAGGACATGACTATATAGGCGAGTCGTTGCAGATCGCGGAAATTGCCGCTCAGCGAACTCTCCTGAAGGAGCTCCCGCAGCTTGCTGTTCCAGGGCGCCGCGCCCAGCCCTTTATCGAGACACAGCTCATCCCACACGCGACGCCAATCATCTTCGATATCGTCGCGGCAGCGTCGGAGTGGCGGCACTTCCACCACGAGATGGCTGAGGCGGTCGAAGAAGTCCTCGTCGAGTTCCTCACGCAGCTTGCTGATTGGAAGGTTCGAGGCACATACCAACTCTACATCAACCTCTGTCTCCTCATCAGCGCCAACCTTGCGATACCGACGCCGTCGGTCCTGGAACACGCGGACAAGCTTTCGTTGAACCTGCTTTGGGAGGTCCTGAACTTCATCGAGAAACAAAATGCCTCCGTCGGCCTGTCCCAACATCCCCTCCCGCTCCGCGCCAGCGCCGGTGAATGCCCCTTTCACGTGGCCGAACAGCATGCTGTCGGCTAGCTGGGACTGAAGTGCACCACAGGGTACCGAGACTACTTGTTCGCGTCCCTTGAGTCGGGCGACGAAGGTCTCGACGAGTCGACTCTTTCCGGTGCCACGTTCGCCGAGAACCAGCAAAGGCGCACCCGGAATCCGCGCGTAGCGAGCGAGCTTATCGAACGCACTGCGACGCGCCTCCGAGCGCGCCTCAGGCTCGTAAGCTGCTCTCCCGGGTTGCCGGCGAAGTTCGCGGCGAATCTCCGCCATATAGGTCGAGACCGGGAACTCGACGCGGTCGAGACGGCTCTTATTCTCGTCGGGTATGTACTGGGTAGCCCAGAGGCGTGTTCCATCGGGGAACGCCCCGCCAGCATGCAGAACGAGCCAGACCGCATGCATGGCGGGCGTTCCTGGTGACAGATTGATGTGAACGTCGTCGAGCCCCCGTAGCTTCGGCAACAGCAGATTTCGGAGAGCACGATATAATGCTGAATGATCGGTAGGATCATCGACATCAACCTCAACGACCTTCAAACCGACGTCGTCAATGTTAGGTAATTTCCGCCGGTCGGAATCTGATCCATTGCTGACGAGATAGAGCACCTCGTCGACTGCGATCCCCTCCTCCCTCAGGAGTTCGATGCAGTTGACCAACACCGTTGGCCCCGCCCTCACCGATTCCCAGCTGATCAAGCATCCGCTCTTTTCGGCTGTGTCGCTCAATTGGCTCTCCTCACTACGATGCCATCCGCTCCGATCTCCTCGAGAAGCAACCTGGCCGCTTTGAGGTCTTCAATGTGATCAACCGCAACGACCAGACGATTATCTTTCGTCTTGAACACTGGTGGAGAATACGAGTCCGGCGCCGAATCGTCCTCAGACTCCTTATTTTCAGAAGATGGCTCGAGAGCCCGAGGCCCCACCTCGGTAGCATCCGTTGGTAGCAATGGTGCAAAGACCGTCCATCGATGCACCTCCGTCCGTGCAACCTTCGGGTCAGGCACTTCTTTTAGTTTCGTGGGCTCAGCCTCTGAGAGCCTATCTGCCGACGGTGCCGTCAGGTCCGAATAGTCGTCTATGACAATGGACTCCTCGACATCGAGTTCTCTAAACCCTCCGCCTTCCCAGGCTATGATGCGCCCGGATACGATTTCTCGCCGCAAATCGACCTCGAGGCGCTGGGGCGCAGCCTCGAACATCGAGCTCATCAACTTGCTCAGCAGCGCGGCCCGCTCGTCGAGTTCGACACCCAGCTCGAAGCCTCCGTCGAGACTATGTGAGTCAAAGTTCGCCGACATAACGATTGCTCGGGTGCGATCTGCACATACAGCTTTCGCGTGTAACCACCGGTAGCCGACGACTTCCGCGCCAGACTCTCGAAGTGCAATGAGAGCAGGCATAGCAGCCTCGCGCGGGCGAGAGAGGACCTTGACGCGTAGGCCGTCGCTGCAGCGCTCGATGAGCTTCTGCACAATGGGATGCTCGAGTTCCCAACCGAAGCTGCTCAGCAGCAACTCCTCCTTGGCAGATTCAATGACCTCCTCGACAACTTCAGTGACTTCAGTACGCAAGCCAGTATTCGCCACAAGCGTCTTACCAGCTACCTCGTCGGGTGCTGGAACTCGCCCATCGATGTCGAGCGTCTGGAGTTTCCCTGGCTCGCGCAGTTCGTGTTCGGCTTTCTCCCAGAACTCCCAGCGCAGCCACTCGAACGCTTGGCGCACTTGATCGGCGTCGAGGCTTACGACGAACTCTTCATTGCGTGAGAGCGCCATATTAGTGAAATTCGCCGTCGACAGATAACCCACCGGGCTAGTGAGCGGGTCGACTAATAGGACCTTGGCGTGGAAGTGGTTCGCCGAACGCAATAGGACGCGCCCAGCGAATCCGTCGAGCATGCGGCAATGATCTTTGTACACTTCTTCGTCGAAATCGCTCCATCCCATTCCCTTCTTCAGCCGCATCTCGGAGGCGGTCATCAGGTAGACACGCACTCCACGGCGAGCAGCAGAGAGGAGCGCCTCTTCCAGGTCGTCGTGTGCAAAGAGAAAAGACGACACAACAACTACTTCCTGGGCAGCTCCGATTGCCTCGACCATCGCCCGCGCGGCTCGCGATGAATGAGAAGTAAGAAAGATGCCTTCTTCGGGATACTCCACGAAACTCGAGGCGTTGCCGGTAGCAACCCAACTCGGCGGCAGAGTCTCGCTCGATCTGTCGATTACGCGTTCCCGGACTTGCGTCCACTCGTCAACATTTGCTGAATTCATCGCTCACCTCCGTCTTCCAGTTGCCAGTCCAAGGGTGCTTGCAGATACCAATATTGCGCCGGATGCGGCTCATCGGTCGGATTGGCCGCGAGCTCATGTGCGAGTTCGTCGGCCGTGGGCAAGTCAGGCGAAAACCCGAAGGCCGTGAAATCCTCACCGAGTGACTGGGTGCGCCTGGTGTATTCAGTACTTGAAATATACCCGTCGATGCCCCGCTGAAGAAGCCAACGCGCCCACTGGTCGGCGTCCTCTTGTCCAGCTGGCATCACCGGGACTTCGTCGACCTCGGTCGAATCGAATTCCCCCAACTCCGGCAGGTCGACGCTGATGCTTTGACGCGAGCCATTAAAGCTTACGCTCTCGATCTTAGGTGAAGAAAATGTCTGTGTGATGGCGAACGACTTGCGCGAACTGCTCGAGGGAACCTCGTTGAACTTTTTCGCCAATCGAGACCGATCCATGTCCCAGTCTTCGAGAAGACCCTCGCTATCGAGAAGACTTAGACCGACCTTTTCATGGGAGAGCTCTGGCGGATCGAGACGAACGTCGAGGCTACTGCCCGAAAGGGGGCCCTCCAGCGACAGGAATGTCCGCTGCGCAGAATCGAGCGTCAGAGACAGTTGTAGTGAGTACTTCTCCTCAAGGACTTCACACTTCGACTCAAAGCGTTCGAAAAACAATGCGTCGCTATTTCTGTTTCCGACCGGAACGCACGAATCACCGATGAGTCCCGCCAGGATATCAGGAAGATCACCAAAAATGCGGTCATCGGACGCATGGTTCAACGCGTCGGCATGCGCAGGGGGTTCGTTATAAGGCTTACATTCTATTACACGATTTGGGATCAGCGGGTCGCACACCACTCGAATGGTCCATACGCCGCGCTCTGGGATAAATACTTGCGAGGTTTCGAGAGCCTCCCACCCCGCTTTCGTCAACTCACCTCCGTCAATCAGCCTGTAGATAGTGCACAGATTAAGCAGCCGCTGCCCTACGGATTTTGGCCGATCCCCCAGGAGTGCGCTACTGATCTGCTTTGCGGATACGTGCCCGTCTCCTTCGCTCGCTAAACGAAGCACCGCGAGAAGATGCGGCTGGCGTTGTGCACGACCAATGTCACCCACAACGCGATACGATTCGACCTCGACTGTTCGCTTCAGTTCAATCTTCGGAAGACTCATCGTTGACCTCCCCGAGAGTATTCGTAGTTCACGGGCGCACTTGTAGCCAGTTGCTCGAGATGCTCAATTCCACAGTCTTCAAAGAGGCTTACGTTACCGACCAGCACCATCTGATAGCGAGCACGTGTGATCGCGACGTTGACGCGGTTGAGACTGTCCAAAAAACCGACGCCGCTTCGTCGGGCAAACGAAAGAAAGACTACGTCAGCTTCGTGCCCTTGGAAGCTATCAACAGTAGCGAGTTCGACTTCGAGATGGCGGGACACTGAGAAGTGGCGCGCGCGGCGCTTCTGACCGGTCCATCGGCGCAATTGCGTTCTTAACTCACGCTCCTGAGCACGATAGAAGGTCAAGACTGCCACTTGCCACTTTCCTTCCTCGGGACCTGGATTCGTGCGCGTCCACTCTTCAAATTGTTTGAGTTCGTCGACGACCACTCTTGCCTCTTTGGGAATCGCTCCGTACTGATTTGGATGCCCCTTCACATCCCACCAAACCGTGCGACTCTCATAGCGACCAAACGTCCATTGGCGCCGGTCTGCCATGTCATCCGGGTCATTCAACGCTTCGCCGGCGTACAGGTGGGTCCGGGGAAACTCCGAGAGTTCGGGGTGCATCCGATGCTGAAACTCCAGCTTAATTTGTCGCTTGCGGAGGATCCGCTCAGGAATCCCATGAGTCAGCGCTGAAGGGTGCGAGGAATCGGGATTGAAGCCCGACTGCAGGCATTCGAGCACGCTCGGGAGAGCGACTCGACGAACGCGGTCGATCTTCTCGCGAACGTCATCTAGCTGAGAATCGCCATAGGAGCCCCGACAAGCCTCGATTAGCTCATCGACCTTCTTCGCGTAGAAACCGTCGGAATTCGCTTCGTAACGCTGTGCTGAAAGCTCGCTGAACTGTTGGGCAAACTGATCGAAGCCTTTTTGAAACTGCTTCCTCACCCACTGATATTTTGACTCCAGAGCGGGAGTCCAGGCATGTGTCAGCCGCCGTTCGAACACGCGGATAATCCGCCAACTGATCTCCTCGCCCCAAGTGGTATCTTCGACCCTCTCCTGCTCCCGAAGATATCGAACTCGTCGTTCGAGTTGTCGGTGCGGATGTTGATTGTCGGTCCTCAGCAATGTCACGTCTGGCGGCAGCAGGTTGAGTGCTTGAGAGAAGGCCTGCGGAACGTCGACGACGAGGCTCGGTAACGCGAGTTCTTCAGCCCCTTCCGTCGAGGAGAATTCATCGACGCGGCAGCATTTAACCCCGTGCTGAGACGCCTGCCTTTCGTACGCACGCTGTAGGCTAGTATCGTTTGTGGAAACGGCGACCGCCCCGTTCTTCGGGTAGTTGTTTAGCATGAAGACATCACGCGCCGCCCTCCTCACATTCTCATCTGGAATGCAATGATCGAGGTTCTCAGACAGCGTCACATCATCGACGTATGGAGAGAGTTGACGCCTGTCCCCAACGAGAATCCACTTCTGCGCCCGCAGTGCTGGCACTAGAAACTCTTGGAAGGTCGTCTTACTTGCTTCGTCTACGATTAGAACATCGAACTCAGGGACAATAGCGTTCGCTCTGGCACTCTTGATGTCCGGATGTTGGAGAATGCCGATGGTCGTCCCGCACACGAGATTAGCGCAGTCGAGAACCAGGCGCTCGATAACCTTCTCCGCATCACGATTCAGCGCGTCGAGCAGCGTCTTCTGACTGGGCATCAGTTCCCGCTGACTGTCGAGGAACTTGCGAAGCCGCTTGCGCTCGGTACGACAGAACCGATGGAAGCAGTAGTCGCGGGCCCCTCGCGAGACATTCGATTCATCGCCGATCCGAATTGGAATCACTTCGTTGCGTTCCGCAATCCGCTCGAGCACATTATCGACGGCTACGTGGGTAGACGCACACAGCATCACCCGTTGTCCTCGAGCCACCAGTTGAAGAATGATTTCACAGATCGTGGTAGTCTTTCCGGACCCCGGAGGACCCTCTAGGAACGCAAAGTCGGGTGTCGCGAGAGCGTATTCGACGAACTCTCGTTGCTGGTCATTGCCGGGCCGCTCCTCGTCGGTCAGCACTTCCCACTGGTCGACGTGGGCAGGCTCAACCGTCGGCCAACCCGTGTATTCACGATTTTGCATTAGCCGCACGAGCGGCTTGTGATTGGGGTGAGGTTGCCCCTGAAGCGCGCTGAGCGCCTTCCGTTGGCAGTCAACGACATAGGTGTTGCCACGGACAACCAACATGTCAGTCGCCGGAGGTTTGAGTAGGCAAAGAAGCTGCTCGTCTTCGTTTCTCCCCCATATCTTGAGCTGGCGCTCCTGCTTGAACGGTGCGTATTTCGCGGCCTCATCTGGATCATCGGGGGGCTGGAACTCGTATAGCCAGTTATATTCGTTCAGGAACGGTTCCAAGTCGGCGTTCCGATCGTCAGGCGGGGCTTCTAGTTGAATCCAAACCTGGTCGTCGATAGGTTCGATCGACTCGGGGAGATCGTCCTTCTCCACCTGCGTCCAAGTCGCCTGTGGAGAATTCTTCCAGTCGAGCAGCTTGTTGTGCGCGTGCTGGAGGTACTCATAGTAGTCTCGTAAGCCGAAGAAGGCCGACTTGAGCGATGAAGCGGGACGGTTAAACCCGAGATTCTCGAAGTGTAGTCTCGCCACGTTAAATCCTCGTTGGCTGGTAGTGTAAGCTTTTAAAGCGACGGTCACATTAGCCGTCGGCCTCACTTAGAGCACAGTCCATGCCAACCATTGCTCCCCGCCAGAAGCGCTCCTCTGTGCGGAGATAAACTCAAGACATCAGAACAACCGTGCAGCCTTGCGCGCCATCGTGCAATCTCGCACGCACGCTTCGGCATGCGCACAGAGAACGTCCTTGCCGCCTGATGGAGGTCAGTAATCTCCGCTCGCCACACGACTAAGCGTCGCCGCGTCGTCCTCTATCTGCCCGCCAATAATGATGTCCCAGGTCCACTGATAGGGCTTCTTGCCGCTGCACTTTCGGTCGAGCATATTGAGCGTCGCGGCGGCCTCCCGCTCCTCGAGCCACTCACAATGCTCCTCGAGCGCCGTCTTAGTCGCCGCGCCGTTGATGGTGTTGCAAATCATCTCGGGCAGCTCGAAAGGTAGGTCCTGAGCCCGCTCCATGCCGCACAGGTCGAGCGCCCGCAGAAACATCGCCGCCTCCATGACATCTCTGAGACCCCAGGCGCGGTGGCGATCTTCTGCGGTGTCGAGCGCCTCGAGCATCTCGACGGTGTGCGGATCGTCGACGAGATGGGCCTCGAAGAACGCGATCGCCTCGTCACCGATGAGCTCGTACATGTGAGAGAACCGGTCGCGGTTGTGCTCGATGGCGCGCTCGTCGACCCACGCGTGGATCTCATCCACATCACCGTCGGGCAACTCCTCGACATAACGCTGCGACTTGCGCAGACGAAGTGAGCTCAGCTTCATTTTGCCCTCGAGCTTCTTATCTCTGAAGGCGTACAGGTGGCCGGTGATCTTAACCCCATCATCGAAGCCCGCCTTGTATTTTTCGTACTCATCGGGCTCCACAAAGAAGTAGCCGAGCCACTCGCTCTTCCACTCGTCGTAAGGGTCGAAGAGGTGCTCGGGATTTGAATCAGAACAGTGCAATACATGCCAGGTCATCGTACTTCTCTCATTCATTCGACAAGTAAAAATCAGCTATATACTTCAGTTTCTGATCGAGCTAGCGAATCGTCATCGTGGGCTGGCGATTCGACTCGAATCGGTAGCCATCGGGCTCGATATATACCGCTCGGCCGTCGGAAAATGTCACGCAGACCCGAAAGCCGTGCTCCTCGGAAAAGTCAGCGGCAAAGCGAAGGGTGCGATCGGTACCGAAGTGCTCCGGGTAGCGCACCCTGTTGTAGAAAGCGGGCATAAGCCGGGCGACGATGCGGGGCTTTTTGTCGAGCCGATCGTAGTACTCGCACTCCTTTTGCCGAGCGTACAGCGCCTTGAGGCCCGGAATTTCGAGCGCCTCACACAGTGCCTCGAGCTCGTCGTCCATCGGGAACCGATACTCGCCGGACTCGAAGCGACGAAGCCTTCGCGCGTACTTCTCGGCAGGCGAAAGCCCAGCCTTGTCGATGGTCTGCTCGACGCCCCAACCCTTCTGCTCGCGCGCCCTGTTTAGGAGCGTTCCGACCCAGAGCTTGTGGCGCTCGAGCTCCTCCTGCCGGCGCATTTTCTCGCGCTGTTCGATGCGCCCGAAGAGTTCATCCAGCTGGAGGTCGAGCGCGTGCGCAAATCGCTCGAAGACGCGCCGGTCTGCCATTGGCGGCTCACCGCTTTCGATATGCCGGATGCGCCGACACCCTTTGTTAATATTTTTGTAGCCAGCCTCGCGGACCAACTCGACGCGCCTCAAGCCAAGGCGCTTGCGCGCCTCTTTGAACCGGTCCCCAAGAAAACGAAGATCGTCGACATGAATACGTGCAGGCATGATGTGCCTCCATGGTAGTGAGTTCGAAAACTCACCCCAGGCATTGCCACCGTTTCCGCCTTTAGGAGGCAGGTGGTTGGCAGAGCGTCATCGGGCCAGTCCCTCGGCTCTTCTGCATGGAGCTACACTTACTGTAGGAGCGAAACTTATCGACGTCCAGCCCTTTTCGCTCGTCATACGACCATTAAGCGATGTCGTGACTCGCTCACCCCCTATTTTGGCGATGAAGCCTCTCGTCCAATTTCCACAGCTCTGTCTTTGACAGCTCCGGTGGTCTCGGGAGTTGCCCAACGAACGACTAAACCCGCCGGCACAAACCACAGGCCGAAGTCTTCAACGGGTGTGTCGAGTACCTGGTTCAAACCTCGGGCGTAAGCCGCAACCTGCGGGTAGTGCCCGCGAATCTTCTCGTGCTTCAGTGGGTCGACGCCAGTGTCCAAAGTCGGGTAGGCGCTTCCGGACTTGTAGTCGAGCACGTGGTAGAGGCCGTCATCGTCACGCCAGACAAGGTCGACGCTGCCGGTGAGGTACCGTCCTGTCTCCCGGTCTCGAAAGCGTACTGGAACCTCGTGATACACCTCACCGGACTTCGCTGCCTGGCTGAGTTCGTCGAAGAGCGAACCGACGCCCTGCACTTCGTCCACGAGCTCACGAAGGCCAGCCACGGCCGCGTCGATACGCCCTTGTGCCCCCTCGAACCCTACGTGTTCGAGCGCTTCCAAGAACAGCTCGTCGTCGAGCACTCGTCCTGCACCAAAGCACCAGTGCTCCATCACATAGTGAAATGCGGTCCCTTTGGCGTGCTCTCCGCCGAAGCGCTTGCCGTCGCTGCCACCGCTTGTCTTTGGCCAGGGTAACGTGCGGAAGCCAATCGGCTCCGGCACCTCGCCGGAAAGATCCAAGCTGGACGGGGAGTCGAGCACGATCTCACCGACCGCCACAGGCTCCCAACTAGCGACACGTTCGACCAATTTATCCGTGCTGAGCGCCTTCGCCTCGGGCTCTTCCGTGGCGAGCGTCTCTCCATCTATTAGCTCAGCGGGAGTCATAAGCCGAACCGGACTCTCGCCTCCGTTGAATTCACTCCAGGGCGAGTCGTCGCTAAACCTTGCCTGCCCCGCCTCGTCAAACTCGAGTCCAGTGGTGGTTCGAAACACCATCGCCCAGTCGTCTGCCTTCGCTAGACTAATCTGGTCGTGATTTTTGTTACTGTAGGCGTCGAAGACCCCTGTCATGATGACCTTCTGCTTGGCCCTCGTGACGGCCACATAAAATAACCGTCGAAGCTCGGCTCGGTCATTTGGCTTTCGGCAAACGTCGAGCAGCGTCGACGCGGGAGAGTTGAAGGTTTCGAAGGGCTTGTCGGGCGAGGTGCGCTGCACTTCGGCGGTGTAAATGGGCCGAGACTCGTCACCTGAGCGCTCCACGACACGAACTGGGCCAAACTTGGCGCTTCCGGCTGCGTTGGAGGCTGTGGTCTTGTGAATCGCCGGCAAGACGACGACGGGCCATTCACGCCCCTTCGCTTGCCAGTGAGTCGTGATGACCACCGGTGTCCCGCGGCTGGCGTCGAGGCCACCGCTGCCCGGATCGTCACTGTCTGCGATCACGTTCAAGTGACGATGTAGACCGCGAGGGTCAACGCCGTGGCTGGCCTCGAACTCGCGGATCATGTCCAGGAAGGTCTCCAAATTGGCGACACGCTGGGCGCCGCCTCCTTCGCTGTGCCAGAAGGCGCGAATCCCTTCCTCCGAGAGCAAACGCTCGAAGAGTTCGTGAGTTGGAATCACGCCGAGGTTGCTTCTGAACCACTGGAATCGCCGCCGGAATCGCTCGACCATACGGGCATCGCATCCCAGCGCCTCCCGGGCGTCATCAGCGAGTTCTTGCTCTTCAAATTCTGGCCACTCTTCGGCGGCTGCTTCGGCGTCAAGACTGCCATGGCTGAGAACTAACGATAGACCGAGCTTTCGAGGGCGCCCGTCATCTCGCGGCTGACACATTTCCTCGATCAACGAGGCCATGTCTTCTTGGGCACCGTCATGCGCGCGAACGCCGTATCCGCGGCGTAGGCAATATAGCCCCACATATGAGACGCCAAATCCAGGACCCTGGACGGCGGCAACGAGCGGGCTGCGCTGATCCGGATTCAACGCTGCCTCGAGCCACTGGCGCATAAGCAGCACCTCGCGCGTTTCCAGAAGGCCCCGACCACCCTGCAAGTCGGCCTCAATGCCATGCTCGGCGAGCACCTCCCGGTAACGCGCGGCTCTCTTCCAGCTATGCACGAGCACAGCGATGGACTCACCTGCGGGGGCTTCACCGTCTTGCTCGAGAAGTGACTGTAAACGCGCGACGAGCGCTCGTTCCAGCGGTGCGAACGGATCGACGACGTCATCATCTTCCTCGTCTTCCGCTCCCGTATCTTCTGCGTTCGAAAATCCCTTGCCCGGTTGTGCAATGATTTCGAAAGCCGGATCGCTCTTGTCGTCCTCGGGGTCCCGATCTGGCCACGTAAGCGGCTCATAGCCAATTTCTGAGCCGGGGTCGATGGATTCGCCATCTCGCTGAGCAGGAAGCATCGCCGAAAAGAGACGGTTGATGAGCTCCAACAGCGAGGGACGACTTCGCCAATTAACCGCCAGGTCGATCTCCTCATCTCCGCGACTTTGCTGAACCATACGCTCGAAGACATCGACTTCGGCACCGCGAAAGCGGTAGATAGACTGCTTGAAGTCGCCCACCCAGAACATACGACAGGACTCGCCGTCTGACTGCTCTTCGATAAGAGCGCGCAGCTCCTCAATGAGCTCGACTTGCGACTCACTGGTATCCTGGGTCTCGTCGACGAAGATGTGGCGATAAGGCAAGCGTCCGGCGAGCTCGTCGGCGATTTCTTCATCCTTCAAAGCCTCGATGGCCTTGCGCTCGACGTCGGCGTGTCGCAATACGCCGCGTCGCTCCAACCGGCGCTCGAAATCACGCTCCCATTCCTCGCACAAGTCGAGAACGCACGCAGCGAGATAGGCATCCGCCGCAGGGTCCTCCCATTCGCACCACGCCTTCCACGCCGCTTGTCGGTTTGCCGCAAGTCTCTCCAGCAACTGATCGACTTCTCCATAAGCCTTCTTGATGCAGTCCAGCATTTCATTCTTGCCGATCTGCGGCCCCGAGCTCGAGCGACTCTGTCGGGTTGTCACACCGAGAACACAATTCAGGGCTGATCGAACCTCGATCGGATCTGTTATCTCTGCGGCTCGGAGTTTCTTGATGGCGACAATTGCTTCCTCGACCTCTTCGATGACGTCCGGATCGATGGTGCGGTACTTCGCCGTCTGCTGCTGAGCCGCGTCGAGCGCAGATTCCCAATCAGCGGGCTTCCAGGCGCGCACGACCTCGACAAGCTTCTCCTGAATAGGAGCCACCAAGCTCGCCCACTCTTCGAGAAGTCCGTCCCGACGAGCAACGAGACGCGCGTCTTTGTCATCACGTAGCGCCTCAACGTGAAGGCGACGAAGCGACTGCGGGATACCGCGGCTGACCGCCGCCTGCATCAAGCTGCGCAGCTTTCCCACAGTAATGGCATCAATCAGAGTCTCGAGACGCTCGTCTTTAGCCTCCAGTGCGTCGAGGAACTTCTCGGCCACCAAGAGTTCGAGCTCTTGCTTCACCGCGGTTCCCGTCACCACCTCGTACGAGCGACTGATTCCCTTCCCGTTCAACTCTCGAATCTCGTCGGCCGCGCGCACGATATCTCCTGCGAGGCTATCGATTGTCGAGATCGGCGCTGCGGAAAGCTGGAGCAAGAGCCCACGAAGCCGCTCCGCGTCTTGGCGAATTGCACGTGCGAGCTTCGAGACAGGATCATCCTTGGCCGAATCCCGCAGCAACTCTTGGCGTACCCGATTGCGCATTTCGCCTGCGGCTTTTCGGGTAAAGGTAATCGCCAGAATTTCCTGCGGGGACACACCTGATTCGAGACACTTTAGATAGCGACGCACGAGGTTATAGGTCTTTCCCGTGCCCGCCCCCGCGGAAATGGTAGTCTCCCGACGAGTCTCGTCTTCGATATCTTCGGCGATTCGTCCCGCGGCCTCGTGCTTTGCACGCAAGGCATTTGGGTCGACTTCCACAGCGGGAGCCGACGGCAGCAACACCTCCAAGTCGGGTGTCTCCGTCTCGCTCGAACTACTCGTATCGGCGGACATCTCGACCTGTGGCTCTTTTCGCGGGTCCACGGTGCGCTCTGGATCGAGTGGAAACCCGAGGCTTCGACATACCCCTTCATAGTCGCAATAAGCTGAGCGTTCTTGGATGGGACACGCCTTTGGCAGCGGCGGAAAGATTCCTTCACCGACATGCCGCACATGATGCTCGATCCACATACGGCCATACTCCTGCCAGTCGACCTCCTCGCCCGAACCGACGACTTCGCCGACCACCTCGTCCAGGCGGAACGCAGCATTCCTCGCCTTCGCGGGAAACTCGAGTCCAGCATAGCGCACCGACGCACCTTCGAGGTGCGACAGGTGCCCCCCATCAACCATCCCCTTCAGCGCGAGGCCGTAGATTGGCAACTGGAGATGTTGACCCGACTCGATCTCTTCCAGCAAAGCACTCTGGGATTTGGGGCTGCGACTCGACTTATAATCTCTGGCGGCGAGCACGTTCGGGCCCGCGTCGTAATCGACCCGGTCTATAGAGCCGGAAAGTTTGATCACGCCTCCGTCGACGGGGATCTCGATTGGCTCATCGATGCTCGAACCGTCGGCCTCTCCACGGGCTCGGCCAAAGGAGAGTTCGCTGTGCAGCACATGACGGTTCAGGTTGTCGAAACGCACGCCACGACTCTTCCAAACGCTTGTCTCAATCTTGTTCAGTTGTTTCTCGACCCAAGCCTGGTGGTCGTCGTAAAACGCCGCCTTGACTGCAGCGAGTAATTCAAGAGCCTCGTCTCGCCCGTCGCCGCTCGCAGCTCCAAGGACCGGCTTGAGTTTCGACTGCGCGAGGTTTTTGATCCCGTTGGGATTGAACCTCGTCTTCGCGTGCTTCTTAAGACACTTCTCCCCGCTCGTGATCTGGGCCTGGAGGCTCTCGAAGATATCTTCGGCCATTTCAACCTGGCCATCCGCGTCTTCTCGAAACTTGGCCTGTTCCTGACGGACCAACTCCTCGAAGTGAGCCTCATCGATGCGGATATCGTCGAAGGTTAGCTCTGTGTACTCCTCGAGATGACTATTAACCCATGCCCGTACTGCCTGCTTCCAGCGTTCATGCGTAGCTTGCGCGATAGGAGCCGACAGGGAGCTGTGCGTGTCGAGATGCGTCTCAAGCATTTCCTCGAG
>CAYLTX010000109.1:1025-22228 GCA_964386725.1 uncultured Bradymonadales bacterium | reverse complement strand
TCAGCCGCGGGCAGCGGACAGGAATTCCGCGCCCCAGGCGTCGACGTCGTTGGCGCAGACGATGTCGAAGAGCCGCGCGGTGCGCAGCTTTCGCTCCTGGTCGTCGAGGGTCAGCGCCTTGTGGAGCGTGTCGGCCATCTCGGCGGAGTCGTAGGGGTTGGTCAGCAGGCTGCCGTGCAACTCGACGGCGGCGCCGGCGAATTCGGAGAGTACCAGCACGCCCTCGGAGTTGGAGTGTCCCTTGGCGGCGACGAACTCCTTGGCGACCAGGTTCAATCCGTCGCGCAGCGGCGTGATCCAGGCCACGTCCGAGACCGCGTAGTGGGCGACGACATCCTCGAAGGGGAAGGTCCGAAAGAAGTAGCGCACCGGCGTCCAGTCGAGGGTGCCGAAGCGGCCGTTGATGCGGCCGACGGCGCGGTCGACCTCCTCCCGGATCTCGTCGTAGGCGCTCATCCCATTCGACGGCGGCGTGGTGATGGTCATCAGGACCACCTCGCCGTGGTGCTCGGGGTGCTCCTCGAGGAGGCGCTCGTAGGCGCGCAGCTTCTCGAGCGGGCCTTTGACGTAGTCGAGCCGCTCGACCGACAGGATCGCCTGGCGGCCCTGGAGTTCGGCGTCCATCCGTTCGATCTGGGTGCGCATATCTTCGCGCTCGAGGATGTCCTGGATGCCGTCGACGTTGATGCCCACCGGGTTGGCGCCCAGGCGGATATGTCGGCCGCCGACCTCGATCTCGGTGGTCATCTCGTCGACGCCCATCGCGCAGCCGAAGGTCAAAAAGCGCGGCGCGCACGACTGGCGCTCGACGACCCGAGTCTTGGCGTGTGAGCGCACCACGCCGAGGAAATTCTCGACATAATGCGGGATGTGAAAGCCCACGTAATCGCATTGCAGCAGGCTGCTGACGATCTCGTGGCGCCACGGCAGGATATTGAAGATATCCGGCGGCGGAAACGCGGTGTGGTGGAAAAAGGCGATCTTCAAGTCCGGGCGCATCTTGCGCAGCATCCCCGGCACCAGCCACAGGTTATAATCGTGGACCCACACCAGCGCACCCTCCTCGGCCTGCTGGGCGGTGCGCTCGGCGAAGATCTTGTTGATCTCGACGTAATGCTCCCAATGCTCCTGGCGGAAGGTCGCGTAGCTGGGAAACGAGAACACCACCGGCCACAGCGCCTCCTTCGAGAAGGTCTTGTAGAAGCGCTGGACGTCCTCTTCGGTCAGCGGGATGCGCGTACAGGTCAGATCGGTGATCGAGTCGTCGTCGAGCTGGACGTCGGGCTCGAAGTCAGCCGGATTGCGCGAGTCCTGATAGGACCAGGCGACCCAGGAGCCGCGATTGGGGCCTCGGAAAAAATCGAGCAACGTCGGGATGATGCCGTTGGGGCTGCTCGGCGGCCGGCGGACGATCTCGCCATCCTCCTCGACCTCCTCGAAGGGCAGCCGGTGGTAGACCATCACCAATTGCGAGTCGCCCTGCTCCGGATCGGGCTCGAGGCTCCAACCTTTGCTGGCCTCGACGAGCGGATCGAAGTTGGCGATGGCCTCGAGGATGCCGCCCGCGCCTTCGGCCTCGGCCCGGTAGACGCGCTCGCGGTCGCCGACTCGCTGCTTCAAGGCGGGCTCGGCGTTTCCGACCACGATGCCGTGGAAGCCGTTGTCGAACATCGCCAGGTCGTTGAGCGTATCGCCGGCGACGATGACGTCGTCGAAGTCTTCGCCTGTGTGGTCGACGAGCTTCTCGAGCGTCGAGCCCTTGTCGACGTTAATCGGCAGCACGTCGACGTATCGGCCGGCCGACAACAACGGCTTGCAGCCCAGGGCGTCTACGGCGCCTTCGAGCTCGTCGTCGATGGTGTCGAAGTCCGCCAAAAACGAGCAGCGCCGCTCCTGGGGGACATCCTGGCGCTCGAGGTGCGAAAACTCGGCGAGCGCGTCGACCACCGTGAGAGTGCCCGGCCAGCTCTCCGAGATCTCGGCCTGAATCGGCTGCACCGGCTCGAGCGTGTGCCCGTCGACGACCGTCGCGCCGACGTCGCAGATAATATAATCGGGTTGGGGGTAGGTGGGGTTGCTCAAAAGCGGCATGACCGACTCCAGGCCGCGGCCGGTCACGTAGACCAGCTGGACCTCGTCGAGCCGACTGAGCAACTCGTATAGCCCGCGCCGGGCCCTTTCATCGCCACCGAGAAGAGTACCGTCTAGATCAGTCGCTAGTATCACCAGTTCGGATCTCGCCGTAGAGAGAGAAAATGTCTTTGCTTCTATCTACTTACAGCTTAGATGGCTACTTACAGCTTAGATGGTTTCTTTGTGTGTAGGGGCAAGACGGCGAAACGGTCAAACGGCGTCGGCTCGAGTCATTGGGCGAAGCGGGCGACCGCGACAGCCCCCTTGTCGCTGCACCCTAGCTGGCTACCTTGGCAGATATGGAGCGATCTCTATGATCCGCCAACCAGGGAGCCGACGCCATGAAGAGCGCTGCCCAGATCAAAGACCATCCGTTGCACCCGATGCTCATCGTCGTGCCCGCCGGTGCGTTCATCATCACGCTGGTGCTCGACATCGGCTTTCTGATCAGCGGCGAGGCGCTGTGGTGGAACGCCACCAAGCCGGTGATGATGATCGGCGCGGTCGGCGGCGTCCTGGCGGCCATCCCGGGCGCCATCGACCTCTTCAAAGTCGCCCGACCCGCCGGCGCATTCAAGATCGGGCTGGCCCATATGGTCATCAACCTGATCGTGGTCGCCCTCTTCATCTTCAACTTCGTGCTGCGCGCCAACCTCGCCGCCCCACGCGCCGGCGTGCCGCCCGAATTCTGGCTGACACTGGTCGGCGTGGCGCTTTTGGGCGTCTCCGGCTGGCTGGGCTGGGCGATGGTCTACAAACACCGCGTCGGCGTCAGCGAGGAAGAGGTCCCGGGCATAGAGCGCCGCCGCGAGGCGGCCGAGCCGCCCGAGGAGTTCGATGATCGGGGCGCGCAGCCTGCGGAGTAACATTGATTCAGAAGCCCTATTTGGCTATGAATCAAAAGTAGCAGTTCGAGTGTCTCGCGCGGAGTACAACATGTTGACTTGGTTGGGCATTATCGCCGGCGTCGCCATTATCGGATTCATCGTCGTAAACGGTCTCCAGAGCTCGACCATCGACGCCGCCGCGGCGCACGCCAAGAAAACGGGCAACCTGGCGCCGCTGTTGGCCGCCATCGAATCCAAGCCCGAATCCGACCACCCCACCCACATCGACCATGCTATCGGTGAGCTTTGGCAAGCCTACGCCCGCGAGGAAGCCGCCCGCTTCGTCGTCGAGATCGCCGAGCGCAGCGACGCCGACATCATCCAATACTGGATCAAGCGCATCGGCGAGGTCGAGCCCGCGATCGCCGAGGAGGTCTTCACCGAGGAGTTCCTCGCCGAGCACTTCCGCCCCGAGGTCGCCTCCCGCTGCGGCCGCACCGGCTGCTGCGGTTGATTGCCGATTCGCAACGGTCGAGCCATCGACCAAAGTTCAGCAACGGCAACGCCGTCCACTCGTACGCGTAAGGGATTAGCCATCAGGCGATGACGGTTGTATCATTGGATATGAGGTTCGACTCTGCCCAGGAGGCTTGGATGCGTCCCGCAACAATGCTTCAAAACAAACGAGATGAAATCCTTCGAGTAGCGGCGTCTCACGGCGTCCGTGATATCCGAGTATTTGGCTCGGTGGCTCGAGGCGACGACACCGATCAGAGCGACGTCGATTTTCTGGTGTCGCTCGAGCAAGGTCGATCCCTGTTGGATCTCGGGGGACTTCTGATGGATCTTCGCGACCTGCTCGGCTGCCGGGTCGATGTTGTCACCGAGGCAAGCCTGCGCTCACCGTCCAAAGAGCAAATCCTTCGCGAGGCACGCGCCGTATGAGACGCGAAATCTTGCGGCTGAACGATATCCTCGAGGCCATCGACCAGATTCAGAAGTATACGGCTACAGGTGAAGATGATTTTCGCGCAGACGAGTTAATTCAGGTCTGGTGCATTCATCACCTGCAGTTGATCGGTGAAGCCGCAAGAGCCTTGCCGACCGAATTTTGCGAGCGGTTCGATGAAGTACCGTGGCGCAAGATTATCGGAATGCGCCACATTCTCGTGCACCAATACTTTGGGATTGATCCAGATGTGGTCTGGGACGTCGTCGACAACGAATTGGCATCTCTCCGACTTAAGGTCCAGCGAGCGCTGGAGGTTCTCCGAGACGAGGAAGCTGACCCATAGCCGGAGGACACACCAAAGTTCAGTAACGGCAACGCCGTCCACCGGCGTGCGAGCCGGCCTCCGAAAAACGCATTGACGCCTCACTGCCGTGCTAACGTTTCATATGAGCGGTTCACGCGAGACCTGAGGAGGCCGAGATGACCACGCAGAAGCCATCCGAGGGACAAGACGCGTCCCTCTTGCAATCGCTTCGACTGCTCATGCGCGGGGAGGTGATGGGGCCGGAGGACCTCGCCTATGAGGAGACCCGCAAGGTCTATAACGCCAATATCGACCGTCGGCCCCGGCTCATCGCGCGGTGTCGCGACGCCACCGATGTGATCGAGGCGGTCAATTTTGCGCGCACCCATGGCATGGCGGCGGCCATCCGAGGCGGCGGGCATAATGTGGCCGGGCTGGGCACCTGTGACGGGGAGATGCTCATCGATCTGAGCCAGATGCGCGGCACGCGCGTCGACCCGCTCAACCGCCGGGTGCATGTGCAGGGCGGCGCGACCATCGGCGACCTCGACCACGCCACGCGCGGCTTCGGCCTGGCGGTTCCGGCCGGAATCATCTCGACGACCGGCGTGGCCGGACTGACGCTCGGCGGCGGGTTCGGGTATCTGACCCGCCAGCACGGGCTGACCTGCGACAACCTGGTGTCGGCCGACGTGGTCACTGCCGAGGGGCGATTGGTGGTCACCAACGAGAACCGCAACCCCGACCTGCTGTGGGCGCTCCGGGGCGGCGGCGGAAACTTCGGGGTGGTGACCTCCTTCGAGTTCCAGGCCCACCCGACCAAGCAGGTTATTGGCGGGCCGATGTTCTGGCCGCTGGAGGCTGCCCGGCCGCTGATGAAGGCCTATGACGAACTCATCGAACGGGCCCCGCACCAATTGGGAGCGTTCTTCGGCTATCATATCGTCCCGCCGGCCGAGCCGTTTCCCCAAGCATATCACCACGAGACGATGTGCATGTTGATGATCTGCTTTGATGGCCCGGAGAACGAGGCCCGCGAGGTGCTCAGCCCGATCATCTCGGATATGGCGCCGGAGTTCGACCTGACCGGACCGATGCCCTACGCCGAGCTGCAGACGATTTTCGACGATCTGCTGCCCCCGGGTTTGCATCATTATTGGAAGACGGTCTACCTGCGCGAGCTGCCCGATGAGGCCATCGAGGCGCACCTGGAGTTCGGCCCCAAGGTGGCCAATATCCACACCGGCATGCATATGTACCCGCTCAACGGCGCCGTGCACCGGGTCGGCCCGCGCGAGACGGCGTTCAACTACCGGGACATCAAATACGCGGTCAATATCTTCGGGGTCACCCCGGAGGCGGGCCAATTCGACGCGATCAGGCAGTGGGTGCGCGATTATTACGACGCCCTCGAGCCGTCCTCGGTGGGCACCGGCTACGTCAACTTCATGGACAGAGTATCCGAGGAGGAAGCGGCCGAGGCGATGGTCCACGCCGCCTACGGCGACAACTACGACCGGCTGGCCGCCATCAAAGCCGACTGGGATCCGAATAACCTGTTCCGGTTCAACCACAATATCAAACCGGCCGGTCGGCGCCGGCCCCACGACTGACCAGTGCTGGTACGGCTCGCTCGGCCGGGCTACTTCGTCGACGCCCCTAGGCCGTCGGCGGCCTCGATCCATTCGAGCTCCTCTTCACGCTCGACGCGCCGCCGCTCCTCGGCGGCTTTGTCGGACTCGCCGAGATCATCGAGGCATTGTGCTCGCGCCTGGCGAGCTCCGATGAGGTGCTCGTCGAGCTCGACCGCGCGGTCGAAGTCGACCAGCGCGGAGGTGAAGTCGCCGCGGTCCATATGGGCCATGCCGCGCTGGACGAAAGCCACGGCCAGGTGCGGGTCGATCTCGATGGCGCGGTCGAACAGCTCGAGCGCCTCCTCGTGCTGTCCCTCGTCGCATAGCTCGATGGCCTCGAAGGTCAGCCCCCACGACTCGGGCAGCAACTCGCCGGCTATCAACTGCTCGGTGACCTCGGGGCTCTCCTCACGACGGTACACCGCCAAGTTGCCTCCACTATTCATGGAGCGGGGAAATCCGCTCTTCAAAGCATGGCGAAAATCCCCGCCGTCCTTCGCCCAGCGAATCCGAAGCTCACCGCTGTCCACCTGCAACAAGCCGCGGTTAATCTCCTCGCCGGGACGTCTGACCGTCAGCTGCCCGACGTCATCTTTCCACTCGAGCTCGTACTCGTAGTTCGTGGGCTTGGTGATATATTCGGCGTGCGCCGGCCGGACCGGCCAGAGTTGCTCCTCCTGGATCACCAGATGCGTCTGGTCCGTACGCACCAGCCTCTTGCCGCGCGTCAGTGACTCCAGCCTCCACACCCCCAGCACCGGCTGCGGGTCGAACTTGTCGAGCTTGAGCGCGCGCTTGAGCCGCGCGACCTCCTCGTCGGACAATGCCGACATGGCGTTGTCGACCGAGATATCCAGATCCAGCGAATTGATCTTGTCGATGAGCTCGAATTTGCTCAGGCCGAGTTCGTCGGCGAGTTGTTGTACGCGTGTGGTCATTGAGGCTTCCAGTCTTGCAAGTGGGATTTAACTCGATCGACGATGCGCGACCATCTCGATACCATCGCGCGGATACAGCGTCACCGTCGCCTCACGCTCTACCCAGTGTCCGGGCTCTAAGTCCAGCCGGAAGCGCCGCGTGATGGCGGCCAAAATGAGCTTGGCCTCCAAGATGGCGAAGTCGGCGCCCACGCACATCCTCGGGCCACCGCCGAAGGGAAAATGCGCATATCTCTGCTCGGGCCTGCCCGCGTCGGGGGCGAACCTGTCCGGGTCGAAGCCCTCGGGGTTATCCCAGACGCGCTTGTTGTGATGCACGAAATAGGGCCCGACCGCCACTACGCTGCCGGCCGGGACGTGATAGCCGTCGATGACGTCGTCTTCGATGGGCTCGCGCTCGATGGTCCAAGCGGGCGGATACAACCGGAGGGTCTCGTCGATGACCTGCTCGAGGAAGTCGAGCTCGGCGACCTCCTCGAAGGTAGGCACCTCGCCGGCGACCACCGCGTCGACCTCCTCTTCGAGTCGGCGGCGAATATCGGGATGCTTCGAGAGCAAATAAAGCGCCCAGGCGAGCAGGTTGGAGGTCGTGTCGTGGCCCGCGATCATAAACGTCATCAACTCGTCGCGAATCTGCACGTCGTCCATGCGCTCGCCGGTGTCTTCGTCCTCGGCGAGCATGAACATCGACAACAGATCGTCGAATTCGTCCTCGCGGCCCCGGCGCTCCTCGATGAAGCCGTAGACGAGCTCCTCGAGCCTATCGATCGCCTGCTGGACCTGGCGGTTATGCGGGGTCGGCACGCCGCGCGGGATCGGAAAGACCGACATAATCCGCTGGTTGACGTCCCGAAATAGCAGCAACATGGCCTCGCCAATCCAGTTGGATTCTCGGCCGATGTCGCGGTTGAATAATATCTTGCCGGCGACCGACAAGGTCAGCTCGGACATCGACTTGGCGACGTCGAAGACTTCTCCCTCGTCGTGTCGCTCCCAGTCCTCGAGCATCTCCCGGGTCGTCTCGCTCATCGTGGCGGCGAAGGATTCGATGCGCCGGCGATGAAACATCGGCGCGACTAGTCGGCGCTGGCGCAGCCAGAGGTCTCCCTCGCTGGTCAGCAGCCCGTGGCCGACCACCGGCTTGAGGAAGTCATACGTGTACGCCTTTTTGTAGTTGCGGTGGTTGTCCTGCAGGACGTGCTTGACCGCCTCGGGGCTCGAGCACAGATAATACGCCCGCTTCGGCGTAAACGGCACGCGCACGAAGTCCCCGTAGTCGTGGAGCAACTCCACGAATGCCCGGAAGCTATTCGCCTTCGCCCGCATCAGCCATTTCGGGATCTCGAGGCCGGTCGGCCCCGGCGGTATGTGCGGCGGCGTCTTTTGTTTGAGCATCGTTTTGCCCGGGCTCGCGGTGATCTGTGCAGGGTTACAACTACCACGGCGGGAGGGACGTTCGAAAGTGGTCGCGGGCCAAGTTGAGCGTGGCAGAGCGGCGGCCGCGGGCCATATGAGCGTCGCAGAGCGGCGGCCACGGGCCATATGAGCGTCGCAGAGCGTTGACCCTATCCCCGCGGCCTTGGGCCCGGGGATGGGGTCAACGCTCTACCGCGCTCATCTTGGCCGCTCGCCCTACTCCTCCGGCTCCCAGCGCGGCAGGCCAATCGCCTCGCAGGGGATGCGCTGGATGGCGCCGTCGACCGGCTCGATGAACATCTCGACGACCACGCCGACGGTGGCGTCGAAGAGGTGGCCGCCTTTGACCTGGAATTCAGACGCGGAGATGGTCACGTGGGCGTGCAAAAACGGCTCGCCGTCGAGCTGGCTGATATTGCCCTCGAGGGTCAAGAGCTCCCAGATGCCCGGGAAGGTCTTGTGGATATACTCGCGGTCTTCGAGCTCGTAGCAGCCGAGTTCGGGGGCCTCGACGGCGCCGATGGCCGAGACCTTGGCCGACTCGACGTCGAGCTCGACGGCCAGTGACTCCACCGACTCACGGATCGAGTCGCCGCGCTCGAGGCTGAGGATGATGCGGCCGTCTTCTTGTTGTCTCCATTTCATCGCGCGCTCCTCTGATTTTGTAAAATTGGTTCCGGCGCCATTCAAGCCGAGGCCGGCGGGCAGTGTCAATGGCCCTCGGACACCGAGACGGTGTCGGTCCAATGCTCGTGCCGAGAGTTGCGTACGGTGCCCCCGATGACACAGCCCCCCAGAGCTAAAAACTATCCACGCCAACGGCTTGGACTTCGCTTATTTCGATTTGGGAGATGCCCACTCGGGAGACGAGCAGGCGGACACGCCGCACACGTGGCTCGAGGCGGTCGTGCCGGCGTTGGTCGAGGCCGGACGCGCGCTCACAAAGCTGCTGCGCACGCCCGGCCAAGCGCCGAATCTGGCGATCACCGGCGATTCCGGGCCTGTGGGGGCAGACGACTTTCGTCGCTCGGAGCGTTACCACGAAGGGAAGTGGGAACTACTCGTTGTCCCGGAAGCCGGCCACTTCGTGCACCGTGAGGCACCCGAAGTGGTGGCCGAGAAGATCCTCGGCTTCCTCGAAGAAAATATTGGGGCGCCATAAGTCCAGGCACACTTTGGCTATTAGCTCCAGACCGGGGCGGCCGCACTCTCGACGGTGGTGACCAACTCGGCGAGCCTGAACGGCTTGGGCAGAATATCGTAGGCGCCCAGGCGTTCGGCTTCGTCGTGGACGCGGCCGGTGACAAAGCCGGAGACGAAGACCACCGGCGTGCTCCAATCCTTCGAGCGCAGCGTGTCCATGACGTCCAGGCCGGTCAGGCCGGGCATCCACATGTCGACGATCAGCGCGTCAAAGGGGGCGTCGCCCTCGCGCCTCTCGAGGGCTTCGAGCGCCTCGATGCCGTCGGCGGCCTCCTGGACGCGATAGCCGCAGTCGCGCAGCGCCATGGTGATGAATTTGCGCATCTCGCGATCATCCTCGGCGACGAGCACCTCGGGCGGGTCGAGGTTGATCGACGGGATGAATTTATCGGGCATCTCGCGCAGCTGATTCTGTGGTGACTGGTTTTGGGACTCCATACGATCTCCTTGACGAGAGAAGCGATTCGAACGCGTCTCCACGATGGGACGCGCCAACTCGCCAACACTAAGTTGCACGCCTCGTGCCAGCCTCTAAACCAGCCTGAGGAGCAGCTGTGGGAGGGAAGGTCGGCCGTGCGGTCGTGCAATTCGCATGAAGTCTTGCAGGATGCAGCTCATTCATTGCGGCTCTTCTCGCGCCGATAGATCGTCGACGGGTCGATATCGAGCACCTCGGCGGCGCGGGTCTTATTGCCGTCGCATTGCTCGACGACCCAGTCGATATAATCGTCGGTCAGCTCGCGAAGCGACCGCATCGGGCCTGCCGAAGCATCGAGGGCGAAGGTGTCGGGTGTCGGCTCCAAGTCGGTGTGCTCGCCCAGGTCGTCGAGGTCGACTTGGGGCTGCTCCCCCAGGATGACCAGGCGTTTGACCACGTTTTCGAGCTGACGCACGTTCCCCGGCCAGGGGTGCGCCGCGAGCATGGCCAGCGCGTCGTCGTCGAAACGCTCGACGGCTGCTGCGGGATGCTCCCGGCGCGCCTTTTCGACGAAGTGGCTGACCAATAGCGGGAGGTCGCCGTCTCGGCGTCGAAGCGGGGGCACGTCGACCGGGATGACGTTGAGTCGATAGAAGAGGTCCTCGCGAAATTCACCGCGCTCGACCTTCTGCTCGAGGTCCTGGTGAGTGGCGGCCAGGATACGCACGTCGACGTGTCGGCGCTTGTCGCTGCCCACCGCGCGCACCACGCTGTCTTCGAGCACGCGCAGCAACTTGGCCTGCAACTTCATCGGCATATCACCGATCTCGTCGAGCAACAGCGTGCCGCCGTCGGCCTCGACGAAGAGCCCCTTTCTGGAGCCGCTCGCCCCGGTAAACGCGCCGGCGGCGTGGCCGAAGAGCTCGCTTTCGAGCAGCTCCTCGGGCAGCACCGTACAGTTGATGGGCACGAAAGGCTCGGCCGAGCGCGGCCCCATAAAGTGCAGCGCACGGGCGACCAACTCCTTGCCGGTGCCACTCTCCCCGCGAATGAGCACGGGCACGTCGGTGGCGCAGACCCGCTCGATACGCTGGCGAAGCGTCTGCATCGGCTCGCTCAGCCCGATCATCTCGTCGAGGCTCGAGCGGTCCAGGGCCATGCGCCGCAGCGTCCTATTCTCGCTCTTGACGTGGACGTCCTCGATGGCCCGCTCGACGTAGACCATTAACTCGTCGAGCTTGAAAGGCTTGGGGATATAATGAAAAGCGCCTCGCTTCATCGCCTCGATGGCCGAGTCGACTGCACCGAAGGCGGTCATGATGATCACCGGGACGAGCGGATCGATGGCATGGACCTGCTCGAGCACGTCCATGCCGTCGACCTCCTCCATGCGAAGATCGGTGACGACGACGTCGGGCAGGCCGTCTCGGACCATCTCGACGGCTCGCCGGCCGCCCGTGGCCACGTCGACCTCGAAGCCCTCGTCGCCGAGTTTGGCGGCGAGCAGCTCGACCATCTCGTGGTGGTCGTCGACGACTAAGATACGCCCTCTAGACTTCTGTGAGCTCATTCGGTCGGTCCTCTGATTGGGTAGTTGCACTTTCTTGCGGCGAGGTGGGCCACCGCAGGGTAAAGGTGGTCCCGCGCCCCTCCTCGCTGTCCAGGTCGACCTGGGCGGCGTGATTGCGCACGATCTTGGCGACCATCGGCAGCCCCAGGCCGGTGCCTTGGCCACGCTTTTTGGTGGTAAAGAACGGGTCGAAGACCTGATGGATGCGATCTTCGGGGATGCCGCAGCCGGTGTCCTCGACGACGATGATCACCTCGTCGTCGGTGTCGTTGAACGCCGACAGCACGATCCGGTCGCCCGACTCGGAGGCGTCGAGGGCGTTGACCAGCAGATTGATGAGCACCTGCTGGAGCGAGTCGGCGTCCGCGGCCACATTTGGCAAGTCCTGGGCGACTTCGACGTCGAGGGAGACCTCGTTGCGCTCGAATTCGTAGCGCAGCAGCTCGACGACCTGGTCGACGACCTGGCCGACGTCGACGGTGCCGGCCGCCGGGGGTTGCTCACGAGAGAAGTCGAGCAGCCCGCGGATGACCCGACTGACGCGGTCGATCTGGTCGACGATAATCTGCAAGCTATCGGCGGCCGGATCATCGTCATCGAGCTTATATTGCAGGTATTCGGCGCGCCCGCGGATGACCCCCAGCGGGGTGCCGACCTCGTGGGCGATGCCCGCGGCCAAGATGCCGACGGTGGCGAGCTTTTCGGCGCGAAGAAGCTGCATCTCCAGGGCGTGCAACTCGCTGAAGTCGTCGATGACGACCAACGCGCGCTCGTCGGGCTCGGCGGGCTCCAGAGGCACCACATGGATGCGGTATTGGCCGTCGTCGCCGAAGAGGCTGCTATGTTCGTCGACAAATTCGTGGGTCATCTCCTCGGCGCAGGCGCGATCGATGGCCGTCTCGAGACGCGCTACATCTTGGGGAGATGCCTGCGCAAAGAGCTCCTCGAGGCACTCGCCCGGCTCGGCGCGGGGAAGCCAGTCAGACACTGCTTGATTGAACCCGGTGGCGCGTCGGTCCTCGGAGACGAGCAAGACGCCGATAGGGATACTCTCCAAGATCTTGTCGGCCTTCTCGTTCAGGTGGGCGATCTCGTGGGCGACCCGAAGCCGCTCGGTCAGCGCGGTGCGTCGACGAACGGAGACGACGACATAACCGCCAAAGCCGAGCAAAAGCAGGCCGATCGCCCCCGAGACGATCGTCAGGCGGCCGACGGTCTTCTGCTCGCGATCCTTGAGCACCGACATCGAGCTCAACGTGGCGACCGTCCAGCGGGTCTGGCCGGCCGCCCCGATGGGCCCGTAGGCAGCCAGCGCCCCGCTATCCTCGAATCCGAGCCTCTCGATGACCTCGCCGTCGATGCGCATCGAACCGTATTCCCCCTCCTTCATACGCTCGATCAAGTCTTGGATCGGCGGCAGCGTACCGTCGACCATGGCGTCCTCGACGCGGCTGCCGGTGGGCGGCTCGATGCTCCCGTCGCTCGCGATGACCAACAGCGAGGACTGCGCATCGCTGGAGACGAGCTCGAGCGGTGAGAATAGATCGTCGGTATTGACCACCACCGCCACCGCGCCCACCTCGGAGGCGCCGGGGAGCTCGACGGCCGTGGCGATCACGCGCAGGGTGTGATGCTCGAGGACAGCGTCGAACTCACTGGAGGGCTCGGAGATAATCACCTCGTCGAGGCCGGCCTCCATCGCCCGCTCGGCGGCACTCGACACAGCGCGATCGACCGACTCCGAGGTCGGCGCGTCGTCTCGTTCATTATTGATCTCGAGCACCCTTTGGCCCTCCGGCCCCAAGACGCTCACCGACCGGTAGGGCTCGACGCTGCCGACCAGCGCGCTCAGGCGCGCCTTGCGCTCCTCGACCGGATCATCTTCGGCGGCCAAATGGCGAGCGAAGAAGAGATCATCGATGATGTCACCCAGCTCCGACTCGACCCGATCAATGGCGTGGCTCAACTGCTCGCGCCGGTCTTCGCCGAAGCTGCGCTCGATTTCAGTGCGGTCGCGGCTGATCAGGTGCCGAATGATGAAGAATTCGGCGCCGAGCAATACGGCCAGTATCGTGGCCACCAACGCGACGGTGCCGTTGGCGGACAGCTTTTTGAATGGTCGCTCCATCGAGGTCCCGGTTGGAGGAGGTGTCTTGCAAAATGCAAGGGCCGGTCTGCAAATTACAACGACATGTGCCGTCGGATTCATCCATACGGGGGCTGGACGGCCTTCAGACCGAGTAGTTGCACAACGTGGGCCAACGGTGGTCGCCCTTAGCCGATCGGCGCCGGTGGCTATATTTCAGCCATGGGTGCAGTGATCAGACATGTGGCGTGGCTCGGCGTTGTCTTGGCGATGTCGCTCTGGCGGCCCGCGCCGGCCGGCGCCGATGAGCCGCCCGACGCACGGGAGGCTCCGGTGGAGGTGGGCGACCCGATCGTTTTCACCGCTCCCACCGGGCGTATCATCCCGTCGGGGGTGATCTATCCGCGCGCCGGCTTTGACACCAGCGAGAGCTTTATCGGCGGAGCGCACCTCGGCCTGGGCGGCTTCGCGGAGGTCGGGTTTGTGTCGACCCCGTTCGTGCGTTTCGAGCGACTCGGCGAGGGCCGGGCCCGGTACTTCAACGGCTATCCTCTCGTCATCGCTCGGCTGGGCGCCAACGAAGGGCAGCTGTGGTCGGGCCAGCCCGGAGTTGCAGTGGGCCTGCGCAAGTCATTTATCGTCCATACTCTCGGCCGCGAGACTCAGCTCAGCGAGCTCACCGTCGCATTCACCAAGCGCCTGAATTCGTGGGGATCGGTGACCCTGGGGGCCGCTAAATGGGATGGCGAGATCGCCCTGGAGGCCCGGGGGCCGGACGGCACCTGGGCGCTCGACGAGGAGCGGGATTGGGGCGAGCGCATCCGACCGTTTGCCGGGCTGGAGTTCAGCCCGCTGGAGCGTTTCCGGCTGATGCTCGAGGCCTATTATATGCCCGAATTCGAATTCGACTTCGCCCCCAACACGCCCGGAATCGAGCTCGACCTGGCCGTCTCGCTGGGGCTGCGCAGTGAATTGGCGCCCTGGTTCATCCTCGACGTCGGCGCCCGCGGCCCCGACCTCGACAACCTGCATCAGATCGACGCGGAGCTGTTCGCACAGGTGATCGTGCCGTTGCGGTTTGTGCATGGGTTGTTGGATTAGGGTGATTGATTAGGGAGTTGTATGCATGGATGGACAGCCACGAGGCCCCCCGGCGCCTGCGCGCCGCCACCCCCGCGTGAATCGCGGGGGTGGAAATGGTCGGCCTCTCGGGGGTGGTCGGTTCATGAGGCATTTTCGAATGACGCTTGCACTCAGCGGGCCGATGGCCGATCACAACCGGTGTTGCATCCTTCTTTATGCCGCTTTATGCCGAATCACAGGGCTGGGAAGCCCTGGCACCGATTGATAGACGCCTCCCATGGTATTATTAACCGCCGAAAATCTCTCGAAAACCTATGGCGTTCGCACTCTCTTCGAGGGGGTCGATCTGAGCGTGGACGAACGCGACAAGATCGGCCTGGTCGGGGTCAACGGCAGCGGGAAGTCGACGCTTCTGCGTATCCTCGTGGGCCTCGAGCAGCCCGATACGGGCGAGATCTCGACGTCGCGGGATATGCGCATGGAGGTGTTGCACCAGCAGCCGGAGCTCGACGACGAGCTGAGCGCGCTCGAGCAGGTGCTGGTCGACGGGCCCGAGGAGTTCGAGGTGGTGCGCGCCTATGAGGCGGCGTCGCGCAAGCTGGCCGAGCACCCCGAAGACAGCGACCTGGTCAGTCGAGTCAGCCAGCTCGGCGAGAAGATGGACCGCGTCGGCGGCTGGACGCTCGAGAACGACGCGAAGACGATCCTGACCAAGTTGGGCATCCCCGAACTCGACAAGTTGATCGGCACGATGTCGGGCGGCCAGAAGCGGCGCGTGGCGCTGGCGCGGGCGCTGATCCGACCGTCGGATTTGCTGATCCTCGACGAGCCCACCAACCACCTGGACGTCGACACCATCGAGTGGCTCGAGGGCTTCTTGCAGAGCCGCGCCGGCGGGCTGCTCATGGTCACCCACGACCGCTACTTCCTGGACCGGGTCTGCCGCGATATCATCGAGTTGGATAACCAGACGCTGCATCGCTACAAGGGCAATTACTCGACCTACCTCGAAAAGCGCGCCGAGCGCTACGAGTTGCTCCACAAGCGAGAGCAGAAGCGTAAAAACCTCGCCAAAAAGGAGCTCGAGTGGCTGCGCCGCGGGCCGAAGGCGCGCACCACCAAGAGCAAAGCGCGCATCGACCGCGCCCACGAGCTGCTCGAGACCTCGCACCTGCCCGAGGACAAAGGCGAGGTCGAGATCGACACCGTCGAGAGCCGGCTGGGCAACAAGACCGTCTTCCTCGAGGACATCCACAAGAGCTGGGGCGACCTCAAGGTCGTCGACGGCTTCTCGTATAAATTCGACCGCAACGACCGTTTGGGCATCGTCGGCCCCAACGGGGCGGGCAAGTCCACGCTGCTCGACATCATCGTCGGGCGCACCGAGCCCGACGCCGGCACCGTCGAGGTCGGCTCGACGATCGTCTTCGGGTACTACGACCAGGAGGCGATGGACCTCGACCCCGAGGAGCGCGTCCACGACTATATCGTGGGTATCTCCAATCGTATCGAGACGACCGACGGCTATTATTCGGCCACCGATATGCTCGAGAAGTTCCTCTTCGACCGCAAGCGTCAGTGGGAGCCGATCAAGAATCTATCGGGCGGCGAGTGCCGCCGGCTGTACCTGCTGGGCGTGTTGATGCGCTCGCCGAATTTCCTATTGCTCGACGAGCCGACCAACGACCTGGACGTCGAGACGCTCAATATTCTCGAGGATTACCTCGACTCGTTTGGCGGAGTGTTGATCGTGGTCAGCCACGACCGCCACTTCCTCGACCGCGCCTGCGAGCATCTGCTGGTCTTCGGCGAGGGCGGCGAGATCGACCGCTTCCCGGGCTCGTATTCGGCGTGGGCCGAGCATCGCAAAGACCAGCAGGCCGCCGAGATGGCCCGGCGCCGCGCAGCGCGCAAGGCCGCCGAGCCCGCCCCGGCCGACGATCCCGCGTCCCCTGAGGCCCCCAAAAAGCTCAGCTTTCGAGAGAAAAAAGAGCTCGATGGGCTCGAGGCGCGCATCGAGGTCCTCGAAGAGCGCCTCGGCGAGATCGAGCAGCAGATGATCGATCAGGCCGCCGATTACGAGGCCGTCCACGCACTCGCCGAGGAACAAGACGGGCTCGAGGCCGAGCTCGAAGCAGCCATGGAGCGCTGGGCCGAACTCGCCGAGCGGGCTTGAACGGCAGGCTTGGGGCTTGGGGCTTGAACGGCAGGCTTGGGGCTTGGGGAAAGGCAACGGCATTTTAACGCAGAGGCCGCGAAGGACGACGGTATGGATTGGCTCAATTATCACCACCTGATGTACTTCTGGACGGTGGCTCGCACCGGCTCGGTGACCGCGGCCAGCGAGGAGTTGCGGCTGGCGTCGTCGACGATCAGCGGCCAGATTCATCAGCTCGAGGATAATTTCGGCCAAAAGCTCTTCGAGCGCTCCGGACGAAGCCTGGCGCTGACCCAATTTGGCCGGGATGTCTTTCGGTACGCCGACGACATCTTCAACGTGGGCCGGGAGTTGATGAACTTCGTCGACGGACACGCGGTGGGAGGGCCGCTTCGGGTGCATGTGGGGGTGACGAAATTCGTGCCGAAGCTGGTGGTCCGCAAGCTGCTCGAGCCGATGTTTAATATCGACGAGGAGGTCCACCTGGTGGCCGCCGAGGGCGACGCCGAGGGCCTGGTAGCCGACCTGGTCCGCCACCACCTCGACATCGTGATCGCCGACGCGCCGGTGGGACCTGAGTCGGCGGTCAAGACGTTCAACTATCTATTGGCGGACTCGCAGATCTGTCTCTTTGGTACCGCCGAGCGGGTCGCTGCGTTGCGCGAGAACTTTCCGCAATCGCTCGAGGGCGCCCCGCTGCTGCTGCCCACCTCCAATACGGTCATGCGCCGCATGCTCGACCAGTGGTTCGACTCGCTGGAGGTCTATCCGAAGGTGGTATGCGAATGCGAAGACGCCGCACAGCTCAAGACGTTCGGCCAGATGGGAATGGGGATTTTCCCGGCGGCGATGATGGTCGCCGCCGAAATCGAGGCACAATACGGCGTCACTAGCCTGGGACCGGCCGGGGCGCTTCGCGAGAAGTTCTACGCGGTGTCCGTCGACAAGAAAATGCGCAACCCGGCGGTCGCCGCGCTCATCCAGGATGAGTCAGCTAAGTAGCGTCACGGAGATCTACTGGCATTTGACCCTACCAGCCTTCGGTGAGCGCTTACGATCGAGAGAGTGAGAAAGTCAGAGAGTGAGAAAGTCAGAACAAATCGCTAAACGCCGCTGCGCAAGCCAGCCGTAAGCCAATTATTCGACGTGATTGCGCTTTATTCGACCGTGCCGTCTTTCGCCTCGTCGTCGACCTCGTCACCATCACCATCCGACTCGGTGATCACTTCCACGGAGACGGCGCCGGTTTCGGCGACCATCTCGGGCAGCTTGTCGAGGCGGCTGGCCATCTCGGCGACGAATCGATAATGGCGGGCGGCCTGATCGTCGGGGCTGAGCAAGAAGGCGAAGTTGTAGATCAACCCGTCATGGACCACATGGGCGGTCTCTTGGTCCAGGTGCAGCGGCACGCCACCTTCGACGTGGACCAGCAGCATCTGGTGATTGTTGACCCCGTGATATAAATGGTGGGGCACGGCGCCCTCGTCCTCGATGGGGATCATGCCGATACGAGTCTCCTCGAGGAAGCAATCGGACAGCTCTTCGGGATCCAGACCCAACCTGGCCCCGAGCATATTCGAGGCCTGCCAGACCACGTCGTCGAAGGCGGCGCGGCCCTTGATACTCAGCCAAAGTGCGTCTTTGATGAGGGGCTCGAACTCGTCTTCCTGGCGAAGCCCTTTGTCGGAGATAACCCGGCGAAGCTCGTGGTCGAGTTCCGGGTGACGCTCGCGGCCCAGCCGCTCGAAGACGTGGCGGATCGCACCGCGTCGGACGACCTTGCTCGCCGGTGACAGACGAAAGCCGATGATCGCCACGACCACGGCGCCGATGCTAAAGCCGATCGCGGTGGGCCCCAGCTCCCAGATGAGCCACAGCGGAATGATCACGCCGGCGATTTGCATCCACGGGTACAGCGGCGAGTTGAACCCGGGCTGGTAGAACTCCAACTTACTCTCGCGCATGACGATGACCGCCAGACTGATCAGCGAGAATAATAAGAGCTGGAAGGCGCTGGCCAGCTTGGCCACCACCGCCACGTCGAAGAGCAGCAGCACGATGACCATGGCGACCGCGGTCAGGACCACGGCGCGAGCCGGCGTGCCCTTGGCCGAGATTTTGGAAAGCCCTCTGGGGACTAGCCCGTCGCGGGCCATCGCCAGTGGGTATCGACTCGCCGAGAGCACCCCGGCGTTGCCGGTCGAGGCGAACGCGGCGATCGCCGCCACGACCATCAGCAACATACCGGTCGAGCCGGGCAGCCAGGTCATAAAGGCGTCCGCGGCGGTCGCCACGGGCGTCAAATCCTCGTAAAAAGCCGCGGGCTCGAGGACGACCGTCATCACGAACACGCCCAAGCAATACACCGTGGTGGCGGTGAGTAGCGACAAGAACATCCCCAGCGGGATATTGCGGTCGGGACGATCGACCTCTTCGGCCACACTGGCGACTTTGGTCAAGCCCGCATAGGACACGAAGACCAGGCCCACCGTGCCAATGATGCCCTCGAAGCCGTTGGGCATGAAGGTGTCGGGATCGCGCCAGGCGTCGAGCCCCTGCGGAGCGCCGTAGCTGGCGATCAGCCCCTGAACAACGAAGAAGCTCAGGATGCCCAGCAACGTGGCGACCAAGATCGCCTGTAGCCTGCTACTCTCCTTGGCCCCCACGAGGTTGAGCACCCCGAAGGCGACGGTCAGCGCCACGGCCACCGGCTTGATCGGCAAATCGACGACAATCGTCAGATAGGCGCCCATGCCGATCAGCGCAAACGCGCTCTTGAGGACCAACGCCACCCACGTCCCCAGCCCGGCGACCATGCCCATCAGTGGGCCCATCGCTCGGTCGACGAAGAAATAAGCGCCTCCGGCGCGAGGCATGGCCGTGGCGAGTTCGGCCTGGCTGACCATCGCCGGGATGATCATCAATCCGGCCAAGAAATAGGCGATCACCACCGAAGAACCGGTCTCCGCGGCGGCGAGGCCGGGCAGCAAAAAGAACCCAGAGCTGAACATTGCGCCAGTGCTAATGGCGTAAACGTCGAAGAGACCGAGATCTTTTTTGAGCGTTTTCATACAGTTCAGCCTATTACGCCAAGTCGACGACTAGGGGAGAGATGACTCCTATCGACGTGCGGAGGGTACGGAGGGAGCGCCAGTTCGTCCATAAGGAAATATACGAACCACTGTTCGAAAAAAGCGAATCGTCGGCACTCGTCAGATTTACGGGCATGCTCCTCGAGCTGCCCGCCGCGCACGACTATAACACCGCGACGCTCCAGTTGTTCCGAGGGCGCGGCCAGCGACGCGCCGCAGATGGATAATTAGACGGTCATGATGCCTCTGCGCCGGCAGGAGGGCCGGAGCCGTGGAGCACGTCGTCCCAGCTCCAGCCGTTATAATCGACCAGGCCCATCAGGAGCCGGCGGCGTTGCTCGTTCTCGGCGGTCTGCTCCTCGAGCGCCTCGGGGCGGGTGACCTCGATGCCCCGGCTGGCGAGCTCTTCGGCTGCCGGCGTCGGAGGCACCTCCCCGGCACGCACCAAATAATCACCCTGGAGGTCTTCGAGGTAGCTGCCGATGGTGTTTCGCAGCGGCTGCAGTGTCGAGGCGACCAGCTCGAAAGAGTCCTCGGGGAGCCCCTCCAGATAGACGGTGAGCGCCTCGTCGAGCGAGGCGATCGCGCAGGTTGCCGAGTGACGGCGATGCTTGGGATGAAAATAATGCAGGATGGGGTACGCCTTATGCTGCTGCCTCATGGAGCTGATCAGGGTGCTCACGGCAGCCAACTGATTGGCGACGCCCTCGGGTCGGCTCTTTCGCAAGCTGTCGGTGATGTCGATGGCCGAATTGCCGAAGCTGAACACCTCGGCGGCGAAGGTACGCTTGTGGACTACCGAGCCGAGCAGCTGCACGACGTAGGTGACCACCAGGCTCAACAGACTGATGGCGCTGAGCGAGGCCAATCCGCTGATGATCTGAAAGACTCCCGTTCCCGGCTTGAACTCCCCGTTGCCCATCGTGCTCACGGTATAGAGCGTGAACCATATCCGCTCGGTGGCATTGGCGGCCGTCTCGATATCGGAGTCGACGACGGCCTGCGGCTCGGAGAGAAAGATCAGGACGAGCCCGCCGATGAGCGGGATGCCCCAGGTGAGCACCGTCACGACCACGATGACCGGGCCGGCGGCGCTGAGCCTGCCGTGGACGGCGTGGCCGTTGGAGGAGGTGAGTCGTTTGGCCACCGCCCATGCGGCCCGGCTGACGTTACCGCTGAGCGGGCCGGCGCCGCCTTCGGGCCACAGCGTCGTCCACAGCGCGTCGAAGAAGGCGAGGCCCACGCAGAGCAGGCCGGCGCCAAACAGCCAGATATTCATGCCTCCCTCCCGATGGAATCTGTAGATCAGCGCCGACGCTCGATGCGTCGGCGCTGCATCGAAAAGGTGTGCACCTACATGGCGGCGTGAAGTGACCGCTGCACGCGCAT